>NZ_POUD01000271.1 GCF_003236395.1 Nonomuraea aridisoli | reverse complement strand
GGGCTGGGCGGCGGCGAGTCCTCGGGGCAGACGCCGTCCACGACGACCAGCACGACCGTCTTGCCCGGATCCAGCAGGGTCCCCCCGGCCGGCGAGGTCTTCTCGATCCTGCCGCAGCGCGTGCCGTTGGTGGTGGACGTCTGGTCCTGGAGCTTGTACTCCAGACCGACCTTCTCCACCAGGTCCTTGCCCGCGTAGAACGACATGCCGACCACCTTGGGCACGGCGACCTTCTTGACCGTCGGAGTCGGCGAATTCGTCGGGGTCTTCGACGGCGACACGGTCGGCGAGGGGCTCGTGGTGGGCGTGCTGGTGGGGGTCTTCGTCGGCTTGACGGGCTCTTCGGTCTTCGTGGGCCTGGTCTCCGGGACGGCCTCCTCGTCCGGCGTTCTGGTCGGCTCGGGTGGCTTGGTGGTCCTGGTCACGGTCGCCTTGGGAGGCTTGGTGGTGGGCTCCTCCTCGGCCACCTTTTGCGCGCTGGCCGTGGGCGCCGGCTCGCCGCCGGTGGTCATGCCGGTGAGGGCGACCGCGGTCGCCCCCGCGCCGAGCACGACGGCCGCCGCGATGCCCGCGATGAGCCCGGTCCTGCGCGATCCCTTCGCCGCGCGCCGGCTCACGCGCCGCTCGGACAGCGTGGTGTCCTGCTGGGCCATCCGCACGCCGGTCTCGTAGGGGCTCGGGACGTGCTGGGTGCCCTGGTGCTGGTACGCCTCGGGCGGCGGCGGCATGGTCGCGCCGGTGGAGGGCGCCACGGGCATGGGCGGCGGCTCGGGCGCGGCGGGGACCTGCCCGGAGGCGATCGCGCGGGCCGCCTCGCTCATCGCCCGCGCGCTCGGGTAACGCCGGGCCGGGTCCTTCGACAGGGCGATGTCGACCAGCGTGCGCACCGCCTGCGGGATCTCCTGCGGCAGCGGCGGCGGGGCCTCGCGGATGTGCTTGAGCGCGATCGTGACGGGGCTGTCGCCGTCGAACGGCCGCTGCCCCATCAGGCATTCGTACGCGACCACGCCGAGCGCGTAGATGTCGACCGCGGGCGTGACGGGCGCGCCCTCGGCCTGCTCGGGGGCGCAGTAGGCGGCGGTGCCGAGGACCATGCCGGCGTCGGTGAGGCGGTTGGCCAGGTCGGAGCGGGCGATGCCGAAGTCGGTCAGCACGAGCGTGCCGTCGCGCTGGACGAGCAGGTTGCCCGGCTTGACGTCGCGGTGCACGATGCCCTGGTCGTGCACGGCCTGCAGGGCGGAGGCTGCCTGGGCGATGAGCTCCATGGCAGCCTGCGGCGGGATGCGGCCCAGCCGGCCCAGCAGGCGGTCGAGCGGCTCGCCGTCGACGAACTTCATCACCAGGTAGACGGTGTCGCCGCTGACGCCGTAGTCGTAGACGTCGACCACGCCGGAGTGGTTGATCGTCGCCATCGCCCGCGCCTCCCCCTGGAAGCGGGCGACGAACCCGGGGTCCTGCATGCGGCCAGGGAGCAGCACCTTGACGGCGACGGTGCGCGCCAGGACGATGTCCTCACCGCGCCACACCTCGCCCATGCCACCGGCGCCGATGCGGGTGTCCAGTCGATACCGCCCCGCCAGCGTCGTCCCTTGGGCCACCATGATTCCCCCGCTACCCCCCTACCTCTGTAACCTCTGCCGCCGCGCGGATCTCCAACAAAGCGGAGTTGTGTCGCGGTGAGGTAACACAGTGGTCACGGAACTCAGAGAGTGTACGACTCACCTGTCTCACATGCCACTAAAAATGCCTCAAGCCGTACAAAGCCTATCCTGGGGCCTTGCACCCGCACTTGTCCGCGTTTCCCGGAAGTCAATCCACGGCTGAGTAGGCTCATTCCATGACGCTCGTTCCGGGGCTGCGCGCCCAGTCGGTGACCGTGGTCGAGATGGACGACACCGCCAAGACGGTGGGCAGCGGAGACGTGCCCGTGCTCGCCACGCCGCGGCTGCTCGCGCTGGCCGAGGCGGCGACCGTACGCGCGGTGCGGCCGCACCTCGCGCCGGACCAGACCTCCGTCGGCACCAGGGTGGAGCTGGAGCACATGGCCGCCAGCCCGCTCGGCGCCCGCGTCCAAGTGGGCGTCGAGCTGACCGAGGTGAACGGGCGGCGGCTCGTCTTCGCGTTCGAGGCCCACGACGAACGCGCCGTCGTGGGCAAGGGCACGATCGAACGCGTCGTGGTCGACCGCGCCGCGTTCGTCGCCCGCGTTACTCGATGACGGCGATCAGGTCGCCCTCCTGGATCACGTCTCCCTCGGCGACCTTGAGAGCCGTCACCACGCCGTCGTCCTCGGCGATCACCGGGATCTCCATCTTCATCGACTCGAGGATGACGAGCGTGTCGCCGTCGGAGACGGTGTCGCCCTCGCTGACGACGACCTTCCACACGTTCGCCACCATCTCAGCGCGTACTTCAGCCACCGGAACTCCCCTCTTCGAAATGAACCAACACTCTCATGCCGCCTACGAGCGCATGCGGGCGACCAGGCCGGTGTCGTAGTCGCCGGTGACGAACTCGGTGTTCTCCAGCAGCTCTGCGCAGAACGGCAGGTTGTTCTTGGGCCCCTCGACGGCGAACTCCGCGACCGCCTTGCGCCCCTTCTCCAGAGCCTCGGCCCGGTCGGAGCCGTGGACGCAGAGCTTGGCCATCAGCGGGTCGTAGAACGGCGTGACGGTGTTGCCGGCGTGGTAACCGGAGTCGACGCGGACACCGTCGCCGGTGGGCTCGTCCCAGACCTTGATCACGCCGGGGCCGGGGAAGAAGCGCTTCGGGTCCTCGGCGTAGACGCGGAACTCGATCGCGTGCCCGCGCGGCTCGGCCGCCACCTCGGGGCTCTCGCCCGCGGCCACGCGCAGCTGCAGCTCGACCAGGTCGAGCCCGGTGACCAGCTCGGTGACGGGGTGCTCGACCTGCAGCCGGGTGTTCATCTCCAGGAAGACGAAGTCCTGCTTGTCGGCGTCGACCAGGCACTCGACCGTGCCGGCGCCGAGATAGCCGACTGCCTCGCCGGCCCGCACCGCGGCGGCCAGCATGCGCTCGCGCAGCTCGGGCGTGATGCCGGGCGACGGGGACTCCTCGACGACCTTCTGATGGCGGCGCTGCACCGAGCAGTCGCGCTCGCCCAGCGCCAGCACCCTGCCGTCGGGCAGGCCGAGGATCTGCACCTCGACGTGGCGGGCCCGCTCGATGTAGCGCTCGAGCAGCACGGCGGGGCCGTCGAGGGCGTCGCCGGAGAAGCGGGAGGCCGCCCTGGCCGCCTGCTCGTACGCCTTGGCCAGGCCCTCGTCGTCGTGGGCCACGCTCATGCCGATGCCACCGCCGCCGCCCGCGGTCTTGACCATGACCGGGTAGCCGATCTGCTCGGCCGCCTTCAGCGCCAGCGACAGGTCGGTGACCGGCTCGCGGGTGCCCGCGGCCACCGGCACGCCGGCGGCCTCCATGAGGTTGCGCGCGTTGATCTTGTCGCCCATCTTGTCGATGGCCTCGGGCGACGGCCCGATCCAGATCATCCCGGCGTCCATCACGGCCCGCGCGAACGCGACGTTCTCCGACAGGAAGCCGTAGCCGGGGTGGACCGACTTCGCGCCGGTCGCGCGGGCGGCCTCCAGCACCTTGGCGGTGTCGAGATAGCTCTGCGCCGGGCTGGCCGGGCCGAGCAGCACCGCCTCGTCGGCCTCGCGGACGAACGGCAGGTCGGCGTCGGCCTCGGAGTGGACCGCGACGGCGCGCAGGCCCATCCGCTTGACCGTGCGGATGATCCGCCGCGCGATCTCCCCTCGATTGGCGATCAGAACGGGTCCGAGCGTCTCAGTAAGCACGCCGACCACCTTACGGCCGGTGACGCCTTGACCCCTTTCCCCCGAAAGCACCGATCCGGCGAGCCTGATCTGTAGGAACCCCACAAAAGTGAACGGCGGGAAACTCGGCAGACGTATCGCCGACTGTAGGGCTCAGACGCGCCCGCGGTCGATCACCCGCCCGAGCGCCTCGATCGCATGAGGATCGTACGCGCCCCCCGACGACAACCGGATGCGTTCCAGGGCCGCGCCGCCGCGGTCACGGTCGGTCGAGGGGCCCACCAGGTCGTCGTAGGCGTTGGCCACCTTGATGATCCGGCTGGCCAGCGGCGGGTCGTCGGTGATCGGGTCGCACTGCCGCCTGACGATCTCGGCCACCCGGTCGAGCACCCCTGTCTGCTTGATCACCTCGGCGCCCAGCTCGGCGATGCGGCGGGCCTGCTCCGGCTCGGTCAGCACCGTGGCGCCCCCGGGGATCGGGTCGCGCAACGACAGCTGGCCGATGTCGTGCATGAGGGCGGCGTACTCCAGCTCCAGCAGCTCGGGCTCGGCCATGCCGAGCTCACGGCCGACGGCCACCGACAACCGGCTGACCCTTCGCGAGTGGCCCGGCTCGACGTACCCGCCGACCTCGGTGACCCGCGACAGCGCGCGTACGGTCTGCAGGTAGGTCGCCCGGATGCCGGCGTACTTCCGGAAGGCCACCTGCGTGACCAGCAGAGGCGCGGCGAAGACCAGCAGCGCCACGAGGTCCATGCTGTGCGTGGCCAGGGCGAGTAGCACGCCCGACGAGGCCACGGCGGCGCCCAGCGGGAAGGCCATGTTGATCTCGTCGCGCACGGCCACCCGGAACGCCGTGCGGACCTGCTCGGCGCGCAGCAGCGCGGCGATCAGCACGTCGATCAGCAGCGTGACCGCGATGAGCGTGACCATGACCGCGAGCGCCGGCCACCAGGTGCTGGTCGGCGGCTTGGTCAGCTGGTAGAGCGGATCGGCCAGCGGCCGGAACGCGAACGCCAGCAGCGCGCCGGTGAGCAGCCGCCTGGCCATCGCGTCGAGGCGCGGCGGGCGGCCCACCGCCAGATGCGGCAGCGCGCCCGCCGCCATGCCGACGGCGATCACGGCGACGACCTGCAGCGCGGAGTGGCGCAAAGGGTTCTGGCTGAGGTCGAGCAGCAGCGTGTAGCCGAGCGCGGCGGCGGCGCCGATCGGCGCGACCTCCCGGTTGCCCGGCATGGTGAGCCTGGCCAGCTCGCCGACCGCGATGAGCGCGCCGAACCCGACCGCGATCTCCGGCCGGTCGAGCCCCACCGCGGCGGTGTGGGCCACGCCCGCCAGCGCGACCAGCCCGGCCGCGCAGATGAGCAGCAGCTGCCCCGAGTCGAGCCGGCGCAGCACCGTGTTGAACGGCCGCTCGGCCCGCCTGACCCGCTCCGTCGTGATCATGGCCCGGTCACGACCTGGATGGGCATCGTCGGGTCGTCGTGGTCCTTCAACGCGGTCGCGGCCACCTCGGGCGGCGGCGGATCGACGCGCCGCGGCGGCTGCCACGGCTCGCGTTCGAGAGCCCGGATGAACGCCGCGACCACCACCGGGTCGAAATGCCTGCCGGCGCACTTGCGCAGCTCCTCCACGGCCTCGCCGACCGGCCGCGCGCCACGGTAGGAGCGGTCGGAGGTCATCGAGTCGAACGCGTCGGCCACCGCGATCACCTTCGCGAACTCGGGGATCTCGTCACCGGCCAGGCCCATCGGGTAGCCGCTGCCGTCGTGCTTCTCGTGGTGGTGCATGATCCCGGCGTACGCCTCGTCGAGGAAGCCGATGCCGCGCACGATCTCCAGCCCGCGCATCGGATGGAGCTGGATCGCGGCGAACTCCTCCTCGGTGAGCGGGCCGTCCTTCTGCAGCACCTTGGTCGGGACGCCGAGCTTGCCGACGTCGTGCAGCATGCCGGCGTAGCGGATCGCGCGCACGCGTTCGACACCCATGCCGATCTCCTGGGCGATCATGGATGAGGCGTGCGAGACGCGCGTGCAGTGGCCCCTGGTGTAGTAGTCCTTCGTCTCCACGGCCTGGCAGAGCGCCGCGATGGTGGCGTCGTAGGAGCGCTGCTGGGCGTGATACTGGCCGAACGCCCAGCGCGCCACGAACAACGGCACCAGCACCAGCACCGCCGAGATCGACGCCACCGTGGCCCACAGCCCCGCCACGAGCAGCCCGAACGTGCCGTAGCCCAGGTAGGACAGCAGGAACTGGCCGAACCCCCGCATCGGCACCTCGGCGTACCGCACATGCGTGGCCAGCGCCACGATGGTGAGGGTCAGCGCGATGTTGAGCGGCACGAAGACGGCCGTGGCCGCCGCGTACGGGCCGATGAGATCGTCGAACGCGTTGACCTGCGGCACCCCCACCCGGCCGTCGAGCGCGACGTAGACCCACCCCGCCGCGTAGCCGCAGATGGCGAACTGGGCGCCGTTGAACAGCCGCTTGATCAGCGGCAGCCCCGGCCGCACGCTCAGCACGGCGGTCAGCCCCACCAGCGCCGCGCCGTCGGGGCCGAGCAGCACCACGGCGGCGAGCGAGGCCGAGAAGCTGACCGACATCGCGAACTGCTCGACGTTGAGCAACGTCGGCATCGACTCGCACACCAGGAACAGCAGCGCGAGCACCAGGAGGATGTCGAGATCCTCCGGGGCCACCGGCGCGCCGGAGACGATCACACCGCGTACGACGAGAGCGGCCACCGCGCCGATCACGGCGACCAGATAGACCCTTGCGGGCCACGGCAGATCACGCATTGCGGCCCTCCACGGCGATCAGGTCCAGGACACTCCCGGCGGAAGAACCGGGCCGAACATCATGACCACGGAGCCGACCACCAGGATGGCCGTGAGCAACCGGGCGACCATTGAGTTCAACATCCACATGCCTCCACGTCGACTTTGGCAATCACGCTACAGAAGACGACGTGGCCAGATGGGCCGAGTCGGAAATCGCAAGCAAAGCGTAATCAAGCCACTACTTGCGGCGACGGCTCGCGGTCCACTCGACGGTGTTCTTCAGGCCGGTCGAGAGGTCGACGCGCGGCTGCCAGCCGAGCCCCTCGTGAGCCGGCACCGGGTCGACCGCCATCGCCGGCAGGTCGCCCAGGCGCGGCGGCGCGAAGCCCGGCTTGTCGGGGGCTCCCGCCGCGTCGGCGATCAGGGAGTGCAGCCGCCGGTCGGTGGTCTGGATGCCGGTGCCGAGGTTGAACCTGCGGCCGTCGCCGAGCTGCCCGCAGGCCCGGACGAAGCCGTCGACCACGTCGTCGACGTAGATGTAGTCGCGGGTCTGGGAGCCGTCGCCGTAGACGACCGTGGGCGTGCCGTTGAGCAGGGCGTCGGTGAAGATCGACACCACGCCGGCCTCGCCCTCCGGCGACTGGCGCGGGCCGTAGACGTTGGAGAGCACGAGCGTGGTGTATTCGATGCCGTGCAGCGCGCGGAACGCCGCGAGGTAGGTCTCGCCGCTCAGCTTGGAGGCGGCGTACGGCGAGCGGGGATCGGTGGGGGCGTCGCCCGGCACCGGGATCGTCGCCGGGCGGCCGTAGACGGCCACCGACGAGGCGAACACCACCTTGCGGGCACGGCCCTCACGGGCGGCCACGAGCACGGACGCGGTGCCCTCGACGTTGACCCGGGCGTCGTGCACCGGGTCCGCCACGCTCTTGCGCACGCTGATCTGGGCGGCGAGGTGGCAGACGACCTCGGGCTGACGCTCGGCCATCAGGGCGGGCAGCCCCGGATCGAGGACGTTCATCACGTGCAGACGGAAGCGGTCGCTGGCGACGGCGCCCGACAGGTTGTCGGCGTCGCCGGAGGACAGGTCGTCGACCACGTCGACCTCGTGTCCGTCGGCGAGCAGACGATCGACGAGATTCGACCCGATGAACCCGGCACCCCCGGTGACCAACACGCGCATGCCGAGAATCCTAGTCGGCGGCGAGCTCCGATCTCACTTCGGCGATGCGCGCGAGCACCTTGGAACGCAGGTCGGCCGGCACCGGATCGCAGCCGCAGTGTTTGGCCACGAGGTGCTTGACCGCCTTGTCCAGGTCGTATTCCTTCAGGCAGGGGCTGCACTCGTCCAGGTGGACGCGGATCTCGGCGACGTCGCTCTCGGTGAGCTCACCGTCGAGATAAGCGTAGACCTTGTCCAGCACCTCGCCGCAGTCGGTTTCGTGTGGCTTGCCACAGCTCATTTCGATCCCTCCGCCGGGACGAGGCCACGCTCGCGGGCGTAGTCCTCAAGGAGGCCCCGCAGCTGCCTGCGTCCCCTGTGCAGCCTCGACATCACGGTGCCGATCGGCGTGCCCATGATGTCGGCGATCTCCTTGTAGGGGAAGCCTTCGACGTCGGCCAGGTAGACCGCGATCCGGAACTCCTCCGGCAGAGCCGCGAGCGCCTGCTTGATGTCGCCGTCGGGCAGGTGCTCCAGCGCCTCCACCTCAGCCGACTTCAGACCCGCCGAGGTGTGGGACTCGGCGCGAGCCAGCTGCCAGTCCTCGATCTCCTCGGTGCCGGACTGCTTCGGCTCCCGCTGCTTCTTGCGATAGCTGTTGATGAAGGTGTTGGTGAGGATCCGGTAGAGCCACGCCTTGAGGTTGGTGCCCTCCTGGAACTGATGGAACGACGCGAACGCCTTGGCGAAGGTCTCCTGTAGCAGGTCTTCCGCGTCCGCGGGATTTCGGGTCATCCGGAGCGCAGCGGAGTAGAGCTGCTCGAGAAACGGCATGACGTCGCGCTCGAATCGCTCGCTTCGCTGCTCCAGCGTCTCCGCGCCTGTCGCGGGCACCGGACCCACCCCCCTAAGATCACCGGTGGCCGGCTGTAGCGGTACACCACCGTACTCAGGGGAGGATACCCGCTGACCCACGACCTCTCCGTCAGTGGGTTGGCGGCTGAGCAATGTGAGCATGCTCGTCGCAACACGCCCGCGCCCTTGTCTGTTCCCGCAAGATAGAAGGTACGAAGGACCCGGTGCGGGGAACGTCATAACGTACCGGCTGGTAGCCCTTTACCCGGAACCCAGGAGTCGCGTGTGCTGCCCATTCCGGCCGAGGAACTGAACGGCTCAGGGACGCTCGGGCCGTACTGGACCTTCTACCGCGCCGTCGCCGCCGAACAACTCAACCGCTGGCTTCCCGCCGAACCCTCCGTGGTCCTCGACCTGTCGGGCGGGCGCGGGCGGTGGTCGGGGCAGGCGGCCAAGGCGGGTCACCGGGTGATCGAGGTGCTCGACTTCCGCCGTACCCTCGACGCGCACTCCCGGCTGCACGACGCCGGCCGTGTCCGCCACATCCGCGCCGACGACCTGGCGTTCCTGCCCGACGGGTGCGTGGACGCGGTGCTCTGCGAGGAGCGGGCGATGTCGATCGAGCTGATGGCCGAGTCCGCCATGAACGACGTGGCGCGCGTGCTGCGGCCCGGCGGGCGGGCGCTCGTGTGCGTCGACTCCCTCGTGCTCGGCATGGCGATCCTGGCCGAGCAGGGGCAGTGGCAGCACCTGCGGCAGACGGGCGAGGTCATGCTGGTGCCGTGGCCCGACGGCAGCATCACGCGCTGCTTCAGCAGCGGGCAACTGCGCGAGCTGCTCGCGGGCGCCGGGCTGGAGGTCGAGTGGATGCGGCCGCGCACGGTGTTGTCGCCGTCGACGGTCGACCACGTGCTGGGCTCCGACGCGCGGGCGCTCAACTACCTGGTGCGCACGGAGCTGGAGGCGCAGCCGAACGACGACGACACCGTCGGCATCCACCTGGTCGCCAGCGCCCGCAAGAGCTGACCTACCGGCGGCGTTCGCGTTTGCCCTGGCACTGGACGCAGCGGGCCGCCTCGGGGCGGGCCTCCAGGCGGCCTTCCGGCACCGGCTTGCGGCAGTCGACGCACTGGCCGTACACGCCTTCCTCGATGCGCTTGAGCGCCTCGATCACGGCGCGGCGCTGCGTGGTGGCCACGGTGAGCATGGCCTGGGCGCGGTCGGCGTCGGTCAGGTCGGAGCCGGCGTCCGCCGTCGACCGGTCGCGTACGGCGACGGGGTCGCCCCGCAGCACGCCGATCGACCGGTCCAGCTCGGCGAGCATGACTTCCAGCCGCTCACGAGCGGTCGTGACGTCCACGACACCGCACCTCCGGGTAAATGAGCCGCGGCTGGGACTCCCCGGATGTCCAGCCCGGTGGTAATTGGGGAGAATTTCCAAGCGACGAACCCCGGGTAAAGGGGACGCATCGCTTTCCTCACCGGATGCCCAACTCCTGTACTTCTTACACCTTAGAAAAGAGCGGTTTCCTCCTCTTCCGGTAGAGGTTTGATGAGGTCCGGGCCATTGTTGCGGACGTTGTTGACGTCGGTGGAGATCGGATAAGCCGTGAACCGTCCCGCTTCTGGAGGCGCCAGCAACCGCGCGGCCTGACCCGTGTCGGTCAGCTTGGGGTCGAGCCAGTCCGCCCAGCGGTCGCGCTCGATCATCATCGGCATCCTGTCGTGGATGCGGCCGAGGTTGTCCTCGGCGTCGGTGGTGATGACGGTGCAGGTCACCAGCCACTTGAGCGGGTCGTCGTCGTCGCGCGAGGGGTCCTTCCAGAACTCGTACAGACCCGCCATGGCCATCACCCCGGCGTCGGACGGATGGATGAAGTACGGCTGTTTCTTCTTCTTGTCACCCTCGACCGGCATCCACTCGAAATAGCCGTCCGCCGGCAGCAGACACCTGCGCTTGGCGAACGCCTGGCGGAACGACGGCTTCTCGGCCAGCGTCTCGGCCCTGGCGTTGATCAGCCGCGAGCCGATCGACGGGTCCTTGGCCCAGGCGGGGACCAGGCCCCACTTGACGATCCTGAGCTGCCGCACCGCGCGCTCGGCCTCCTTGGGGACGCGGCTGAGCACGGCGTAGACGTTCTTGGTGGGGGCGACGTTGTAGTCGGCGCCGAGCTCCTTCTCGGGGTCGCCGTCCTGCTCGACCTGGAATTCCTCGAGCAGTTCGTGCTTCTTGCGCGCCGAGGCGTATCTACCGCACATGACCCCACCTTGCCACGCGGTGGTTTCGCTCGCGTGTTCGTCTCGCCCACAGGTACGGATGTGTTCCGTTGCGCTCGCTCGTGTGCGCGACGGGCGTGCGGGGAGGCCCACGCGAAGACCATGCGCCACACCCATGTCAAGCCACAGCCTGTGGATAACGAGTGGCCGCACGGTCGTCCCTGTGGACGAACGGTAGCTTCTGCGGGTTGTGGGCGAAGCCTGGTGGGCGTGCGCCGAACGTTTTCTCGTGGAGGTCGGCCGGTACAGCCTGCGGACGGTGATCGAAGGGTGGTGGCCGGGGAACGCGCCGCGTCCGGGCACGGCCAGTACTCTTTGACCATGCCCGCGACCACGTCCGCCACCCCGTCCGCACCGCTCTGGCCCGCGCCGACGGCGACCGGCCCGGTGACCGCCACCGTCTGGCTGCCCGGCTCCAAGTCGGTGACCAACCGCGCGCTGCTGCTCGCCGCCCTCGCCGACGGCCCCGGTGTCGTACGGCAGGCGCTGCGCAGCCGCGACGCCGATCTGATGGTGTCGGCGCTGCGTGCCCTCGGCGCGACCCTGGTCGCCTCGGGCGAGACCGCCGCAGGCGTCGACTGGCATGTGACGCCGGGCCCGATCCGCGGCGGCGTGAGCATCGACGCCGGTCTCGCGGGCACGGTCATGCGGTTCGTGCCGCCGATGGCCGCCCTGGCCGACGGCCCCGTGTCGTTCGACGGCGACCCGCACGCGCGCAAGCGCCCGATGGGCCCCATCCTCGACGCGCTGCGTTCGCTGGGCGCGCGGATCGACAACGACGCGCTGCCGTTCACCATCACCGGGCCCCTGACCGGCGGCGAGGTCACGCTCGACGCGTCGGGCTCGTCGCAGTTCGTCTCAGGGCTGCTGCTGACCGCGGCGCGGTTCGAGAAGGGCATCACGATCCGCCACGTCGGCCCGCCCGTGCCCTCGCAGCCCCACATCGAGATGACCGTGGAGATGCTCAGGGCGGCGGGCGTCACGGTCGACGACGGCGAGCGCGACGTGTGGCGCGTGGAGCCCGGCCCGATCGCGGCCAGAGACATGACGGTCGAGCCTGATCTGTCCAACGCGGCCCCGTTCCTGGCGGCGGCGCTCGTGACGGGCGGCACGGTGACGATCCCCGCCTGGCCGGTGCGCACCACCCAGGCGGGCGACGCGCTGCGCGACCTGCTCGCCACCATGGGCGCCACGGTCACCCGCCCGGCCGCCGACTCCGGCACCGTCGACCTGACGGTCACCGGCACGGGCGAGATCCGCGGCCTCGACGCCGACCTCCACGAGGTCGGCGAGCTGACCCCGACGATCGCGGCCCTCGCGGCGCTGGCCACGACGCCGAGCCGCATCCGCGGCGTGAGCCACCTGCGCGGCCACGAGACCGACCGCCTGGCGGCCCTGGCCACCGAGATCAACCGGCTGGGCGGCGACTGCGAGGAGACCGACGACGGGCTGGTGATCCGCCCCCGCGCACTCCACGGCGGCGTCTTCCACAGCTACGACGACCACCGCATGGCCACCGCCGGCGCCGTGCTCGGCCTGCGGGTCCCAGGCGTCGAGGTGGAGAACATCGCGACCACCGCCAAGACCCTGCCCGAGTTCGCCCAGATGTGGACAGCAATGCTGGAAGCCCAGTGACCAGCATCGCCGCCCCACCACTCACCCCCAC
>NZ_POUD01000270.1 GCF_003236395.1 Nonomuraea aridisoli | reverse complement strand
CGCCCACGCCTCGCTGCGACGCCTCATCGCGACGGCCTGATCGACCGCCGCCGGCCCTCCCCGCACGAGATACTCCGGTGACGCGCTGAGAACGGGGTGCGATGGATCGAGAACGCCTGCTGCCGCGGTCGGCGCCGTCCGCGCAGGGTATGCACGCGGCTCGGCTCCTGGCGTTGCTGGACGACCTTCAGGAGCGGCGGATCGAGTGCCACTCGCTGATGGTGGTGCGGCACGGTCACGTCGTGGCCGAGGGCTGGTGGCGGCCGTACTCCGCCGAGCGGCCCCATCTGCTGTACTCGATGACCAAGTCCTTCACCGCGGTCGCCGTCGGTCTCGCGGTCGCCGACGGGCTGCTGGCCCTGAACGATCGGGTGCTCGACGTCCTGGACGACCACGTTCCCGCGGACCTGCCTGCGCGGGCGGGCCGGCTCACGGTCCGTCACCTGCTGACGATGACCACCGGCCATCGAACGGACCCGCTGGAGGCGGCCTGGGCGTGCGAGCCCGCCGATCTGGTCAAGGGCTTCCTGCGGATCCAGCCTCAGGACCCTCCGGGCACACGGCACGCGTACAACAACCCGGCCGGTTTCGTGCTGGCCCGGATGGTGGAGCGGGTGACGGGCCGCGGCCTTGCGGAGTTGCTCGACGACCGCCTCTTCGGGCCCATGGGCGTACGGCACCGGGAATGGGACACCGTCGCCTCCGGCGCCGCCTTCGGCTTCCACGGGCTCCACCTCAGGACGGAGGCGGTGGCGGCGTTCGGGGAGCTGCTGCTGCGCGGAGGTCGCCGCCGGGACCCTCAACTGGTGCCGCGCGCGTGGCTGGAGCTCGCGACCAGGCGCCACGTCGAGACCCGCCAGTTCGAGGACGGGTCCCGGACGGCCGACTGGCTCGAGGGGTACGGCTACCACTTCTGGATGTCCCGGCACGGCTACCGCGCCGACGGCGCGTTCGGGCAGTACTGCCTGGTGCTGCCCGAACATGACCTCGTGGTGGCGATGACGGCCGCCACCACCGACATGCAGGCCCCTCTGGACGCGGTATGGGACAGTCTGCTGCCGGGCCTGGACGGCGAGGGGGACGCCGGGAGCGACCGGACGTTGGCCGACTGTCTGCGGGACCTGTCACTCCCCCTCGTGCCCGGCGAACTCGCCCCCGGGCGCCGCGCCCACGCCGTCGTCACCGACGCGCCCGACAACCCCCTGCCGCTCGGCGCCTCGATCGCCGTCGAGCCGGCGCCGGGCGGCTGGCGGGTCCGCATCGACACCGGTGACCTCGCGTTCGACCTGGAGGTCGGCCACCAGGACTGGCGGGAGAGCGCGCCGCTCGGCCGGCCCGTCGTCGCCACCGGCGCCTGGCAGGGCACGGTCTTCGTCGCGGACCTGTACGTCATCACCGGCCCGCACCGCGTCCGCCTCACCGTCGATGCGCCCGGAGCGGTCGCGACGTGGAACATCACGCCGCGGGTCGGCCCCGGCCTGCTGCGACAGCTGCGCGCGCCGCCCATGACCCGGCCCGACGTGGCGTAGGTCTTCGTCCCCGCGCGTCACCCGGCCGGCCGCTCCGGCACGGCGCGCAGCAGCGAGCGCAGCAGCCGTGCGGCGGTGTCGGGGGGCACTTCGCCGGGTGTCTTCATGATCTGGGCGGCGAGCCCGTCGGCGAACGTGTGCAGGAGCGCGGCCCAGAGCTCGACCTGGGGATCGGGGTGCGGGCGGGCGGCCTCGCCCGGCCCGGCGGCGGTCTCGTGCCCGCGTACGGCGGCGACGCACTGGCGGTACACCGCCCGCTGGTCGTTCCACGTCACGGAGCCGCCTTCCGGAGGGTGCCGGCGTTCCCATTCCACGATCGCCGACCACAACGCGTACTCCTCGCGGCGCTCGGCGTCGAGCGGCAACATCTCCTCCACGATCGTGGCGACCCCTTCGACCACGGAGCTCGCGGTGCGGGGCCGCGCACGAGCTGCAGACCTACGTCGTCCGGGCCACCACCGACGAGCTCCGCCGGCGCGTGCTCCCACGCGTGGGCGCTGCTCGGCGTGTACCTCGGATCCGTCGCGATCGCGTACTTCGTCACCGGGGTGCTGCTCATGCTGGGCCTGGGCGCCGTCTTACCGCTCGTCGACGACACCGTGCGCGCCTGGGGACAGGGCGTCCTCGGCGCGGCGCTCGTCGTGGGCAGCTACCTCATCCCCGGCAGGAACCCCGGCCGGACGCCCGGGTCCCTCACCATGCGCTCGATGGTGCTGCTGGGGCTGGGGACCTGGCTGTTCGAGTTCGCCACCGCCGTGCCGTACTTCGCCGCGATCGGCATCATGACCATGGCCGGCCTGTCCGCCGTGCAATGGTCGCCGCTCCTCGGCGCGTACGTGACGATCATGGTGATCCCCGGCGTCGTGCTCCTCCTCGCGTGGGCCGCCCTGGACGACCGGACGCGCGAACGGTTCGAGCGGTGGCGGACCAGACTCTCCTCCGGCTCCCGCACCACACTGAGCTGGATCGTCGGGATCGCCGGCGTCCTGCTCCTCCTGGACGCGCTCCCCGACCAGATCACCATCACGATGTGACCGCCCGCGGCGGGACTACCCGCGCCGGCCCAGCGACGCCAGGGTGTCGAGCGCCTGCTCCATCCGGAAGTACAGGCCAGGGGGCAGGTAGGCGACCAGCCGGGAGTGGCGCTGGCCGAGCAGCATGGCGAGCTGCCGCGGCGGCAGGTCGATGTAGCGCGGCAGGTTCTCGTACCAGCGGGCGCTGTAGCGGGCCGCCTTCTGGCTGGTGCGCACCTGGGACCGTCGCGCACGGGCGTAACGGCGCAGGGCGACCGGGACGTGCGGCTCCTTCAGCAGCGCGCCCGCCAGGACGCCGGCGTCGGCCAGGGCCAGGGCGGTGCCCGCGCCGATGGAGTAGTGCGTGGTGTGCGCGGCGTCCCCGGCCAGGACGAGGTTGTCGCGGTACCACACCCGGTTGGTCAGGGTGCGGAAGTTCACCCACCGCGTGCCGCCCTGCCCCCGGCTCATCAGCGGGTGGCCGTCCAGGACGTCGGCGAACAACTTCTCCAGCAGGCCCAGGCAGTCGGCGTCGTTCGTCTCGTGCAGGCCGAGCCCCCTCCAGGTCTCCGGCGGGCACTCGATGACGCAGGTGCTGTGGGTGGCGCTGTACGGATAGCCGTAGCACCAGATCCAGCCGTGCTCCGTCGGCACGAAGGCGAAGACGAACGACTCGAAGACCTTGGTGGTGCCGAGCCAGGTGTAGAAGTTGCGTCCGGCCGCGAGGCGCGGGCGGAAGTGGCCGGCGTGCCGCTCGCGCAACACGCTGTTGACGCCGTCGGCGGCGATGACGACGTCCGAGCCGGCCAGCTCGTCCTCGTCGGCGATCTCGCGCTCGAACTCGATGCGCACACCCAGGGAGTGGGCGCGTTCGGTGAGGATGTGCAGCAGCTCGTGCCGGCCGATGCCGAAGCCGTCGTCCCCGCCCTCCACCGTCACCGTCGCGCGGTCCTGCAGGTGCATCGTCCAGGTCTCCCAGCGCACCGAGGCGTCCCTGATCGCGCACGCGGACTCGGGGTCGCTGTCGTGGAGGGCGTAGAACAGTTCGGCCCAGTAGGTCACACCCCAGCCGTACGTGGAGCCGGGCGGGTTGCGCTCGTACACGGTGATGTCATGGGACGGGTCCGCCCCCTTCATCAGGATCGAGAAGTACAGGCCCGCCGGTCCACCGCCGACACAGGAGATCTTCACGGGAGCGCCCCCACCATTACGGATCGCGACAATCTGTTACGGAGAGTAGCAGTCAGGGCGGTCGGTACGGGGTGAGCCGCCGGTCAGGAGACGGCCAAACCGTGGTCGTTCATGGGGAAATACCGGCTTTCATGGTTCGGCTTGACTGTTGATCTTAGATGCACAAGATTGTTCGCGTCTTTCCGGACCATCCAAGGAATCCCATGAAGCGAACCATCGTCGGTGCCGCCGTGGTCGCGGGCCTGGTGCAGCTCAACGCCACCCCCGCGCAGGCAGCACCCAAGATCGACCCGGTCAAGGCGCTCAAGGCCGAGCTGGTACGCGGCCAGGCCGTCAACATCGTCGCCACCGTCAAGGCGGACTACGGCCGCGGCGTCTCCCTCACCTCCGGCATGGACGGCACGATCGGGTTCGGCCCCCGCGGCGAGATCGCCTCCGATCTGTCCCAGACCCTGAGCTACAGCAAGGAGGCCGTCCGCAGCGCCAAGAAGCTCGGCCTCGGCGACGACGTCGAGCTCCAGCAGACGCCCGTCAGGACGATCTCCTCCGCCGGCGACGACTACGTCTCCGGCCCCGTGGTCGACGAAGCCCTCCCCCAGGGCACGAGCTGGGTGCGCTACCGCGGCACCGACCTGCCGACCAGCAACATGCTGCTCGAGGTCCTGGAGCCCGCCACGCTCAAAACCCTGCTGACCTCCCGCACCTCCTACCGTGACGGCATCCTCAAGGGCACCGTCAAGACGGACAAGCTCGCCAAGGTCTCGCGTTCGTTCGCCTCGCGCTTCGGCAACCTTCCCAAGGCCGCCAAGGTCTCCTACACCCTCTGGCTCAACGGTGACGGCCTGGTCCAGCGGGTCGCCGCCAAGGCCGTCCTGCCCACCGGCGACGGCTCCCTCCGCGTCGAGTCCGACACCCGCTACTCCGACTGGGGCCGCGAGGCCACCATCCTGCTGCCCCTCGAAGGCGACGTGATCGACCGGAGCCGGCTCGACGACAAGGCGCCCCGCCTGACGCCCGGCGTGTGGAGCTGACCGCTATCGTCGTGACACCGCACCACCACCCACGGCGACGGCGACGACGAGGACGAGGACGAGGACGAGGAACACCATGACCGACGCGGCCCAGCGGGGACGCCTCCGGGCCCGCTCGCTGGGCGTCGTCCCCGGCACGCTGCCCACGGGGCCGCTCAACGCGATCACCGACGTCGACGGGGTGCTGGTCGGGCACACCACCCTCGACGACGGCGCCGAACTGCACACCGGCGTCACCGCCGTCGTGCCCCCGCGGCTCGGGCTGCCCGCGGCGGTCCACACCGGCAACGGGTACGGCAAGCTCGTCGGCTCCACCCAGGTCGACGAGCTCGGCGTGCTGGAGTCGCCCATCGTCCTGACCGCCACGCTCTCGGTGTTCCGGGCGGCCGACGCCGTGCTGACGTACCTGATGAGGCTCCGCCCGGACGGCCTGTCGTTCAACCCGCTCGTGGGCGAGACCAACGACGGGCACCTGTCCGACATCCGGCGCCGGCCCATCACCGAGCAGCACGTCCTCGACGCGCTCGACGGAGCCTCCGGCGGGCTCCCCGCGGAAGGCTGCGTGGGAGCCGGCACCGGCACCACGGCCCTCGGGTACAAGGCCGGGATCGGCACCTCCTCGCGGCGGCTCACCGCCGGCGGCGACCCCGTGACGGTCGGAGCGCTCGTCCAGGCCAACTTCGGCGGCGTGCTCACCGTCCAGGGCACGCCGATGCCGGTCGAGGAGCTCCTGCCGGGCGTACGCGACGAGCAGCCGCCCGGCAACTCGTGCATGATCGTGATCGCCACCGACGCCCCGCTCGACGCCCGCCGGCTCGGCCGCCTCGCCCGCCGGGCGATCTTCGCGATGGGACGCGTCGGAGCGTCGTACGCCCACGGCAGCGGCGACTACGCGATCGCCTTCAGCACCGCCCCGCCGCAACGCGAGCCCCTGCCCGACGACCGGCTCGACCCCCTCTTCGCCGCCGTCATGGACGCCGTCGAGGAGGCCCTGCTCAACTCCCTGTTCACCGCGACGACCACCACCGGCGTGCACGGCCGCACCAGCCACGCGCTCCCCTACGACCGGCTCCCGGTTCACCCCGGCACGGCGGGGTAGAGGCCCCCTCACCAGGGGGCAGCGGTTCGGTGCAGGGGGTTCTGATGGACGTCGCACACCATCGTGCCGAGACCAACGGGGTCCGGCTCCACTACGTCACCGCCGGATCGGGCCCGGTCGTCCTGTGCCTGCACGGCTGGCCGGAGACCCACCGCGAATACCTGATCGTCATCGAACGGCTCGGCCACCGCTACCGCTTCATCGCCCCCGACCTCAGAGGCTTCGCCGACAGCGACAAACCCTTCAGCGGGTACGAGCCCAGGACGATCGCGGCCGACATGCTCGGCCTGCTCGAAGCCGAGAACGTCGAGCGCTTCCACATCCTCAGCCACGACCTCGGCGGCCCGGCCGCCGTCGCGCTCGCCTACCTCGCCGCCGGCCGCGCCCTGTCGCTCGCCACGATCGAGACGCCGTTCTTCGGCCTCGACTACCCCGGCTACGTCGACCCCCGCGTCGCGTACTGGCACCTCGGCATGCACATGAACATGGACATCACCCGCTTCCTGGTCGAAGGACGCGAAGAGCAGTACCTGCGGCACTTCTTCCGCGACTTCGCCTACGACCCGACCGCGGTGCCCGAATCCGAGATCCAGGCGTACGCCACCCAGATGCGCCAGCCCGGCAACCTGCGCGCCAGCCTCAACCTCTACGGCTACATCCCGCAGATGGCCGAGCAGACCAAGGAGCTCACCGCCGAGAAGCTGACCGTGCCCATGCTGGCCTGGGGCGGCCGCACCTCGTTCGGCTCCCACTGCATCGACAGCGCCCGCGCCATCGCGACGAACGCGCAGGGCGGGGTCATCGAACACTGCGGCCACTGGGTGTTCCAGGAGCAGACCGACTTCATCTGCGACGAGCTCGACCGGTTCTGGACCGACTCCGATACCGCCACCTGATCCACCGCCGTGCCCACCGGGTACGGCAAACCGGTAACATCGTCCCCATGTGTCATCGAGGGTTCAGCTTCCCGAGGCTCCGCCACCGCGCCTGACGGCGCGGCACCGAGCATCCCCAGTCACGTGCCCGCCGTCCCGGCCGACCATCGCCGGGCGGCAGCTTCGTGCTGCCCGGCTCCGGAAAACGAGCTGCGGAGCACACCGTGGAGACCACTCCCTCGACCCTCGAACTTCTCACTGACCTCACCCTGACCGCCCGCCTGCCCGCCGGCTCCGGCGCGCACATCCGCGCGCGCGGCATCCGCGTCGCCCTCGGCGGGCGCCTCGTGCTGTCCGACGCCGACGCCACCGTCTCCCACCGCTCCCGCACGGCCATCGTGGGCGAGAACGGCCGCGGCAAGAGCACCCTGCTGCGCGTCCTGGCCGGCGACCTCACCCCCGACGACGGCCACGTCGAACGCGCGGGCACCATCGGCGTCGTCCACCAGACCCTGCCCGCCCACGACGGCGAGACCGTCGCCACCCTCGTCGCCGAGACACTGCGCCCCGCGCACCTGGCCCTGCACGCCCTGGACCGGGCCACCATCGGTCTGGAGAACGGCGACGCGCACGCCGACACCCTCTACGCCACCGCCCTCGACGCCGCCGTGCGCCTGGACGCCTGGGACGCCGAACGCCGCGTCGACCTCGCCCTCGACGGGCTCAACGCCTGCGCCGACCGTGACAGGGAGCTCGCCACGCTCTCCGTCGGCGAGCGCTACCGCGTCCGCCTGGCGTGCGTCCTCGGCGGCGGGCACGACATCCTGCTGCTCGACGAACCCACCAACCACCTCGACGCCGACGGCCTCGACTACCTGGCCGCCCACCTGCGCTCCCGCACCGGCGGCCTGGCGATCGTCACCCACGACCGCGCCCTGCTGCGCGAGGTCGCCGAGGAGTTCCTCGACCTCGACCCCAGCCGCGACGACCGCCCCCGCCGCTACGCCGGAGGCTACGCCGGCTGGCACGAGGGCCGCCGCCGCGAACGGGAACGCTGGGCCCAGGACCACGAGGCCCAGCAGGCCGAGCACGCCAGGCTCACCCAGGCCGTGCAGGAGGCCCGCGACCGGCTCAGCACCGGATGGCGACCCGACAAGGGCACCGGCAAGCACCAGCGCCAGTCGCACGCGCCCGCGGTCGTCCAGAACCTCAAACGCCGCCGGCAGCAGCTCGACGAGCACCGCGTGACGGTGCCCCCTCCCCCGCCGGCCCTGCGCTGGCCGGAGCTGCCGACCCGTGCGGGCACGCCGATCCTGCGCTGCGACGACGTCACGGTCACCGGACGCCTGCGCGTCCCGGTCACCCTCGACCTCGACGGCGGCGACCGGCTGCTCGTCACGGGCCCCAACGGCGCCGGCAAGTCGACACTGCTCGCCCTGCTGGCGGGCGAGCTCACGCCGACCGGCGGGGCCGTACGCCGCTCCCCCGGCGCGACGGTCGCCCACCTCTCCCAGGAGGTGCCGCCGTGGCCGGCCGACCTGCTGGCGTACGAGATCTACCGCGGGCACGTCCCCGAAGGGGCCGCACCTCTCACCGGCATGGGCCTGCTCGACGCCGAAGCCCTGCGCACCCCCGTCGGGCGCATGTCGCACGGGCAGCGACGCCGCCTGCACCTCGCCCTGTGCCTGGCTCGGCGGCCCGACCTGCTCATCCTCGACGAGCCCACCAACCACCTGTCCGCCCTGCTGGTGGACGAGCTCACCGAGGCGCTGCTGACCACACCCGCGGCCGTCGTCGTCGCCACCCACGACCGGCAACTGCTCGCCGATCTCGCCGAGTGGCCGGTCACGACGATCGCGGGAAGCTCATGAGGCCGGTACCTTAACAATGTAGATCACTACGGCGACAGGCGATCAGGGAGGCGGTCTCATGACGGGAAGCCTGGAGCGAGACGGGTCGCGGGTGCGGTACTGGTGGAGCGGGCCGGCGGACGGCCCCGTCGTGGTGCTGACCCACGGCGCCACCATGGACCACCGCATGTTCGACCCCCAGGTGCCCGTCCTGAACGACGCCGGTTACCGCACGCTCACCTGGGACCTGCGGGGCCACGGCGAGTCGAAGCCGCTCGGCCGGACCCCGCTGACCGTCGGCGACCTGGCGGCCGACCTGCTGGCGCTGCTCGACGAGGCGGGCGTCGGCCGGCCGGTCTGCCTCGTCGGCCAGTCGCTCGGCGGCTACGTCGCCCAGGAGGTGGTCCTCAACCACCCCGGGCGGGTCCGGGCCCTGGTCGTCATCGGGTCGACGTGCACGACCATGCCCGTCGCCCGCTGGGAGGCGTGGGCGCTGAAGAGCTCGCCCTGGTGGTTCGCGGCGTGGCCGTACGGGGATCTGCGGCGCCGGATGGCCGCCAGGACGGCCGCGACGCCGCAGGCCCGCGCGTACGCGTACGAGGCGGCCGGGCGGTTGTCCCGGCGGGAGTTCCTCGAGGTGTGGCGGGCGGTCGCCGCGGCCGTACGGCCGCGGCCCGGCTACACCATCGAGCACCCGCTGCTCCTCACCCACGGGGAGCACGACACCACGGGGAACATCGCGAGGACGGCGCCGGCATGGGCGGCGAGGGACCCGAACTGCCGCTACGAGGTCATCCCCCGCGCCGGCCACAACGCCAACCAGGACAATCCTGGGGAGTTCAACCCGCTCCTGCTGGAGTTCCTGCGCTCCGTCAGCCGAACATGATGCCGCGCAGGACGCGGGACAGGTGGGCGGTCAGCTCGCCGGCGGTCATCGCGGCGAGCGGGCCGGCCTTGACGATGTAGCGGTTGAAGGCCACGCCGATCAGTTGCGCGGCCATCAGCTCCACGCGCACGTCCACGTCGTCGCCGTCCAGCACCGTCCGGTACGCGGCGACGCTGCGCCGCCGCATCGCGGTGTAGAGGTCGATCGCGGCCCGCTCGTTGGAGGCGGCGCTGCGGATCAGGGTGACGAACGGGTCGTCGGCGGCGTTCGTCTCCATGCGCGCGACGAACCCCGCGGCCACCCGCTCGGGCAGGGACGCGACGTCGCCCGCGACGATCTCGTCGAGGTCGCGGGTGCCGGGCACGGCGCACAGGAACAGCTGCTCCTTTGACGTGAAGTGCCGCATGACCAGCCCGTGGGTGACCCCTGCCCGGCGGGCGATGTCGCGGATGGTGGCGAGGGCGTAACCGTGTTCGGCGAATGCCTCCCGCGCGGCGTCGAGGATGGCCGCCCGGTGCGCCTCGGGATCGCGCCTGCGCCTTCGGGCCGGTTCGGCGGGGGGTGTCGCGTCCGGAGCAGAGGTCATGCCGCTACTGTACGCGTGGTCATCAGGGGGTCCGTTCCGCTACGATCCCTGATGACCACTTGGTCATTATTTGTGATTCGGGGGAACCACCATGAGCAACGCCCAGACCGAGCCCATGTCGATCATCGAGACGCGGCTCGCCCACGACTTCCACCGCAAGGCCACGTCCCTGCTCGCGGACGCGGCGCCGCGTACCGGCGTCCCGCTCTCCGCGATCGCGGTGCTGCGCGACTTCCTGGTGGCGCAGCTGCACCACCACCACGAGAGCGAGGACGACCTGCTGTGGCCGCGGCTCGCCGCCGCCGACGCCCAGGTCGCGGCCGGGCTGGCGGAGCTGTCGAAGGAGCACGACCTGCTGGACGCCTCCCTCGACGCCCTGGCCGCCGCCCCGGCCCAGCAGGACGGCGACCGTGCCAAGCTGGCGGACGCCGCGGCGGCCGTCCGCGACCTGGTCCACCGCCACCTGGAGCACGAGGAGCCGCTGCTGTTCCCGGCGCTGCGCACGCACATGACGGCCGAGGACTGGGCGGAGTTCTCCCAGCAGGTCATCGCCACCTCGCCGATGGACGCCGCCCACCTGCTGATCGGCTTCTTCGACCTGGTGGGCGACCCGCGCGAGGTCGAGCTGGTGCTCGCCGGGCTGCCGGAGCCCGCCCGCGCGGCGCTCCCGATCCTGCGCGCGCAGGCGGAGAACGACCTGCGCGTGCTCCAGGCGAGCTGAAGGCGGAGGGGGCTGGAGCGGCGGGCGCACGGGGAAGTAGCCTGCCGTCGGCGCGCCGGGATCGCGGCGGCTCGATCGCTGGACAGGAGATCATGATGACCGACCGGGCAGAACAGACGATCCGCGAGCTGCGCGCCGGATTCGACGAGCTGGCCTCGATGGTGAAGGGGTTCGGCCCCGACGACCTGACCCGGCCGTCGGGAGCCTCGGAATGGGACGTCTCGCAGGTGCTGAGCCACCTGGGCAGCGGCGCCGAGATCAGCCTGGCCGCGGTCGACGGCGCGGTGAACGCCACCGGCTCCCCCTCCATTGACACCATCCGCGGCATCTGGGCCCGCTGGGACGCCATGCCGCCCGCCGAGCGGGCGGAGGCGTTCGTCACCGCCAACGAGGCGCTGCTGCGCCGCCTGGCCGGGTTCGACGCGCGAGCGCGTGAGGATCTGCGGATCGAGCTGTGGTTCCCGGCCGAGCCGGCGAGCGTGGCCACCCTGGCGGGGATGCGGCTCAGCGAGTTCGCCAACCACGCCTGGGACGTCAAGGTGGCCTTCGACCCGGCGGCGACGCTGACGCCGGGAGCCGCCGAGCTGCTGCTCGACCAGGTCGGCGGCATGCTGGGGTTCGCCGCCAGGCCGGAGGGGCTGGGCGGGCGGCGGGCGTCCGTGGCCGTGCGCACCACGTCGCCCGACCGGTCGTTCGGGCTGGAGGTCGGCGAGGCGGTGCGGATCGGCGAGGTCCCGGCCGAGCCGGACGCCGTGCTGACCGCGCCCGCCGAGTGGTTCGTGCGCCTGGTCTACGGCCGCCACTCCCCCGAGCACACGCCGTCCACGGTGAGCCTCACGGGTGACGGCGTCACCGTGGACGACCTGCGCCGGGTCTTCCCCGGGTTCTAGGCGCGTTCTAGGCGTCGCGGGCCTGCTCCAGCACGCGGGCCGCCTCCCTCTCGTAGGCGCCGCGGGAGGCCAGCACCACCAGGCCGCCGAGCACCATGGGCACGATCAGCACGTACATGGCGGTGATGAGCGAGCCGGTGGCGTCGGAGGAGATGCCGACGATGAGCGGGCCGAACGCGGCGCCGAGGGTGAGCAGGAACTGCAGGACGGCGAAGCCGACCCCGCGCGACTTGGCGCCGACCACGTCCGCGATGGAGGCCGTGCACGTCGGGATCGCGGTGGAGGAGATCGTCGCGGCCACGAAGACGAGGGCGATCATGGTGTACGGCGAGTTCATCAGCAGGGCGCAGCCGAGCAGCGCCGAGCCGACCGCGATGCCGGCGCCGCCGACCAGCAGGCGGCCGCCCTTGACCCGGCCGTGCAGCCGCTTGGCGATGCGGGCGCCGGCCACGGTGCCGGTCACCACGGCGATGATGGTGGTCGCGCCGGTGAGGCTGCTGGCCACGCCGGCGCCCAGGCCGAAGGTGCGCACGAGCAGGGACGGCAGCCAGTAGTACACGCCGCCGAGGCCGAGCGTGAGGATCATCACGCCGAGCGAGACCAGGATCAGGGTGCGGATGGCGAGGACCTCGCGCACCTGCGGCCAGAACGGCGGCTTCACGGCGGCGCCGGGCTTCGGGGCGGGGTCGGCGTCGGCCGGGCCGGGCTGCGGCGGCACCAGCCCGCCGGCCGGCGGCGCCTGCGCCGGCTCCTGCTTCCCGGCCGCGGCGGCGGCCATCATCCGGTCGATCACCCCGCGTTCCGGCTCGCGCAGCCGCCACACCAGGACGGCGGTCAGCACGCCGGGAATCGCCATCAGCAGGAACGCCGCCCGCCAGCCGAACGCCTGCCCGATGACGCCGCCCAGCAGGGTGCCGACGCCGCCGAGGTAGGTGGTCATGCGGGTCCAGCCGTACACCTGCATGCGGGTGGCGGCGGGGTAGAAGTCGGCGAGCAGGCTGCCGACGGCGGGGTTGTCGATGTTCTCGGCCGCGGCCAGCAGCACCCGCATCAGGTAGAAGATGGCGAACCCGGCGGCCAGGCCGGAGCCGAGAGTGGCCAGGGCCCAGCAGAGCACCACGATCGCGATGATCCGCGTACGGCTGTAGCGGTCGGCGAGATAGCCGGCCGGGAGCGCGACGGCGGCGGCGGCCAGGGCGGAGGCGGTCGGGATGGACCCGGCCGCCGTGTCGCTGAACCTCCACTCGGCCTGCACCAGGGGCAGCACGCCGGACATCAGGTTGGCCTCGATGCGGTCCACCATGCCGACGATGAACAACACGATGAAGGGCCCCCACCCGAAGGGGTTGGGGTTGGTGGGGCT
>NZ_POUD01000026.1 GCF_003236395.1 Nonomuraea aridisoli | reverse complement strand
ATCACTCTCCAACCCTTCGCCGACCTTCATGCGTGGCCGGCCGGTCAGGCCACGTCCGCCCGGCGATCCCTCAACTCCGAAATCGTCTACCGCTTGGCGACCGAGCGCGAGTCCGCCGAGACAGACGGCGCATCGCCCTGACGGCGATTCGTCTCTCCCTGCCCTGCTTCGCAGCAGTTCGAATTCCTCACCGGCCTGAAGGCCGGAGCATCCTTTGGAGACACAGGTGAACGTGCCGGCGGAGGCCGCCCGCGACAACGCCGCGTGGTGCGACCTGATGTGCCGCGCCCACGGCAGGCCGGGCACGTTCACCGGCCGGGCGTGGACCAACCCGGTCAGGACGCCGCCCTTCTATCCCGACGCCGTCACGCTCTCCCCCGAGGCGACGGCCGCCGACGTGCTCGGCCGCATCGACGCCGGCGCGGGGGCGACGGTCAAGGACAGCTTCGCCGTACTCGACCTTCCGGGCTTCGACGTGCTGTTCGAGGCCCAGTGGATCCACCGCGCGGCTCCGGAGCCGGCGGGCGCCCCGTGGGAGGTCGTCCGCGACCCCGCCACGCTGGCGGAATGGGAGCAGGCGTGCTTCGGCGGCGAGACGACGGGCCTCTTCCCGCCCGCTCTCCTCACGGAGGCGACGATCGTGTACGGCCGGTCCGGCGGCGCGGTCCTCACGGCGACCGGCCCGGCCGTCGGGGTGTCCAACGTGTTCGGCGCCGACCTCGACGCGACATGGGCGGACGCGCTCGCGACGGCCGCCGCTCTCTTCCCCGGCCGCCCCCTGGTCGGCTACGAGACCGACCCGGAGCCCGCCCTCCACCACGGCTTCACCCCCATCGGCCCCCTCCGCGTCTGGCTCCACCCATGAAGCCGGGCACGTCCAGGGGTGAAGGGGGTGGGTCCCGGCCGCCCGCGCCCAGCGCTTAAGGACAGAGGGTTCCGTGCGCGGGCCGGTCAGGGCAGTAGGTCGTCCAGGGTCGGGTTCCGCACGATGGGGTAGTGCCGCTCGCCGACCCCGGCGTCCTTGAAGCCGGTGGACGTCGCCACGCAGACCACGGGCCCGTCGAAGTCGCGCCGCAGCTTCCGGTACGCCGCCAGCCCCTCCGTCCCCGACAGCTCCTGCCACAACCCCTCGCCGCCGCTGTCGCGCACGGCCACCACGCCCCGGTGCCCGCCGACGGGCCCGGCGATGCCGTACGCGTCGCTGTGCCCGAGCTCGACGATCGCGGCGGGCGCGCCGGTGGCCACCGCCCGCGCGTGCGGCCCGCCGGCCGCCGTCTCGCAGGAGAACATCCGCAGCGTACGCCCGGCGACCCCGAGCAGCCGCAGCTCCACGAACCCCTTCCAGACCCCGTACAGCAGCTCGGCATAGCCGGTCGGCGCGAACACCGCCGCCGGCACCTCCCCGAGCTGCAGGAACAGCTCGTACGCGATCGTCTTGTAGCCCTCCGGGCCGAACGGATGCCCGGTGTGCGTCACGGTCTGGTTGCTGACCGGGTGGTAGCCGAGCCGGTCCACGACCTCCCGCAGCAGCGGCCACCGCTGCTCGACCGGCGGAGGGCGAGCGAGGGTCCGGTCACATGGACGGACCCTACCTGAGGCTGCACACTCAAGGCATGGTGTGGACAGGCAGGCCCGCCGTCGAGATCGCGACGGCCGTCCGGCGTGGGGAGGTCACCGCCACGACCGTCGTCGAGGAGCACCTCCATGCCATAGCCGAGCGCGATCCCCGGATCGGGGCGTTCCGGCGGGTGCGGGAGCAGGCCGTGGACGAGGCGCGCGCGCTGCGGAAGAGGCGTGACCTGGCCGAGCTGCCGCTGGCCGGGGTGCCGGTGGCGGTCAAGGACAACCTGGAGGTCGCCGGCGAGGCCACCCGGGCCGGCTCCGCCGCGACGTCCGACGCGCCCGCTGCGGAGGACCACCCGGCCGTGGCCCGGCTGCGCGCCGCGGGCGCCGTGATCGTCGGGCTGACGAACCTGCCCGAGCTGGCCCTCGTCGCGTTCGGCGACAGCCCGTACGGCGTCGTCCGCAACCCGTGGGATCTGTCGCGCACGGCCGGCGGCTCGTCGTCCGGCAGCGCCGCGGCCGTCGCGGCGGGCATGGTGCCGCTCGCGCTCGGCAACGACGGCATGGGCTCGTTGCGGATCCCGGCGGCCTGCTGCGGCGTGCTGGCCGTCAAGCCGGGCCCCGGGCTGGTGCCGCCCCCGGTCGACGACTGGGACCGGCTGGCCGAGAACGGCCCCTTCGCCACCACCGTGCCCGACCTGGCGCTCGCGCTGTCGGTGCTGGCCGGCGACCCTTCGCTGGCGGAGGCGTGGCGCGGCGGCCGGCGGGTGGAGCCGCCGAAGCCGATGTTGCGCTCGGTCTGGGCGGACGAGGACCACGTGTGGGAGCCGCAGCCGCCACCGGACGCGCCGGAGCCGTTCGACCTGCGGCTGGCCTACGCCCCGCAACCGCTGCCCGTGGGGCTGCCGATGGACCGGGAGTTCCAGGCCGCGGTGCGCGCGGCGGCGGAGACGTTGCGGGTGGCCGGGCACACGATCGTCGAGCACGACCGCCGCCTGCCCTTCTGGCTCGGACCGGCCACGGTCGCGACCTGGCTGGGCCGCGCCGCCGCCTCCGTCGGCGACGACCGGGCCGGCCTCGAACGCCGTACCCGGGCGCTCGCCCGCGCCGGACGGGTGCTCGGCGCGCTGCGGTTCGACGGCGTACGCGGCCGGCAGCGGTGGAGCGGCTACGGCGCCGACCAGTGGTTCGGCAGGGCCGACGTGCTGATCACGCCGGCCCTGGCCGCCGTGCCGCCGAGGGCCGACCGCTGGGGCGAGCGCGGTTTCCTGCGCAACGCCCTGACCAACGTCGGGTACGCCTCCGCGACCGGCGCGTGGAACATGTGCGGCTGGCCCGCGATGACCGTCCCGCTGGCCACCCACTCGACCGGGATGCCGATCGGCGTGCAGCTCGTCGCCCCGCCGGGCGGCGAGCCCCAGCTGCTCGGCCTGGCCGCCCAGCTCCAGGCCGTGCATCCGCCGACCAGACCGCCGGGGTTCTCCTTCTGACGACCGTCGGGGCCCGCGGCCTGATCGGCGATCAGGCCGCGGGCCCTTCGGTCACTCCTCGGTCAGCCTCGCGGTGTCCGTGAAGGGTCGTCCGCCGTTGGCGGCGAGCCCTTCGGCGGACGCCTCGCCGCCCAGGAGGACGATCAAGGCATCGGCGTCGCGGACCAGCACGGCGCGCTGGGCCTCGTCGGTCACCCGAGCGGCCGCCTCCCGGAACTTGCCCAGGTGGTGGAGCGCCTGCTCGGGATGGTCCTTCAGGTCGCTCGTGCGGGCCGACTTCAGGAAGTTGCCCAGCTGGGCTCCCAGCGGCCCGCCGACCTCGAACCTGTCGAGCAGCGTGGTGAGGTCGCCGAACGACGTGGTCACCGTCAGCGTCACCGCCTGCTCCGTCACGTTGCCGGCCTTGTCGGTGGCGGTCACGGTGATCTGGTGGGCGCCGAGCGCGAGAGCGGACAGGTCGAGCGGCTCACCGAGCTTCAGCTCCTCGCCGTCCAGCGTGGCCGCCACCGTGTCGATGCCGGAGCCGTCGTCGGCGCCTTCGGCGGTCACCGTGATCTGGGCGCTGTCGCCGTACTTCGCGTCGTCGGTCAGCCCGCCGACGGTCAGCTCGGGCTCGGTGGCGTCCAGCTTCAGCGTGACGTCCTCGGCCTCCTCCTGGTTGCCCGCCTTGTCGGTGGACCGGAAGGACACCTGGTGCGTCCCGTCGTTGTCGACCGTGAACGGCTCGGTGTAGGCGGCCCAGTCACCGTCGTCCACCTTGTACTCGGTCTTCGCGACTCCGGAGCCCTCGTCGGCGGCCGTCAGGGTGACGGTCACCGGCGCGGTGTACCAGCCGGTCGGCTGCTCGCCGGGGTCGAGCGCGGCCGTCGTCACCGGGGCCTTGTCGTCCTCCGGGGTGAGCTCCTTGATACGGATGTTGCGGAACGCCACCTCGTCACCGGCGCCGTGGTTCTGGATGCCCACGTACCCCTGCTGGAGAGAGCGCGCCGGGTCGGTGTTGGTGAAATCGTTGATCTTCACACCGTTGAGGAAGATCTGCAGACGCTCGCCCTCCACCCGGATCTCGTAGGTGTTCCACTGGCCCGGCGGGTTGAGCGCGGCGTCGCGGGCCGCCAGATCGGCGGACTTGAAGCCGTAGACCGAACCGGTGGTCCTGTCCGGGGCGTCGGTCGCGTCGATCTGGATCTCATAGCCGTTGTTCACCGCGGACCACGGGTCGTCCGAGGCGGGGAAGCCGACGAAGACGCCGGAGTTGTCGTCGCCGGCCATCTTCCAGTCCAGCTTGAGGGAGTAGGAGCCGTACTCCTTCGCCTTGTACCAGAACAGGCCCATGCCGCCCTGCGAGGTGAGGGTGCCGTCGGCGTTGCTGAAGCTGCCCGGCCCGGCCTGCTCCCAGCCCTCCGTGTCGCCGTTGTAGATCGGGGTGTAGCCGACCTCGGGACGACAGTCGGCATCGACCGCGCCCATGGCGTAGTTGATGCCGCCGAGCAGGTGCTGACGGAAGTCCGGCTCGGAGAAGGACTGCTGCGTGTGCCCGCCGCCGGTGTAGAACGACCGGCCGCCCTCGTACTCCTTGCACCAGGCGATCGGGTGGTCGTCGCCCATGCGGCCGCCGGAGTAGGAGGACTCGTCCAGCGTGGCCAGCACGTGGGCGGTGGAACGGGCGTTGGTCCGGTAGTCGTACCACTCGTCCGTACGGTTCCACAGCGGGCCGAGGTGGGCGGTGGACGAGTGCGCCCGGTCCTCCACATGGATCGTCGCCGGCTGGATCGCCGGGTGGGAGGCGAACCACGCCCCGACCAGCTCGCCGTAGAACGGCCAGTCGTACTCGGTGTCCGCCGCCGCGTGCACGCCGACGAAGCCGCCGCCCGCCTTGATGTAGCTCTCGAAGGCGGCCTGCTGGGCGTCGTTGAGCACGTCACCCGTCGTGCTGAGGAAGACCACCGCCTTGTACTTCGCGAGGTTGTCGCTGGTGAACGCGGCGGGGTCCTCGGTCGCGGTGACGTCGAAGCCGAGGTCCTTGATCGCCTGGATGCCGGCCGGGATCGAGTCGTGCCGGAAGCCGGCCGTACGCGAGAAGACCAGGACGTCGCCTTCGCCCGTGCCGGGCTGGGTCGGCATCTTCCACTTCTGGGCCGCGCCGCCGTCACAGGTCCTGATGACCAGCTGGGCGGCGTCGGAGCCGTCGAGGCACTTGCCCGACTGCGGGTTCTTCAGGGTGCCGTCCGCCTCGATGGTCCAGTTCTGGGCGCCCACGCCGGCGCAGTCCCAGATCTGCACCCGGGTGCCGTCGGCGGTGCCGCCGTCGGAGACGTCGAGGCACTTGCCGAGCGCCCGGATCGTGGAGCCGCTGACGGTCCACACCTGCGCCCCGGTGCCGTTACAGGTGTAGAGCTGCACCTTGGTGCCGTTGGCCGAGTTGGCGCCGGCCACGTCCAGGCACAGGCCGCCGGGGCCGGTGATCGGGCCGATGATCGGCCCGTCGCCGCCCGGAGGCTCGGCCAGGAGGGTGAAGTCGTCCACGTCGAACAGCGCGCCGGAGCCGCCGGTGAAGACCAGGAAGAGCTCCGTCGTGCCCGCCGGCGCCTGCGACAGCGGCGCGGAGACGTCGACGAAGGTCTCCCAGCCGCCGGTCACCGGGACGCTCACCCTGCCGAGCAGGGTGCCGGTCGCCGAGCCCGCGCGCACCTCGAGGGTGCCGCCGACGCCTCCGGAGGAGACCCGGGCGGTGAACCCCTTGGCGCCGCTCAGCTCGTACGGCTTGAACGAGATCCACTCGCCGTTGTGGATGTCGCCGACCGTCCTGCCGCCGTGGGCGGGGGCCTTGTCGATCCTGGACACGCCCGACATCGCGGTGTAGTGCTCGGCCTGCCGGTGCCGCGGCTGCAGGACGTGCTGGGTACGGCTGGTCAGCCCGCCCTTGTCGGTGTACTCGGCGTCGAAGATCGCGAAGATGTTCGCGGCGTCGTCGTGCTCACCGTCGACGGGGATGGTCAGCTCGCCCGAGCAGCCGTTCTCCGAGCTGATCTGGTGACCGTGGCCGTCGTGGCCGAGCACGTAGGTCACCGTGACCTTCGAGCAGTCGATCTCCGTCTCCTCGGGGTCCGTCACCTTGACGGTGAAGGGCACGGTGTCGCCCCACTGGAACAACGCGCCTTCGACCGGCGTCTCCAGGGTCACCGTGGGCGCGGTGTTGCCCACCGTGATCTGCACGCTCGCGCTGCCGGTGTTGCCCGCCGGGTCGCTCACCGTGAGCGTGGCGGTGTACGTGCCGTCCTCGGTGTAGGTCTTGACCGGGTCGGCGTCGGTGGAGGTGGTGTCGTCGCCGAAGTCCCAGGCGTACGTGAGCGCCGCGCCCTCCGGGTCGGCCGAGCCCTCCGAGGAGAAGGTGACGGTCAGCGGGGTCTTGCCCGAGGTCTTGTCGGCCTTGGCCACCGCGACCGGCGAGCGGTCACGGCCCTTGATGTACTCGATCCGGTAGACCGCGGAGTTCTCGTCGCCGCCGAAGTAGCCGGAGCCGTAGTCGAGCACGTACAGCGCGCCGTCGGGGCCGATCGCCATGTCCATCACCTGGGTGCCGGTCCAGGGGAAGTCGGCGATGGCGCCGGGCGTGCCATCGGCGTTCACGTCGATCGCCTTGATCCACTGGCGGCCGAACTCGCCGGCGAAGAAGTGGCCGTCCAGGTCCTCGGGCAGCTTGACGGCCGAGTCGAGGTCGGCGTCGTAGTGGTAGACGGGCCCGCCCATCGGGGATTCGGAGCCGCCGCCGAACTCCGGCGGGGAGCCGGCGTCACCCCCGTACTTGATCCACGCCGGCTGCGCGGGGGGCAGCTTGGGCAGGCCGGTGTTGCGGAAGGAGTTGTTGGCCGGGCCGCCCGCGGCGCAGTCGTACTTCTGACCGGCGGGCCCCGAGGGGAACGTGTACTCGTTGTAGGTCTCGGCGAGCGTGTTGGTGCCCGTGCAGTACGGCCAGCCGTAGTTGCCGGGACCGGTCACGCGGTTGAACTCCACCTGGCCGCTCGGCCCCCGGTTGGGATTCGAGCTGCCCGCGTCGGGGCCGTAGTCGCCGACGTACACGATGCCGGTCACCTTGTCGACGCTCATGCGGTAGGGGTTGCGGAAGCCCATCGCGTAGATCTCGGGCCGGGTGTTCTCGGTCCCCGGCGGGAACAGGTTGCCTTCTGGGACGTCGTACGTCCCGTCGGGATTGACCTTGATCCGCAAGATCTTGCCGCGCAGGTCGTTGGTGTTGCCGGAGCTGCGCTGGGCGTCGTAGGCCGGGTTCCGGTCGGTCCGCTCGTCGATCGGCGAGTAGCCCGAGGAGTCGAACGGGTTGGTGTCGTCGCCGGTCGACAGGTAGAGGTTGCCGTCGGCGTCGAAGTCGATGTCGCCGCCGACGTGGCAGCACATGCCGCGGTCGGCCGGCACGTCGAGCACCTTCACTTCGCTGGACATGTCCAGCGTCCAGTCCGGCTTGACGGTGAACCGGGACAGCCGGTTCACCCCCTGCCAGGCGGAGAAGTCCGTGCCCGTGGCGGGGGCGTCGCCCGCCGGGGTGTTCAGCCGGGGCGCGTAGTAGAGGTAGATGAACCGGTTGGTGGCGAAGCCGGGGTCGGCCGCCACGCCCTGGAGCCCCTCCTCGTCGTGCGTGTAGACGTTCAGGGCGCCGACCACGCTGGTGTCGCCGGTCGCGTCCGTGCGCCGCAGGGTTCCGTCACGCGAGGTGTGCAGCACCGACAGGTCGGGCAGCACGGCCATCGTCAGGGGCTCGCCCATCTCGTCGACGCCCTTGGCCAGTTCGACGCGCTGGTAGTCCGCGGGGTCGATGGCCGCCGGGTGCGCCTGGGCGGGAGCGGCCATGGGGAGCACGGTCAGCCCCGCGAGGGGCAGCAGTAAGGCGCAGATCCGCGCCGTCCATCGTGAGGCGCGAGCGGTTCGCCGCCTGGGGGGCATGGGCGGGCATCCTTTCACTGGCGAGGGTACGGCCCGGGATCAGCGGAGCTGAAGCGAACCGGCAGGAAGGTCCAGTCGCCTCACAGTTCCTCCACATATGCCGTTATTGCCCCGAAGGTAAGCCGCTTTCAGTGATCTGTGAAGACCTTCTTCTAGGATTCGTGATGACTTTCGCCAATAATCGGCGAAAGGGAGCCGGTCAGGGCCCAAGCGCGTGTGGCCGTCCAGCCTCGGGGGCTGGACGGCCACACGTCACTCGAGCAGGGCTCAGACGCCGATCGGGTGCCAGACGGTCTTGGTCTCCAGGAACCGGGTCATCCGGCCGATGCCGGGATCGGCACTCCAGTCCTCCTCGACCGGCCGCGCCACCCGCTTGAGGTTCTCGGCCGCCGCCTGCTCGCACGAGAGCGCCAGGTCAGGGTCGGCCACCCCGGTGAGGTCGAGCCCGTTGACGTCCATGTGCGCGGACAACCACGGGGCCAGCTCGGCCTGCCGTCCGGTGAGGATGTTGACCACGCCGCCGGGCAGGTCGGACGTGGCCAGGACCTCGGCCAGCGTGATCGCCGGCAGCGGCGCCGGCTCGGAGGCCACCACGACGCACGTGTTGCCGGTGACGATCACCGGCGCGACCACCGACACCAGGCCGAGCAGCGGATCGGCGGGCGCGACGATCGCCACCACGCCGGTCGGCTCGGGCGTCGACAGGTTGAAGTACGGCCCGGCGACGGGGTTGGCCGCCCCGTGCAGCGCGGCGATCTTGTCGGACCACCCGGCGTACCAGACCAGCCGGTCGATGGCGGCGTCCACCCGCTCCAGCGCGGCCCGCTTGCCGCCGCCGAGCTCGTCGGCGAACTGCGCGCGCCGCCCCTCCAGCATCTCGGCGACGCGGTAGAGGATCTGCCCCCGGTTGTACGGGGTCGCGCCCGACCAGCCGGCGAACGCCTTGCGCGCGGCCACCACCGCGTCGCGGGCGTCCTTGCGCGAGGCCAGCGAGGCGTTGGCGAGGAAGTCTCCCTTGGCCGAGGTCACGGGGTAGGACCTCCCACTCTCCGAGCGCGGGAACGCCCCTCCGATGTACAGCTTGTAGGTCTTTCTGACGGACAACCTACTCATCGCCCCGCCCCCTCCATGTGGACTCCTGCGACGTCTCGACGGGCACGAAGACCTGACCGCACCGGCTCACGCCGCAGCGGTGGGCGTACCAGCCGACCCTGACGGGACGGCCGGCCCTGGCGAAGGCGTGCCCCCTGGTGGCCTGGGCGCGCCGCCCGGCGCGCCGGCTCCGGCGATGATCACACATCAAGGTACGCCTCCAGCCCGTGCAGCCCGCCCTCGCGGCCGAAGCCGGACTCCTTGTAACCGCCGAACGGCGAGGCGGGGTCGAACTTGTTGAACGTGTTGGCCCACACGACGCCGGCCCGCAGCCGCTCGGCCATCCACAGGATGCGCGAGCCCTTCTCGGTCCACACGCCGGCCGACAGCCCGTACGGCGTGTTGTTGGCCTTCTCCACGGCCTCGGCCGGGGTGCGGAAGGTCAGCACCGACAACACCGGCCCGAAGACCTCCTCGCGGGCGATGGTGTGGGACTGCGCGACCCCGGTGAACAACGTCGGCGGGAACCAGAAGCCCCTCTCGGGCAGCTCGCACGCGGGCGACCACCGCTCGGCGCCCTCCGACTCGCCCAGCTCGCTGAGCCGGCGGATCTTGGCCAGCTGCTCGGCCGAGTTGACCGCGCCGACGTCGGTGTTCTTGTCGAGCGGGTCGCCGACCCGCAGCGTGGCGACGCGCCGCTTGAGCGCGGCGAGCAGCTCGTCCTGGATCGACTCCTGCACCAGCAGCCGCGATCCCGCGCAGCAGACGTGGCCCTGGTTGAAGAAGATGCCGTTGACGATGCCCTCGACGGCCTGGTCGATCGCCGCGTCCTCGAACACGATGTTGGCGGCCTTGCCGCCCAGCTCCAGGGTGAGCTTCTTGCCGGTGCCGGCGACCGTTCGGGCGATGATCCGGCCGACCTCGGTCGAGCCGGTGAAGGCCACCTTGTCGACGTCGGGGTGGGCCACCACGGCCGCGCCCGTCTCGCCGGCGCCGGTGACGATGTTGACCACGCCGGGCGGCAGCTCGGCCTGGCGGCAGATGTCGGCGAAGAGCAGCGCGGTCAGCGGCGTCGTCTCGGCCGGCTTGAGGACCACGGTGTTGCCGCAGGCCAGCGCCGGGGCGACCTTCCAGGCCAGCATGAGCAGCGGGAAGTTCCACGGGATCACCTGCCCGGCGACCCCCAGCGGCTTCATGCCGAACCCGGCGTACTCCAGCTTGTCGGCCCAGCCCGCGTAGTAGAAGAAGTGGGCCGCCACCTGCGGCAGGTCGAAGTCGCGCGACTCGCGGATCGGCTTGCCGTTGTCGAGCGACTCCAGCACGGCGAGCTCCCGCGCCCGCTCCTGGATGATGCGGGCGATGCGGAACAGGTATTTCGCGCGCTCGCTGCCGGGCAGCGCGCTCCAGACGCCGAACGCCTTGCGCGCCGCCTGGACGGCCCGGTCGACGTCGTCGGAGGTGGCCGTGGCCACCTCCGCCAGCGTCTCCTCGGTGGCCGGATTGACCGTCTTGAACGGCTTGCCCGACCCCTCGACGAACTCGCCGTTGACGAACAGCCCGTACGACGACCGCAGGTCGACGACGTCACGTGATTCCGGCGCGGGGGCGTACTCGAAGATCGCCATCATCAGTCCAGGGTGAAGTAGTCGGGGCCGGCGTAGCGTCCGGTGGCCAGCTTCTCGCGCTGCATCAGCAGGTCGTTGAGCAGCGAGGACGCGCCCAGCCTGAACCACTCGGGGGTGAGCCAGTCGTCGCCGGCCGTCTCGTTGACCAGCACGAGGTTCTTGATCGCGTCTTTGGTCGTGCGGATGCCGCCCGCGGGCTTGACGCCGACCTGCCGCCCGGTCGTCGAGCGGAAGTCGCGCACCGCCTCCAGCATGATCAGCGTCACCGGCGGCGTGGCGGCGGGGGACACCTTGCCGGTGGAGGTCTTGATGAAGTCGGCCCCGGCCAGCATCGCCAGCCAGGACGCGCGACGCACGTTGTCGTAGGTGGCGAGCTCGCCGGTCTCGAGGATCACCTTCAGGTGGGCGTCGCCGCAGGCAGCCTTCACCGCGGTGATCTCGTCGTACACCTTCTTGTAGCGGCCGGACAGGAACGCGCCGCGGTCGATCACCATGTCGATCTCGTGGGCGCCGTCGGCGACGGCCCGCTCGGTCTCGGCGACCTTGACGTCGAGCGTGGAGCGGCCGCTGGGAAACGCGGTCGCCACCGAGGCGATCTTGATGGGGGTGCCGGCGAGCGCCTCGGCCGCGACCGCGACGAGGTCGGGGTAGACGCAGACGGCGGCCACCGAGGGCGCGCCGCCGCCGGGGCGGACGGCCTTGGCGCATATCGCGCGCACCTTGCCGGCCGTGTCGGCCCCTTCGAGGGTGGTCAGGTCGACCATGGAGATGGCCAGGTCGATGGCCTGGGCCTTGGCCGTGGTCTTGATCGAACGGGTGCCGAGCATCGCCGCCCGCTGGTCGGCGCCGACCCGGTCAACCCCGGGAAGGCCGTGCAGGAAGGCCCGCAACGCCGCGTCGGACGAAGCGACGTCGGCGAGCGAGGTAGTCACAGTTGACACCTAGACAGCATCGCCGACCAGGGCCGCCACCTCCAAACCGGATCTCCCTAGGGCACCGGCCCCCGTGGTCCTAGGTATGCGGTACGCCCGTGAGCACCGGAGATAAGGCATCCACCCGATGCGGGAGAGGGGGTCTTAGCCCGAACCTTAAAGATGTCAGGAAATAGTGCGAATCGGCAGGAGAACCTCCGTGAATCCCGAGATCGAGTACGAACTCATGAAGTCCACCGCGAGCGAGCTGCGCCGCGCGGCCGCCGAGCACCGGCGGGTACGCGACGCGGAACGGCGCAACAAGGCAGAGCGCCGTTCGCTGTTCGGCAAGCGCCGTACCTCATGACCGCCCCACGAGAGCCCGGCCATCTCCTCGCCCATGGCCGGGCCTCCGCGCCCCCTTGACCGGATGACAGATGCCGCAAAAGGTGTCGAAAGTTGTTGATGGGACGTGAAATGCTGAATGACATGCGAGGACGTTCTGTCAGTCCCGTCTTCGTGGGGCGGGAAGAGGAGCTCGCCACTCTGGCCGAGTGCTTCGAGGAGGCCAGGAAAGGGGCGATGACGGCCGTCCTGCTGGGGGGCGAGGCCGGGGTGGGCAAGACCAGGCTCGTCCAGCGCTTCGCCGAGCAGTGCACGGCACTCGGCGCCCACGTGCTGTTCGGCGGCTGCGTGGAGCTGTCCACCGAGGGCCTGGCGTACGCCCCCTTCACCGCCGCGCTGCGCCAGCTCGTCCGCGAGCAGGGCCCGGCCGGGGTCACGAAGCTGCTGCCCGACGGCGCCGAGCGCGACCTCGCCCGGCTGCTGCCCGAGTTCGGCGAGCCGGGCGGCAACGGCGAGACCGACCGCGCCCGGCTGTTCGAGCAGTTCCTCACCCTCCTCGAACGCCTCTCCGAGAGCCGTCCCGTGATCCTCGTCATCGAGGACATCCACTGGGCCGACCGCTCCAGCCGCGACCTCATCGCGTTCCTCAGCCGCAACCTGTACATCCCGCAGGCCCTGATCGTCATGACGTACCGCTCCGACGACCTGCACCGCCAGCACCCGCTGCGGCCGGTGCTGGCCGAGCTGGGCCGGGTCCCGGGCGTGCACCGCCTCGACCTGCCGCGCCTGTCGCGCGACGAGGTCGGCCAGCAGATGACCGCGATCCTCGGCAGCACCCCCGAGTACGCCAAGGTCCAGAAGGTCTACGAGCGCAGCGAGGGCATCCCGCTGTTCGTGGAGGCGATGCTGGAGAGCGGCGACGTGTGCACGTTCCCCGACTCCATGAACGACCTCATCCTCGGCTCCGTCGAGCGCCTGCCCGAGGAGACCCAGCGAGTGCTGCGCGTCGCCGCCGCGGGCGGCATCCGGGTAGGCCACGCGCTGCTGGCCGCCGTGAGCGGCCTGTCCGACGTCGAGCTGGAGACCGCGCTGCGCCCGGCCATCGCCGGCAACGTGCTGCAGATCGCCGACAGCCGCGCGTACGTCTTCCGCCACTCCCTCATCCGCGAGGCCGTCCACGACGAGCTGCTGCCCGGCGAGCACCAGCGCCTGCATCGCAGGTTCGCCGAGGAGATCTCGAAGGACCGCGCGCTCGTCCCGCCCGGCCGAGCCGCGGTCGAGCTGGCCCACCACTGGTTCGGCGCCCGCGACGACCGCTGGGCGCTGATCTCGGCCTGGGAGGCGGCGCGGGAGTCGTTCAGGTCGTTCGCCTACACCGAGGCCATCCCGCTGCTCGAACGCGTCCTCATGCTGTGGGACCGGGTCGAGGGCGCCGCCGAGCTCATCGGGGCCGACCACACCGCCGTCCTGGAACGCGCCGCCGAGGCCGCCAACGCCGGCGGCGACGTGGACAAGGGCACGAAGTTCGTCAAAGCGGCCCTGGCGGAGCTGGACGAGACCCGCGAGCCGGAGCGGGTGGCCCAGCTCATCGTGCGCCGCACGCCGTTCACCGACTCCAAGGGCAAGCCGGGCGTCATCGAGGACCTCCGCCACGCGCTGCGCCTCGTCTCCGGCTCCAGCCGCGACCGCGCCGAGGTCCTCACGCCGCTGAGCCGCCACCTGATGCTGCGCGGCGAGATCGACGAGGCGAACGAGCTCATCGCCGAGGGCCTGAGCCTGGTCAGGAAGTACGGCGACCGCTGCCTCGAGGCCGACCTGCTGCTGAACATGGGTCTCGGCCACTCGCTCAACGGCGACATGGAGTCGACCATCCGGGTCAACGAGCAGGCCCTGCGCATCGGCCGGGAGGCCGACTCCGGCCGCGTGATCCTGCGCGCCATCGGCAACAACATCGACGCCCTGCTCGACATGGGCCGCAACGACGAGGCCCTGCGCATGTCGGAGGACGGCTGGCGGGTCGCCAAGAAGTACGGCCGCAAGCGCGCCAGCGGCCTGTTCATCAAGAACAACTGGGCCGAGTCACTGGAGGCGCTCGGCCGCTGGGACGAGGCGATCGAGATCGTCGAGGGCGCGCTCAGTCACGGTCCCGTGCTGCGCACCCGGCACTCGCTGCTGCGCGTGCGCGCCGACATCGCCATGGCCAGGGGCGAGCACACGCTCGTCGAGGGCATCCTGTCGGAGATCGGCGTCTTCAAGGGCCGCCGCGAGGAGTACATCCAGGACGTCATCAGCAACGCCCGGATGCGCATCAGCTGGTTCCTGAGCCGGGGGGAGCGCGGCGCCGCGCTGGAGGAGGCCGAGCGGGTGCTCGCGCATCCCCGTCAGTCGAGCAAGGCGGTGCTGAGCTGGCGGCTGCTCGCTCTGCTGCGCACCGTCTGCGACGCCGCCGAGGAGATCGAGCCGCAGCGTACGGCGGCCCTGCGCGAACACGCCGCGGGGGTGGCCACCGAGCTGTCGGTCATCGGGCCGGTCGTGGAGGCGTACCGGCTGTCGTACAGCGGCGACTTCGACGCCGCGGCGGCGGCCTGGGAGCGGCTCCAGCGCCCGCACAACGCCGCCATGTCCCTGCACCGGGCCGCCGTGGCCGCCGCGCACGGCGGCGACCGGGAGGGGGCGGCTGCCCGGCTGAAGAAGGCGCTGCCGCTGGCGCAGGCGCTGCGCGCGACCCCGCTGATCGAGCGGATCGAGACGCTCCTGCGGCGGGTGGGCGCCGGCCCGGCGGCGCCGGACCAGTCCGAGCTGCTGACGCCGCGCGAGCGCGAGGTGCTGCGCCTGGTGGCCCAGGGCCGCACCAATCGGGACATCGCCGCCGAGCTGTTCATCTCCGCGAAGACGGTGAGCGTGCACGTGTCCAACATCCTGGCCAAGCTCGGCGTCACCACCCGCGGCGAAGCCGCCGCGGCCGGTCACCGCCTGTCGCTGCTGTCCCGCTAGACGAGCGCCTGCGCCAGCAGGACGACGCCGAAGACCGCGAACGCGGCGGCGGCGCCGTACCGGACGGCCTTCTCCGGCAGGTGGCGGCCCATCAGCCGGCCGACCAGGATGGCGAGCGCGTCGGCCGCCACCATGCCGACCGTGGAGCCGATCCAGGTGCCCACCCAGCCGTACTGCGTGGCCAGCGTGACCGTGGCCAGCATGGTCTTGTCGCCGAGCTCGCTGAGGAAGAACGCCACGGTGACCGCGATGAGCACGTTCCTGGTGGCCCGCTGGGCCTTGCGTGACTCCTCCTCGGTCAGCTCGTCGCCGCGCAACGTCCACAGCGCGAACCCGAGGAAGGCGAGCCCCGCCACCACCTCGATGGCGGTCGTCGGCAGCGCGTCCCCGATCAGGCCGCCCACGGCGACGCTCAGCAGGTGCACGACGGTCGTGGCGATCGTGATGCCCAGGAGCACCGGGCCGATCTTGAAACGGGTGGCGAACGTCATCGCCATCAACTGGCTCTTGTCGCCGAGCTCGGCCAGGAAAATGGCGCCGAGGCTGATCCAGAACGCTTCCAAGGGTCCCCTTCCGCGCGACCGAGCCGGAAGCGAGACCCGGGGAGTTTTCGGGCACGGCTTCGGCCCGGCAGCATCGTGACTTCATGACTGCCAGGCCGAAGGTCTCGTCCGCCCGGATGAGGCCCGCGTGACCGGGCGCGCGAACGCGCCAGTGTGTCGATCACACGATTGGGACTACTCCCCTTCGGAAATTCTCAGACACCCTAACAGGAGCGGCGGCGCGCTTATTCCCCGAGGGAGCAGCAGACCAGCACCGGCTCGTTGACCAGCGTCACCCCGAACTTCTCGCGCACCCCGTCGCGCACCTCCCTGGCCAGCGCCAGCAGGTCGCCGGTGGTGCCGCTCCCGTCGGGGTTGGTGAGCGCGAGCGTGTGCTTGGTGGAGATGCGGACGGGCCCGCGTTCGTAGCCCTTCGGGTAGCCGGCCTGCTCGATCAGCCACGCGGCGGGCACCTTGACCATGTCGCCGGGCATCTCCCAGCGCGGATGCCCCGGAGCGCGCCCCGCCAGCTCCGCCGCCTCCCCCTCCGACAGGATCGGGTTGGTGAAGAACGAGCCCGCGCTGCGGCTGTCGGGGTCGGCCGGGTCGAGCACCATGCCCTTGCCGCGGCGCAGCTCCAGCACCGTCTCACGCGCCGCCGCGAGCGGCACCCGGCCGCCGACCTCGGTCTCCAGCCGCCCGGCCAGCTCGGCGTAGGCCACCGGCCCGGACAGCTCGCCGACCTCCAGCGCGTACGTGACCGCCAGCACGACGTAACGCGCCGGGTCGCGCTTGAAGACGCTGTCGCGGTAGGAGAAGCCGCACTGCCGGGCCTCCAGGTCGACGACCTGCCGCGTGAGCCGGTCGTAGGCGCGTACGCACCGGATGGTCTGGGAGACCTCCTGGCCGTACGCCCCGACGTTCTGGATGGGGGTCGAGCCCACCAGGCCGGGCACGCCGGACAGGCATTCGAGGCCCGACCAGCCCTCGCCGACCGCGCGGACCACGAGCGCGTCCCAGTCCTCGCCCGCCTCGGCGGTGACGACCACCTGCTCGCCGTCGCGCGAGACCGACACCCCGTGCGTGACCACCCTGATGACCAGACCGTCGAAGCCCTCGTCGGCCACCACGACGTTGCTGCCGCCGCCGAGCACCAGCGTCGGCACGCCGTTCCTGTCGGCCTCGGCGACCAGCGACACGAGCTCCTCCGCCGTCGCTGCCTCGGCGAACTCGCGGGCGGGCCCTCCCAGGCGCAGCGTGGTGTACGGCGCGATCATCTCCATGAGCATCTAGCTTAGGAGGCGCGCAGCATGCGCAACACCTCGCCGTAGTTACGCCGGGCCTCCCGGTCACGGTAGTCGGGCGCGACGGCGTGCGGCTCCAGCGCGACCACCGGCAGCGGCTCCTCGGGCACCACCAGCTCACCCGGCAGCGCCAGCGACAGCTCCAGGTCGGCGTTGTCCGCATAGCGGGCCTCCGCCGGCAGCGCGCCGAACGCCTGCGCCCTGCGCACCGCCATGAGCTCCCCGGTCAGCGCCCGCACCCGGCCCGGCCCGGCCGGCCGCGGCTCGCCCTCCCCCGGGTCCACGCCCTTCCAGCCGGCCGCCACCGCGCCGTGCGCGACCGCCGCGATCAGCGGGGTCAGCGCGTCGCCGCGCAGCAGGACGTACGTCTCCATCAGCACGTGCACCTCGGACTCGTCCAGCTGCAGCAGCTTCATCCGGCTCTCGCCCCACGTCGCGGTGCCCCCGCGCCAGTGCGGCGTCTCGGCGACGTGCCAGGCGGTGACGCGGTCCGGGTACCGCTCGGCCAGCTCGCGCAGCACGTCGCCGGCGCCGTCCACGTTGCCGAGGTCGAGCGCGAGCACGCGGGCGCGCGTGTGGTCCATCACGGACAACACGCTCTTCATGACGTCGTCGGGCCAGCCGTCGACCAGCAGGCCCACCGTGGCGGTGACGTCCTGGGTCTCCATGCGCTGCCGCTCGACGTTGACGCCGAGGGTGTCGAGGCGGTTGGTGGCCAGCGTGCCGTCCCAGGTGCGCTGGGCGTGCAGCATGCCCTCGCCGTACTGCTCGGGGTCGCCGTGCTGCTCGGGGTCGCCGGAGAAGCCGAGCTCGGCGGCCGGGTTGAGCCGGGCGTGCTCCCCCGCCGCCTTGGCGCCGGCCGTGCCGACGCCGGTCGCCGCGCCGGGCCGCCGCGGCCGGGCGGGGGCCGTCGCGCCGCCCGCCGTGTCACGCCCGGTGCCGACCGCACCGGCGATCTGCTCGGCCCGCGCCGGGCGCAGGTGTCCCGGACCCCGGGCGTCGGTCACGGCGGAGACGGGGATCGATCGAACCGTGGGCCAGACATCACTCATAGTTGAACCCGCTACCCGGCGAACGCCCGCCCTATCAGGTGAGCTGCACCACCGCGCGCGCCTTCGACAACACCCGTACGTCGCCCGACTTCGCGGTGAGCGCGATCACCACCCGCTTGTCCTCGAGCTTCTCCTCCACCACGCCGCTGACCGTGATCACGGCCCCCGTGTCGTCGTCGGGCACCACCACCATCGACGAGAACCGCACCCCGAAGTCGACCACCGCGCCCGGATCGCCCACCCAGTCGGTGACGAACCGCCCGGCCTGCGCCATCGTGTACATCCCGTGCGCGATCACGTCCGGCAACCCGACCATCCTGGCGAAACGCTCGTTCCAGTGGATCTGGTTGAAGTCGCCGGACGCGCCCGCGTACATCACGAGATCCAGCCGGCGCACGTTGTAGTCGGCGGCCGGCAGCTCCTGACCGACCTCGACCTCGTCGTACCTCACCGCGGCGGTCATCTCAGGCGGCCCCTCCGCGCTCGACGATCGTGTTGTACGTCACACAGACCGGCTCGCCCTCGACCGTCGTCACGTCGCTCCTGATCGTCAGCAGCTCGTTCTGCCCGGCCGTGCGGATGTCGGTGATCGTGGAGGTCATGACCAGCTCGTCGCCGGCGCGGATGGGGCGGACGTACTCGAAGCGCTGCTCGCCGTGGACGACCATGGCGAAGTTCACCCCGAGGCCGGGGTCCACCAGCGCCTCGCCGCCGCTCTGCAGGCTGAACACGATGGGGAACGTGGGCGGCGCGATCACGTCGGGGTGACCGGCGGCGCGGGCGGCCTCCTTGTCGCGGTAGACCGGGTTGTTGTCGCCGATCGCCGCCGCGAACTCCCTGATCTTCACCCGGCTGACCTCGTAGGGGGCGGTGGGCCCGTACGATTTGCCGACGAAGTCACGGTTCAAGGCCATCTGCTCCCTCGCATCTCTCCCGAGCACTACCGTCGGCGAACGCTAACGGAACAACGTTCGGCCGGCCGGGTTGATGGCCTTGATTTTGCCCACAGCCAGGGCTTTCACGCCCGGGAGTCAGGCGGTGGCGGGATTGCGGCGGAGCATCGCGGCGGTCGCCGCCACGACCACCAGGACGAACGCCGCCAGGCCGATCAGCGAGGCGTCCAGGGACGCGCCGAGCCCGGTCGCGACGCCCATGCCGAGGACGGGCAGCGCGAGGCCGACGTACCCGGCCAAAAAGATCCCCGCGATGGCCTCGCCGCGGGCGTCGGCGGGAGCGAGCACCGCGGCGGTGCCCAGGGCGCCCTTGAGCAGGATCCCGGAGCCGCTGCCGGCGACCAGGCCGCCGACGAGGAAACCGGGCTGGGAGGCCGCCAGCACGCCGGCCGCCAGCACGACGACGCCCACCGCGGTCGTCCCGAAGCCGACGGCGAGCTGACGCTGCAACGTCAACCGCCCGAGCCCCATCTGCGCGACGGCGGCGCCGCCGAACACCAGGAACGCGGCCAGCCCGGCCACGACGGGCGACGGCTGGCCGATGGCGGCCAGGAAGCTCGGCGCCAGCGAGGTGAACAGGCCGAGGATGGCGAACAGCCCGAAACTCGCGCCCGCGACCGCGAAATAGGGCAGCCGGGCATGGGACGGCACGACCACCCGCTGCGGACGGTACGCCCGCTCCCCGCGCGCCCGGACCGTCTCCGGCACCAGCCACAACCCCACGAGCGCGAGGAGGAGCAGCACCAGGAACACCACGAACGGCACGGTCAGCTTGGCGTCGGCGTACTGCACCAGCACGCCCGCGAGCAGCGGGCCGAGACCGATGCCGCCCAGGTTGGCAGCGGTGGCGACCAGCGTCGGGCGGTTGTGCGAGCTGCCCGGCCGGGTGACGGCGTTCAGCTCGGCGAGGTACGCCGTCGCCGTCGCGGTGGCCATGCCGACGCTCAGCCCGCTCACCACCCGGGCCACGATGAGACCGGGCAGGTCCGGCCAGGCCAGGAAGAGCACGGCCGAAACGGTCTGCAACAGGATGGCGGGCAGCAGGATGCGCCGCCGCCCTCGCCAGTCCGACACATGCCCGGCCAGGAAAATGCTGATCACGACGCCGACGGAGTAGGCCGCGAAGGCGACCGTCACCATCATCGTGGAGAAATGATCACGTTCCCGATAGAGGCTCCACATCGGCGTCGGCGCCGCGGAGAAGGCCATCTCGACGGCGAAGACGTAGGCGACGATCCAGAACCCGATGCCGTGGCGCGAGCTCGACGCCCGCACCCCAGCGTTGCGCGTGGCCACGCTAACTCCTTGAAATCATCAACTATGTACTACGCAACTATGCAGGATCGCATACCATCGCCGCCAACACTTGATTATGTTGACAACCATCTCCAACAGAGATGGAGTGGTGATGGAGCTGCGTCATCTGGAGGTCTTCCTGGCGATCGCCGAGGAGGGCACTCTCACGGCCGCCGGCGAGCGGCTGCACCTGGTGCAGTCAGGGGTGTCCAGCACGCTGCGCGCCCTGGAGAGCGAGCTCGGCGCGCCGCTGTTCACCCGAACGGCGCGCCGGGCCGTGCTCACCGACGCGGGGCTCGCGCTGCTGCCGGAGGCCAGGGCCACTCTCGCCGCGGCCGACCGTGCCCGGCAGGCGGTGGCCGAGACGCTGGCCGAGATCCGCGGGCCGCTCGTGGTCGGCACCATGACGCCGCTGCGGGTGATCGACCTGCCCCGGCTGCTCGCCCGCTTCCAGGCCGCCTATCCGCAGGTCACCGTGAGCATACGGGCGTTCCCCAACGGATCTGCCGGCCTGATCCGGGCGCTGACGGACGGCATGCTCGACGTGGCGTTCGTCTCGGTCACCACGCCGCCGCCGGCCGGGGTGGAGCTGCGCGACCTCGCCCGCCTCCCGATGCGGCTGATCCTGCCGCCGGGTCACCCGTACGCCTACGCGCCGGACGTCTCGCTGGCCGAGCTGAGTGAGGACCGGTGGATCGAGTCGCCGCCCGGCTTCGGCAACCGGGCGATCACGGACGAGGCGTTCGCGCGGGCGTCGCTCCAGCGCTCGATCACGCTGGAGACCGCCGACGTGACGATGATGCCCGCGTACGTGCGGGCCGGGCTCGGGGTGGCGCTGGTGCCGGGGTTCGTGCCCCTCGACGGGGTCCGCGTGCAGCGTCTGCGCGACGAGGAGTTGTGCTGGACGATGTCACTGGCCACGGCCACGGCCCGCTCGGGAAGACGCGTCGTCCGCGCGTTCTGCGAGGCCGTCGCGAACGAGATGCGCCTCGTCACCCAGCAGGACCACCCCTGACACTCGGGGGCAGACACGACGAACCGGCGCCCTGTCACAGGACGCCGGTTGGTGCGCTATGGAGGATAAGGGGAAGAGGCCCTGCCCGGAGACCTAGCGGGTCTCGCGGTGCGCGCGGTGGCAGCGGCAGTTGGGGCAGTACTTCTTCAGCTCAAGCCGATCCGGGTCGTTACGCCGGTTCTTCCGCGTGATGTAGTTGCGGTGCTTGCACTCCTGGCAGGCCAGCGTGATCTTCGGCCTAACGTCGGTGGCAGCCACTTGGGAGTGCCTTTCTACGTTCGGGACATGGACACGCCCGTACCCAGGTCGGTGGACCTGGGCTGGGGCAGTAGCGGAGGCCGGACTTGAACCGGCGACACAACGATTATGAGCCGTTTGCTCTGCCAGACTGAGCTACTCCGCCTTTGGGCCGGTAACGACCCGGCCTCGTAGAGGATACCCGAAGCGGTGAGCACATTAGTAACTCGCCCGATCGGGTGGGGTGCTCCCAGTATGCCTCAGGAACCCCCGTCACTCGAAATCAATAAGCGGCGAACCCCCGCCCACCGCATCGAGGGTGATCAGCGTAGCAGCGCCCGCCACCCCCCGCGAACCCGCCCACAGCGGACCAGGAACCGCACCGCCGCTCCCGCGAGCGTCCCTGACGGAAGGGCGGAACCATGGAACCCGTACTAGTGCTCTCCCGCCGCGAGGGCCTTGGCCCGCTCCGTGGTGACGGGTGTGCCCGCGATCCCCCAGTCGCCGCTGCGCACTTCTTCGACGACGACCCAGGTGATCGAGCGCGGAAACGCGCGCACTCTGCTCAGTCACCGGACATGCGTACGGCGATCATGGCGATGTCGTCCTTGTGCGGCCTGAGAACCTGAGCCAACAGCTGATCGCAGAACTCGTTCAGCGGCGCGTGCGCCAGCGCCGCGGCGTGCCGGCGAAGTCGCATCAGCCCTTCGTCCAGGTGCTCGCCAGGGACCTCGATCAGGCCGTCGGTGTAAAGGAGCAGGGTGCTGTACGGCGGCAGCGCCGCCACGGCACTGGTGCGCCGCTCGTCCACGGGCAAGCCCAGGACGGGTCCGACGGCGGCCTCCAGGTAGCGGCCGCGACCCCCGGTGCTGATCAGCAGCGGGGGTGGATGTCCGGCTACCGAGTAGCGGAGCCGCCAGCGGTCGCCGACGTTCTCCAACCTGGCCAGAATGCAGGTCGTGAACGTGTCATCGCGGAAGGCTTCCAGGACCCTGTCGAGACGGCGCAGCAGGTGACCAGGAGGCTCACGGCGATCCATGGCCAGCCCTCTCAGAATGTTGCGCGTCTGGCTCATGGTGACCGCGGCCGCCAGGTCGTGCCCGGCGACGTCGCCGATGGTCAGTATGGTCGCACCACCGGGCAGCCGGAACGAGTCGTACCAGTCGCCGCCGATCTCGGCGTCCGTGACGCTCGGCCAGTAGCGTGCGCAGATCTCGACGCCGGGCAGGTCGGGCAGATCCGGGAGGAGACTGTGCTGGAGGGCGACGGCGATCCGCTGCGTTCGCTGGAACCGCACGGCGTTGCTGAGGTGTGGGTGAGCGTGGTCGAGTATCCGGCCCAGCAGGTCGATCTCGGCCACGTCGATCGGCCGATGTGAGCCGCTGGCTCCGGCGGCCACAACCGCCGCCACGGTGCCGTCGACGAGCACCGGCACCAGGGCGATGCTGTTGCACCTGGCATGTTCGAACCAGCCCTCCGTACCCGGCGGCATCATCTCGGGAGGCGGTGCTCCCGAAGGGAACGTGCGGTGGACCGGGCGGCGGCTTCGGACCGCCTCGACGAGGCCGCTGTGCTCACCGAAGCGTTCGGTACGCAACGGCGCGGGCGGAAGCCCGTCGCGACTGACGCAGGCGACCCGTTCAGCGAGGAACGAGCCGGGCTGCTGATCCGCGTCCTCGGTGATCAGATATATGCCGCATCCGTCTGACACGTTGGCCACGATCACCTGCGACAGCAGGCCCAGCACCTCTCTCAGATCCCCGATGTCCGCCGTCGCCGCGGCGACCTTGTCCAGCAGCCGCCTGTTCTGCTCCTGTTGCCACTCCTGCTCGATGTCGACGCAGGTGCCGACCCACTCGACCAGCCTGCCCTCCTCGAACACGGGGACGGCACGCCCTCGGACATGCCGGTAGGTGCCATCCGCCCGCCTCAGCCGGAACACCTGGTTCCATCGGGTCCGGCGGTGCACGGTCGACGACCATCGCCGTCGGACGGCTGCCCGGTCGTGCGGGTGCACCGCTCGCAGCCATCCCTCGCCGCGCGTCTCCTCCCAGGTCAACCCCGTCATCCGTTGCCAGCCGGGCATCTCCTCGATGATCGCGCCGTCGGGTTCGGCGGCCCAGACCGCCTGCAGCTCGATCTCCGCCAGGCTCTGGTAGCGCCGGCGGAACTTACGAGCCGCGTAGATCTCGACGCCCGTCTGTCCACGCATCGTCTGGTCGTCGTTGTCGCTCACCTGGCGCCCCTCCTGACCGAGCCGTTACATGGAGTGCCAGCACCTCTGGCAGAGGCATGGCCCGTGCGCATGTTCGTTCACGAATACCCACTAACGGATCGCACCAGGGAAACCCACGCAAAAGAGTCCTGAATGATTCGGTCACGGAAGACGGTGTCAGCGATCCAGGTCAAACCGGACGCGCGATGGGTGCCGGAACGGCCATGCAGGATGCCTGTCATCGCACTGGCGTACCGAAACGAGAAACGCCCGGCTCCGAGATTTCTCGGACCGGGCGTTTTTCCTGTTCGGACTGGGAGCCCCCAAACGGAATCGAACCGTTGACCTTCTCCTTACCATGGAGACGCTCTGCCGACTGAGCTATAGGGGCCTGTCCGGCGCTGCGGACAGGTGTAACCATACACGGCACTCAGCGATGATGCGAACTCGTTCGGGCCTGCGCCGGCTCGCCGATCGCGCGCCGGGCGGGGAAGTCGATGACTTCGCAGAGATCGGCCAGGTCGACGTGCCTGGCCACCTCGGCCACGGATGTGCAGTCGGCGACCACCCGGCCGTTTCTGCGCACCCGCAGCACCTGCCGACCCGCCCGCACGGCGCCCACCACCTCGTAACCGTCGAGGCCGACCCATCGTCTTTCCACAGCGGCACAGATTAGCCGCCGGGTCTCTCATTTTTCGCCACGCCACAGGCGTTACCGCCATACCGACTCAGTACCGGTAGAACCCGGCGAAGTCCTTCTTGTGCGCGATGTCGTCCACGCGCACGACGGCGCCGGTCTCGGGGGCGTTCATCATCTTGCCGTCGCCGAGGTAGAGGCCCACGTGGTGGGTCCTGATCTTCCGCTTGGTGATCTTTCCGAAGAACACCAGGTCACCGGGGCGGGCGGCGGAGACCTTACGTAGCCTGCGCACCTGGTCGTCGGTGTTGCCGGGGCCGAGGACGTCCTCGCCGCGGGCCAGGGCGTAGACCCAGCGCACGAACCCCGAGCAGTCGAGCCCGGTCGTCCTCGCGGCCGGGCAGGGCTTGATGCTGCCCTGGTAGCCGACGCAGGTGCCCTTGGAGGGGCCCGGGGACGCCGCGTGGCCGCCGCCCCACGAGTAGACGATGCCGCGCTGCTCCAGCTCGTACGCGATCCGGACCGTGGGCGGCGGCAGGGGCAGGCCCAGCGGGGCGGAGGCCGTGGCGGCCAGCACGAGGAGAGCCACCGCCACGGCTGGCGGCCGTTTCATCCCACACCCCCCGAAAAAACATGGGCTTGGGATTTATCCTGCCTTATCGGGACTTGAGAGTGAGTTTCACCGAACCGACTGTGACATTCATCCCGACCGTGCCCTTGCTCTTGCTCGGCTTGGTGGTGAACTCGAACGTCACCTGCTTCCCGCGCGGCAGCTCCGCGACCCGGCACAACACCGCCGTGCCGCTGAACTTGCAGGCGGGCGCCTTGACCACGCGCTGGCCGCCGAACGCCCGCCCCGAGACCTTGATGTCCTTGACGGGGTGCGGGCCGGTGTTGGCGACCGTGACCCGGTAGCGCGTACGGCTCTTCGCCGCGCCGGACACCCGCACCTCGGCCGGCGGGTTGACCAGCGACTTGAGCTTGGACTCCGTGCCGTTGAAAACGTTCTGCCCGCCGGCGAGCGTGCCCTTCTCGGCCGACTGCCAGAACGTGTGGCGCTTCCAGCTCTTCGGCAGGTCCCCCGGCTCGCTGCCCCAGCGGGCCAGCCAGAGCGGGTTGGCGGCGAACGCCTTGGAGTTGCCCGTGCAGGTCTGCCACCAGCTCGTGGTGGTGTAGATGATCGCGTGCCGGCCGGTCGCCTCGCGGTACCTCGTGGTGAAGTCCTTCAGCCAGGTGACCATGTCCTTGACGGAGAGCCCGTAGCAGCTGTTCTTGCCGTTCTGGCTCTGGTACGGGTTGTCCTCGACGTCGAGCACGCCCGGCAGGGTCTGGCCGTCGCTGACCCAGGTGCCGCCGTTCTGGAGGAAGAAGTCGGCCTGGGCGGTGCCGTCGGATTCGTGCGGCTGCGCGAAGTGGTACGCCCCCCGGACGAGCCCGGCCGCCGCGGCGCCGCCGAACTGGGCCTCGAAACGCGGATTGCGGTAGTCGGTCCCCTCGGTGGCGTGCACGAACGCGAACTTGCCGCCCCCGGCGGCGACAGTGGCCCAGTCGATGTCACCGGTCCAGTTGCTCACGTCCACACCGGGGACTCCGTCGGCCGCCTGGGCGACACCCGTCATCCCCACCGTGGCGATTACCGCAATCGATAACAGACGTTTCACGCCGAGGATCATTGCGGAGCCGCACACAATTCCGCAAGTCGCGAAATATCAACCGCTTTTGTCGTATCGACCCGATAGACCGCCCCCAACCCAGCGGCCGGGCCGCCGCGACGACCATGGGCCGCAGCGGCGCCAGCCACCGCGCCCTTCAGCACGCCGGCCGGCGCCAGCTTGAGGTCGTCCTTGCCGACGACGGGGTGGCAGGCGTTGCGCAGAAATCTTGCGGAAATGCAAGAACCCGCACCTCAGAGGCCGGAAAAAACCTCCCGGAGGCCCACGTCGCCGACGGCGTTTCCGCAGGTCAGAGCGGTTCGTAAACGTGACATTCACGTTTGCCAAACGGGTTTTCCCTGCTCAAACTGGTGCTGATCCTCGATTGCGCCCCCGACCAGGGGTTTCTTCGCCATGCCCGGAGGAGTTCGACCATGATCCACACCCGGGGCCTCACCCGAGTCTTCGCGATGAAAAGAAAGGAGAAAGTGGAAGCCGTACGCGGAATCGACCTCGACGTCGAGGCCGGTCAGCTCGTCGCCTTCCTCGGCCCGAACGGCGCGGGCAAGTCCACCACGCTCCGCATGCTCACCACCCTCCTGCCCCCCACCTCCGGCACCGCCACCGTGGCCGGCCACGACGTCGCCAAGGACCCCGCGAGGGTGCGCTCCCGCATCGGGTACGTCGGCCAGCGCAACAGCGCCGGCGAGGAGTACCGCATCCGCGACGAGCTCGTCACCCAGGGCCGCTGCTACGGCCTGCGCCCCCGCGAGGCCGCCACCCGCGCCGACGAGCTGCTCGACCTGCTCGACCTGACGCCGCTGGCCAAGCGGCTGCCCGGCACCCTGTCGGGCGGGCAGCGCCGCCGCGTCGACATCGCGCTCGGCCTCATCCACCGCCCCGACCTGCTCTTCCTGGACGAGCCCTCCACCGGCCTCGACCCGACGAGCCGCGCGGAGATCTGGCAGCACATCCTGCGGCTGCGGGAGACGTACGGGACCACGTTGTTCCTCACCACCCACTACCTGGAGGAGGCCGACCACATGGCCGAACGGGTGGTGATCATCGACGGCGGGCGCATCATCGCCGACGGCACGGCCGAGCAGCTCAAGAACGACCTGGCCGGTGACCGCATCGTCATCACCGCCGGCACCGAGCAGGACGCCGAGAAGGCCGCCCGCATCGGCGGCGGGACGGCCGAGGGCACCACCGTGACGCTCCGGGTCGACCGGGCGACCGCCGCGCTGCCCGACCACCTGCGCGCCCTCGACGCGGCCGGCGTCAAGGTCGCCACCGCCGAGACCATCCGGCCCACCCTCGACGACGTGTTCCTCAGCCTGACCGGGAGAAGCCTCACCGATGACGACATTCCTGCGTGACACCACCATCGTCTTCTCCCGCGAGGTCAGGCCCAGCCTGCGCAACCCCGTCGGGCTGCTGTTCGAGATGGGGCAGCCGCTGCTGTTCCTGTTCCTGTTCGGGGCGCTGCTCGGCGGGGCGGTCGGGTCGTCGTGGCAGTGGTTCGTGCCCGGGATCCTCGTGATGATGTGCCTGACCGGGCCCATGGGCGCGGGGTACACGCTGCTGGTCGAGCTGCTCGGCGGCACGCTGGAGCGCATGCTGGTGACGCCGCTGAACCGTACGGCGATGCTGGTGGGCAAGAGCATGAAGGCGACGGTCATGCTGCTCGTCGAAGCGGTGCTGATCATCGCCCTGGCGCTGCCGCTCGGCTTCGAGCTGCACGCGGCCGGGGTGCTGGCCGGGCTGGCCCAGCTCGCGGTGTTCGCGGTGGGCCTGGGCTCGTTGTCGTTCGTGCTGGCCATCAAGTCGGCGCCGAACGGCACCCTGTTCTACATGGTGAGCCAGTCGCTGCTCTTCCCGCTGCTCCTGCTGTCGGGGGTGCTGCTGCCGCTGGAGACGGCCCCCGGGTGGCTGCGCGCCCTGGGGCAGCTCAACCCGGTGACGTACATCGTGGACGCCCAGCGGGCGCTGTTCGCCGGCGACCTCGCCGACCCCTCGGTCCTGTACGGCACCATCTCGGTCTGCGCCATCGCCGCGGTCGGCCTCCACCTCGGCAACCGCGCGATGCGGAAGGGCGTCTGACCGGCAGGATGAGTCCATGACTCAGCTCGTCGCGACCCACACCGTGCCGTGGATCCCGGTGGCCCACCGCCTGGACCTGATCCTCTCCGAGACCCTCCCGCCCGTGGACCGGACGACGTCGGCGTTCGCGTTCGTGGCCGACGAACAGGGCCGGACGCTCATGACCTGCGTGGACCGCGAGGGCCGCGGCTGGGACGTCCCCGGCGGCCACCTGGAGCCCGGCGAGAGCGCCGCCGACGCCGCGGCCCGGGAGCTGTACGAGGAGACGGGTCTGCGCGTGCCCGTCTCCTCGTTGTCGGCCTTCGCCTGGCAGCGGATCGAGCTGCTGGAGCCGGCGCCCGACGGATACCGGTATCCGGAGCTGGCGTACATGGTGATGTTCCGCGGGAGCGTGGCGGGGCCGGGGGCGCCGACGCGGCCGCCGGCCGGATCGGAGAGCACCCGGGCCGGCTGGCTGACCACGGCGGAGATCGGGCGCCTGTGCGCTCAGAGCACCTGGCTGCCCCTGGTGGAGATCTCGCGGGCGCGGTCCACGTCGTCGCTGCGGTAGAGGTGCTCGGGGATCGTGGCCAGGGTCGACGGGCGCACCCGGGGGCCGAGACCGTACAACTGCTGGAAGCTCATGATCAGCGGGCGCCAGGCGTCGGGGTCGATGTGGTCGTCCGTGCCGGTCATGCGGATCTCCTCGTGCACCCAGACGCGCTGCACCCGCACCTCGAACGCCACCACCCCGCCCTCGTCCACGGGGTGGTGGCGTTCGAGCACGGCCTCCATGGCCACCGGGCACTCGGCCACCCGCGGCGGCGCCACCGTCTCCGACTCGACCGCGGTCAGCCCCGCGCGTCCGAACTTGTCCCGGACGAACCGGTAGCCGCGCTCGTGCTTGCGCTCGGGAACGGGGTCCGCCCCCGTGGTGAGCGCCAGCCGGTCCACGGCGTCGGCCAGGGCGTCGGACGGCAGGTTCAGGACGCACTCACCGGTCCTGAGCAGGTTCTGGGCCGTCTTCGACCGGACCCCCAGCCCCAGCACGGCCCGCCACCCCAGCCAGAAGGCCGACGACATGGGGGCCAGGTTGGGCGTCCCGTCCTCGTTGCGGGAGGAGATCAGGACGACGGGGGTGCCGAAATAGAGGATGTTCGGCTCGAGAGAGGTGTGCGCGCGGGCAAGCGGAGGTGTGTCAATGCTCATGGCCGTCCACTCTCGCCGCAGGCAGGGCCGCGTGCTGGCGGCCTTCGGACCTCTCATCGACCTCAGCGCGGCAGGAGCTTGAGCGTCGTCGCGCGCACGCCGGGCGACACGATGGTCTCGACGTAGTTCTGGCCGTAGCGGTGATACTTGCTGCGGTAGGCGGCGTCGATCTGCTCGTTGAGGCCGGGGTCGTCCTCCGCCACGAAGGTGACGTCCCGGTCGACGCCGCCCGCCTGGATGCTGCCCTGGCCGCTGGCCTTGGCGGCGCGGTACCACCGGCCGTCGTCGCCCTTGTAGGAGCGCACGTAGAGGTCGTCGTCGTGGCGGACGACCCAGATCGGGACCGGCCGCAGCCGCGTGCCGTCGCCGCCCAGCGGCGCGACCTCCAGCTCGTCCGCCGTCGCGATCCTGTTGATCTCGTCGCTCGTCCAGGTGGTCATCGGTCCGTCCCCCTCGTGGTCAATGGCCTGGTCCCTTGATCTTGACCGTTGGGGGACGCGCTCAGGCGGCAGGCTCGCCGCTCAGCGCGGCCATCACTTTCCGCGCGAACCTGTGCATATGCCGATCGAGGCCCTCGATCGGCTCGTCGAGGACGTCGGGCAACGACACCCACCTGACCGAGGAGAACTCGTCCCGGTCGTAGGAGGTGAGCGTCTCGACGTCCAGGACGTACCAGAGGGACACGTCCGTGTGCGAGCGCGGGCCGCGGGTCGGCGTCACGGTGACGAAGAACGGGCGGTCCCCCGCCACGGCGGACGGCACGGCGGGGACGTGCAGCTCCTCCCGGCATTCGCGGACGACCGTCTCCCACGGGGACTCCCCCGGCTCGACGTGGCCGCCGCTCGGCAGCCAGAGCCCGGCCTTGCGGTGCGCGACGAGCAGCACCTCCTGGCGCGGGCTGAGCGCGACGAAGTAGCTCACCAGGTGCGGGTCGGGGACGTCGGGCTCGTGCGTGCGGTGGAGGGGCGCGCCGCCGGCCGCCCACGCCGCCGCCCGGACGGCGTGCGCGGATTCCTGCTCGTCCCAGGGGACGATCTCGTTGATCAGCCGTACGAGGTGGTCCCGCTCGGCGTCCGGGACGCCGGCCCCTATGGTGTGCTCCATGACCGCAAGTCTGACGCTCGCCCCCGTCACCCGGGCCAACATCGACCGCGCCATCGCCGTACGGGTCCGGCCCGACCAGGAGCGGTTCGTCTCGCCTGTGGTGAAGTCGCTGGCCGAGGCGTACGTGCACCCCGAGGCGTGGCCGCGCCTCATCCTCGACGGCGACACCCCCGTGGGTTTCCTCATGGCGTTCGTCGACATCGACTGGGACGGCAAGGGCGCCGACTTCCGTTCCGGCCTGTGGCGGCTGAACGTGACGCCCGAGGCCCAGGGGCGCGGCGTCGGCCGGTTCGCCGTCGAGTCCGTGGCCGCCGAGCTGCGCAGGCGGGGGGCGGCGCGGATGTACGTCACCTGGGAGCCCGGCGACGACGGCCCCGAGGGCTTCTACCGCAAGCTCGGCTTCCATCTCACGGGCGAGATCAGCGGAGGCCAGACGGTCGGGGTGCTCGACCTGACGTGAGGCGGGTCTCAGGCGGCGGTCTCGATCAGGAGCATCTCGCCCTGTCGTCATCCGCCGACGCCGGGTGGAACGCCGTAGGCCGCTCGTGTGTTGCAAGGGTTCATGACGGCCGGTGCGTGACCTGCGCGCCCACCCCCTGACCGCGAAGTGAGAGGAACACCAGTGAGCAGTGTGATCATCATCGGGGGCACTTCGGGAATCGGCTTGGAGCTGGCGAAGGAGTACGCCGCCAGAGGCCGGTCCGTGGTGGTGACCGGTCGCGAGCAATCCAGAGCCGAGAAGGCCGCGGCCGAGGTGGACGCCGTCGCGCGCGGGGGCGCCGACGGGAACGTTCCGCGGGCCCGTGGTCTCGCCGTCGACCTGAGCCGCCCGCAGGAGGTCGCCGCCGCCCTGGACGGCGTCGGCACGGTCGACCGGCTCGCGCTCGTCGCCATCGAGCGCGACCTCAACTCCATCAAGGACTACGACGTGGAGCGGGCGATCCGGCTCACCACGCTCAAGCTGGTGGGCTACCACGCGGTGGTGAGCGCGCTGCTGCCGCGGTTCACGGCGGAGAGCTCGGTTCTGGTGTTCGGCGGGGTGGCCAAGGACCTGCCGTACGCGGGGTCCACGACGGTGTCGACGATCAACGCGGGCGTCGTGGGCATGACGCGGACGCTCTCCGTCGAGCTGGCCCCCGTCCGGGTCAACTCCCTGCACCCGGGGATCGTCGGCGACTCGCCGTTCTGGCGGGACAAGACCGAGCAGTTGGCGCAGGTCCGCAGCCGCTCGCTGACCGACCGGCTGCCCACCACGGCCGAGGTCGTGGACGCCTCCGTCTTCCTGCTGGAGAACCGCGCGGTCAACGGCGTCGACCTCCGGCTCGACGGCGGCACGCGCGAGAAGTGAGCCACGGGCCCGTCACCACACCCCGGTGACGGGCCCCCTTCAGGGCCGGTCCTGCGGCGGGCGGCCGAAGCCGTGGGCGCGGGCCCGGGCGACGGCCTCGCCGCGGTCGGCGGCGTGCAGCTTGCCGAGGATCGTCGAGACGCTGTTGCGCACGGTCTTCGGGGCGATCGACAACCTGCGGGCGATGGCCTGGTTGCCGAGACCGGCGCCCACCAGGTCGAGGATCTCCAGCTCCCGCGGGCTCAGCTCCGGGAACGGCCGCGCCGAGACCGCCCGCGGCCCCGCCGCGAACGACCGCAGCACCCGCTGGGCGATCTCCGGCCCGAAGACGGCCTCGCCCAGCACGGCGCGTACGACGTCGGCCCGGCCCGCGCCCTTGAGCAGGTAGCCGGTCGCGCCGGCGCGGATGGCGGCGAAGACGGAGTCGTCGTCGGCGTGCATGGTCAGCACGAGCACGGCCGGCCCGCCCCGCTCGGTGATCCGCCGGGTCGCCTCGACGCCGCTCGTGCCGGGCATCGTCAGGTCCATCAGCACCACGTCGGGCCGCAGCTCGGCGGCGGCCCTGATCGCGGACTCGCCGTCGGCGGCGGTGCCGGCGACCTCGATCCCGACCACCCCGCTCAACGCCGTGAGCAGGCCGTCGAGGAAGATCGGATGGTCGTCCACGAGGAGCACCCGCACGGTCATCGGCTCGCCTCCGGCAACGGCAGCACGGCGACGACCCGGGTGCCGCCGCCTTCGAGGTCCGCCACGGTGACGTGTCCGCCCAGCTCGTCGGCGCGTTCCCGCATGGAGGCCAGGCCCACGCCGTCGCGGTGGGGCGAGGCGAGGCCGGTGCCGTCGTCGGCGACCTCGACCCGTAATCGGCCCGCGTCCAGGGCCAGGGTCACGGTGCAGGAGCCGGCGCGGGCGTGCCGGGCGACGTTGGTCATCGCCTCGGTGACGATCCGGTAGGCGGCCACCTCGACGGCCGCGCTGTCGACGGCGAGGTCGCCCGGGCAGTCGACCCGTACGCGCAGCCCGGCCGCGCGCAGCGCAGCGGCGTGCTCCTCGACCACGCCCGCCAGCCCGAGGTCGTCCAGCGACGGCGGGCGCAGCCCGTGCACGACCTGACGCACGTCGGCGACGGACTGGCCGATCAGCGACTTGACCTTCGCCACGAGCCCGGACGACTCGGCGCCGGGCATGCGGTCGGCCAGCACGTCCACCTGGAGGCTGGCGGCGGCCAGCAGCGGCCCGAGGCCGTCGTGCAGGTCGCGCCGGATCCGCAGCCGCTCCTCCTCACGCGCCCGCACGATGCGCTCGCGGGATTCGCGCAGGTCCTCGGCGAGCCGGGCGGCGCGTACCGCGACGGCGATCTGGCCGGCCAGGTCGGCGAGCAGCTCCTGCTCCCCGGGGTCGAAGCGAGCCTGTCCGGAGCGCCGGCCGACCAGCAGCGTCCCCTCCTGCCGCCCATGGCTGACCAGCGGGAACGCCGCCATGCCGGCCGGCGCCCGGACGTCCGCGCCGAGCACGACCCGCGCCTGCGGCAGGCGCCGAGTAGACGATCGCGCGGTCCAGCACCGCGGCGATGTCGAACAGGTCGGCCCGCAGCACCGCCACCCCGGTCGCGACCGGCAGCGCGGCCACCCCCACGGCCTCCAGCGCCGCCCCGGCCCAGTCGGGCGTCCAGGCGTCCGTCGCCAGCCCCGCCACGGTGGTGACCAGGAAGACCACGGCGGCCAGCGCCAGCCAGGCCAGGCGCTCGCGATCGGGCCCCGCGGCGCGGCGCCACCGCACGACGATGGACGCCATGCCGACCATGGTGAGCCCGAGCAGGAGGAAGAGCGTCCCCGAGGTGACGGCCGGCGCGATCGTCTCCAGCCCCGGGACGCCCAGCGGGTTGCCGGCGCGATCGTCCTCGCTGTTCCGGCCCGGGGTGACGACGACGGAGGCGATCAGCACCGCCACCGCCGCCGTGGTGGCGTGCGCCGCCCACCGCCAGCGCGGCGTCGGCAGCCGCCCGTCCGGATAGAGCAGCAGCGGGTACGTCGTGGCGCACACCCAGGCGAGGGCGAACAGCGCGTTCTGCGCCAGTACGAGCAGCGGCCCGGCGGGGGAGCCCGTGGCCACGGAGTGCTGGGCGAGGCCGTCCGTGACGGCGGCGCCGTACTGCAGGACGCCCACGGCGAGAAAGAGCCGGCCGACCCGGTTGTCCGGGCGATGCCACACGATCAGCGCGCCGACCAGCGGAAAGGCGAGGAAGCCGGCGAACCACACGCGCCCCGCGGCCGAGCAGGACCGCTCCGCCCTCGGGGTCGCGTCCGGGGCGGCGCTCGCCCTGTTCGTCGTGATGTTCGGCACCTGGGCGCCCATGTCCCCGGACGTCGGCGCCGCCGACGCCGCCGCCGTGCGCGCCTGGGTGTCCGAGTCGGCGGCGACGCTGCGGCTGAACGCCTTCGCCGGCGTGCTCGCCCTGGTCGCGCTGATCGTGCTGACCGGCGCGCTGAGCCGGCTGGCCGGTGCGTCCGCGCTGCGCGAGGCGGTCCTGCTCGGCGGCGGGCTGCTCGTCGCGATCAACGCCGTCGTCACCAGGCACACGCTGCTCTGGGTGCTCTCCGACGTGACGGCGCTGGACGACGCGGTGGTGAGCACCTGGTACTCCCTGTCCTGGCTCGGCCAGATGCTCGGCGAGTTGTCGGTGGCCGCCCAGTCGGTGCTGATGGGGGCGTTCTCGATCGCGGCGCTGCGCGCGAAGGTGATCGGCCGCTGGCTCGGCTGGCTCGGCATCGTGCTCGCCGCGACGGGCCTGGTCAGCGTGGGCGGGCTGCTCGCGCCGTCGCCGTTCTTCGACACTGCCTGGCCCGCCGGCCTGTACGGGTGGACGCTCTGGCTGCCGGTCGCGGGCGTCGCCCTCGGCCTGCGCCGCTGACCACCGTTCGGCCTCGCCGGTCGCGGGTACGGTGATGGAATACGCACTCCGTGGTTCCGACCAGTGATCTGGTGATAGCGATGCCCACGACCACCACCCGCGTCAACCACCCGATCTTCGCCGGCGTGTGGCCCTGGCTCAGCCGCGCCCTGGGACGCGGCGGCATGGACGAGCACCGCAAGGCGCTCCTCAGCGGCCTGACCGGGAACGTCGTCGAGATCGGAGCCGGCCACGGCGTCATGTTCGCCTTCTATCCGCCCACGGTCACCCGGGTGCTGGCGGTCGAGCCGGAGCCGCACCTGCGCCGGCGCGCCGCCGAGGCCGCGGCGCGGGCGCCGGTGCCGATCGAGGTCGTCGACGCCGTGGCGGACCACCTGCCGGCCACCGACGAGAGCATGGACGCGGCGGTGTTCGCACTGGTGCTGTGCTCGGTGCCCGACCCGGCCGCGGCGCTGGCCGAGGCGCGGCGCGTGCTCAAGCCGGGCGGCGAACTGCGCTTCCTGGAGCACGGCCGCGCCGACTCCCCGGGGATGGTCCGCGTCCAGCAGGTGATGGACGCCACCTTCTGGCCGCGCCTGGCGGGCGGCTGCCACACCGGCCGCGACACGGTGGCCGCGGTGGAGAGGGCGGGCTTCAGCATGCGTTCGCTGGAGCGCTACCTGTTCCCGTTCGGCCGTACCCCGTTCTCCTTCCACATGCGCGGCATCGCCACCCGCCCCTGACCCGCGCGCACAAGCGGAGCGGGCGCCCCCGTCAAGAGGCGCCCGCCCGGTTCTCCCCCGCTTCCGGTCTCCCTCACTGAGGCCGGAAGGTGTGATCAGTTGTAGTAGTGGTAGCCGCCCCAGCCGTAGTGGTTGCTCCAGCCGTAGCCGCCCTTGAAGCGGATGTCCTCGACGCTCTGCGGGAAGATGATCGGGCTGCCCTTGTCGAAGAAGCCCTTCGTGGAGTAGCGGTCGTAGTGGTACCACTTGCCGTGCCGCTTGTAGTACACGTCGAAGTAGGTGAACCCGCGGTCACGGCGGTCACGGTCCCACAGCTTGAAGTCGAGCCAGTAGTGGCCGCCCTTACGGCCCCACTGGTAGGCGATGCGGCCGTCGCGGCCGCCGACGTTGAAGTACCTCCAGCCGCCCGAGAAGGACTGGGCGGAGGCGGCGACAGGGGCGCTCGCCGTGGTGGCCGCCGTGGTGGCCGCCGTGGTGGCCGTCGTGGCGGAGGCGGCCGGAGCCGCGAATATCCCCGTGGCCAGAGCACCGGCGAGGGCGGTGCCGACGAGCAGCTTGCGAACGTTTCGCACAGTTTCCTCCATTGAGAGGGCGCTCTCGGGACGAGAACGCCGGGTTCCCCGTACCGGACTCGTGTTCCGGACACCGCTCACGTTAGGGAGGACAGGCGATCAGTTCTGTGGCCAAATACGCAGAACCCGCCGAACGTGCATTACTCCACAGAAGAGACAGTGGACGGGCAGAGCGCGACGGCGTGGCCCGTGGCCCTGAGCAGGTGTTCCGCGGAGGAGAGCAGATCCATGAGCTCGGGCCGGGTGAGCGAGTAGAACGACTGCCGGCCCTCGGCGCGGTAGTCGACCAGGCCGCAGTCACGCAGGCAGGCCAGGTGCTTGGAGACCGTCGACTGGGCGAGCCCGAGCTCCCCGGTCAGGTCCACCACCCGCGCCTCGCCCCTGGCCAGTCGTTGCACGATGCGCAGCCGCGTCTCGTCGGCCAGCGAGTGGAAGAGCGCCGCCGCCGGCGACAGACCGGCCGCGATGCCGGCGGTGACGCAACGCCCTGAATCAATCGCCATGTGGCGATGGTATCCCGTCGCGGGCGCAGGAGCTTTGGGGGCAGCGCGGACTCTCCGTGCCAATTCGTCGGCCAAACCTCATGATGGCATTCACATCGCCAACGGCCATTCAATGAAATCTTGCGTGACCATCCGGGCAACCGGGCCTTCATGTTCTCGATTTCCCCCGGGAGCGCTACTACGATCAAGGTTTCGCTAGGCCATTGTTCGCGTATTACCTAGGAAAACCCTGCTCCACGCCTATATAACGGCAAGTTGCCCAAAAGGCGACTATCGGCTTTTTCGGTGGATTAGGCCAGCCGATCATCCGCTGATCTGGTCAAGACTAGATATTTCCGGAGAAGTAGTGGCTGTTCGTGTTGGGGGCGACCGCCAGGTCAGGCGGCAGGTGGTGCACCGCAGACCCCGGGTGGCTGTCCAGTCGCTCGGCGCGGTCGGCATCGACCTGATCTGCATGGCGTTCACCGCGGCCGTCGCCGGGCAGCAGGCGGCGCGCATCGGGCTCGCGGCCGTCCTCGTCGTGGCCTTCGGCTGCGCCGGCCACGTCTACACTCCGCGGCTCCTGCCCTCGTGCCTCGATCGCGGTCTCTGGCTCACCGGAGCCGCGGCGGCCGCCGCGTTCGCGGCGTTCTGGCCGGCGACGCCCACCGTGGTGGGGCTGAGCGCGGCGCTCTTCACCGTCTGCGCCCTGTGCCTGCGCAGCGTCCTGTACTTCCTGGTACGCCGGGCCCGCATGAACGGCAGGTCGGTCCCCGCCGTGGTGATCGGCGCCGGCCCGCACGCGCACCGCCTGGCCGCCACCCTGCTCGCCCACCCCGAGTACGGCCTGCTCCCCCTGGGCTTCCTGGACGAGGCCGCCGGGGACCGGCCCCTGCTGCCCGTCCTCGGCGGGCCCGCCGACACCGGCGCCGTCATCCAGGCCCACGGCGTGCAGGCGGTGGTCGTCACCGGGCAGGGGCACCCGTCGGCCGCGCGGACGGCGCGGGCCCTCGGCTGCCAGGTGTTCCTCGCCCCCGAGCCGGGCGAGCCGGTCGCCGACTTCGTCAGCCTGCGCGAGCACGTGCGCGGCTTCCCGCTGGTCCGCATGCGCGCCGCGGCCCAGCACCGCCTGGCCTGGCCGCTGAAGCGGGCGATCGACGTCGCGATGGCCCTGACCGGGCTGATCATCAGCGCGCCGATCCTCGCCGTCTGCGCGGTGCTGGTCCGCTGGGAGACCGGCCCCGGCCTGCTGTTCAAGCAGCGGCGGGTGGGATACCTCGGCGAGCCGATCGAGCTGATCAAGCTCCGGACGCTGAAGCCCGTGGACGCGCACGAGTCGGAGACCCTGTGGAGCATCGCCCACGACGCCCGCCTGGGGCCGGTCGGCCGGATGCTGCGCCGCACGTCGTTCGACGAGCTTCCCCAGCTGTGGAACGTTCTCAAGGGCGACATGAGCATCGTCGGCCCCCGGCCGGAGCGCCCGTACTTCGTGGAGGAGTTCTCCCGGACGGTCCCCGGCTACGAGCTGCGGCACCGGATGCCGGTGGGGATCACCGGGTGGGCCCAGATCCACGGACTGCGCGGGGACACCTCGATCGAGGACCGCGCCCGCTTCGACAACCACTACATCGACGGGTGGAGCCTCCGTACCGACATCAAGATCATCTTGCTGACGGTGTGGACGATGCTCCGGCCGGGCGGGAGCTAGTCATGGGGGCTCTACGTGGGCGGCCCAGTCTGGCGGCCGCCGTCACGGTGCTGCTCGCCTGCCTCCCGGCGGGCGGGACGGACGCGCCCGCGGGCGTGGACGTCACGGCGTCCGACGTGGCCTCGGTCCTGCTGGTCGCGATCGCGGCCGGCGTGCTGTTCGCGACCGGCCGGGTGACCTCGCCCCGCCTCGGGACGGGCTTCCTGGCGGGCCGGGGGCCGCTGCCGGCGCGGGCCCTCGTGCTCGCGCCCGTCGCGGCGGCGGCCGCGCTCGCGCTGCTGGCCTCGCCCGACACGCTGGTCAGCCTGCCGGGGTTCGTGCGCTTCCTCCAGGTGTTCGTGCTGGTCCCGCTGGCCGTCCTGGTGACCGTACGGGACCGGGCCGACGTCGTGATCGTCGGCGGAGCGCTCGTCGGGGCGGCGGCGCTGCAGGGAGTGATCGGCTGCGTCCAGGTGCTCACCGGCACCGGCGCGGCCTACGGAGGCGAGCGGATACGCGCCGTCGGCACCTTCGGCGCCCCCGACGTCATGGCCATGGCGACCGTGGTCAGCTACGGGCTCGTCATCCTGCTGGGCGCCGGCCTGACCGTGCGCGGCAGGGGCCGGGTCCTCGCGCTGGCGGGCGCGGCCCTCCTCTGCGTCCCGCTCGCGCTCTCGCTCAGCCGCGGCTGCTGGATCGCCGTGCTGGGCGCGGCCCTGGTGGTGGTCTTCCTGCGCAGCGGGGTGCTCGCCGCCCGGGTCATGCTCGTCGGGGCGGCGGCCGCGGTGCTCGCCTTCGCGACCGGCACCGGGTCCGACCTGCTGGACCGGCGGCTGGCCTCGATCGCCACCGCCGTCACCGACCCCGACCAGTCCGTGAGCGACCGCTACAGTCTCTGGCACGCCGCCACCGGCATGTGGGCCGAGCACCCGGTGACCGGGGTCGGCCCGCGCAGGTTCGGCGAGCTGCGCGACACCTACGCCCCGATCGAGCTGTCGTCCGGCAGCGACACCGACGACCCCGTGCACGGCTACCAGCGCCGGCCGCTGCTGTCGCCGCACAACATGTACCTGCTGACCCTCAGCGAGCAGGGGCTGGCCGGGCTGGCCGCGTTCGTGGCGTTCCTGGGGTGCCTGACCTGGTGGGCCCTGCGCGGCGGCGCGCTCGTCGCGGCCGGGCTGCTGACCTGGCAGACCATCAGCTTCGCCTACGGCGACATCGGCGGCCCCTCCACGACGGTCACGTCCGTCGCGCTCGGGCTGGCCCTGGCGCTCGTCGCCGGCCGCCGCGAGCCGGCCGCGCCGGTCGAGGCGGCCACACCGGTGGGGGCGGCGCGATGACGACCGCCACGTCGGCCACCACGTCGGCCACGGTGAAGGCGGTCAGCGTCACCGCCGTGCTGACCGGGCTCGGCTCGCTGCTCGGGTTCGTCCGCGACCTGCTGCTCGGCATGCTGTTCGGGGCGGACGCCGGCACCGACGCCTTCCTCGTCGCCTGGACGATCCCGGAGACGGCCGCGCCCCTCCTCATCGAGGGCGCGATGGCGTTCGTGCTGGTGCCGCTGTTCAGCCGGTGGATCGAGCTGGGGCACGACGTCCGCGAGCTGGTCTCCGCGACGCTGCCGTACCTGTGCCTGGGGCTCGTGGCGCTGAGCCTGCTGACCGCCGCCGCGGCGCCGTGGCTGGTGGGCGTGCTGGCGCCGGGCATCCCGCGGCCGGAGATGGCCGTCGACTGCATGCGGGTGGCCTCGGTGACGATCCTGACGTTCGGGCTGGCCGGGTACCTCAGCGCGGCGCTGCGCTCCCACCAGTCGTTCACCGCGCCGGCCGCGATCTACGTCGCGTACAACGTGGGGATCGTCGCCTGCGTGGTCGCCCTGCGGGAGCAGGGCGCGTACGCCGCCGCGGTCGGGGTGGCCGCGGGCGGCCTCGGCATGGTCCTCGTCCAGGCGCCGGCCTTCCTGCGGCGCTTCGGGAGGCCGCGCCGGACCGCGCGGCGCGTGCCGCTGCCGGTGCTGGCGTTCCTGCCGGTCGCGGTCTTCACGCTGGCCCGCCAGTGTCAGGTCTTCGTCGAACGCTTCGTCGGCTCGTCGCTACCCGAAGGCTCGATCTCGCACCTCAACTACGCCCAGAAGATCGCCCAGGTGCCGATGGTGTTGTCGCTGATCGTGGCCACGGTGAGCTTCCCGCAGCTGGCCCGGGCCATCAGCGCCGGTGACGACCGGCGGGCGCGCCGCCGGATGGCGCGGGACCTGGTGGCCGCCTCGGCGATCGTGCTCCCGGCCGCCGCGGCCCTGATCGTCTGCGCTCCCGACCTCGTCGCCGTCCTGCTGCAGTACGGCGCCTTCACCGCGGCCGACACCGAGGCCACCGCGCACATCATGCGCGTGTACGCGCTGGGCCTGCTCGGCCAGGCCGTCGTCGGCGCCGTGAGCCGGGCGTACTTCTGCCGGACCGGCTCGTACTGGTACCCGACGGCCGCGATGGCCGCCGGCCTGGCCGTGACGGTCCTGCTGGCCCGCCCCTCGTGGGGCACCACGGGGATCGCCGCCGCCAACGCGGCCGGGATCACGCTCACCGCCGTCCTGCTGGTCGCCGGGCTGCGGCGGCGGGTCATCACGCTGCCGCCGCGCGCGGTGGCCGGGCCGATCGGCGGCCTGCTGCCGGCCGCCACCGCCGCCGCCGGGGCCGGCTGGGCGGTGCGGGCACTGACCGCGGACCTGCCCGAGCTGGTCCGCCTCGCCGTGACCGGCGCCGCCATCGCCGCCGTCTTCTGCGCCGTCGCGGTCGCGACGCGGGCCGTGACGGCGCTCACCGACGACACCCCGACCAGGATGCGAGGCCGCGCATGACCGCCATGCCGTACGTGCTCATGTACCACTCCGTGGAGAAATGCGACAGCGACCCGCTGCAGATCACCGTCTCCCCCGCCCGCTTCGCCGAGCAGCTGCGCCGGCTGGCCGAGCGCGGGCTGACCGGCGTGTCGATGCGCGAGCTGCTGCGCGCCCGGGCGGCGGGGAACGCGCGCGGCCTGGTCGGGCTCACCTTCGACGACGGGTACGCCGACTTCGCCGGCGAGGTCGTGCCCGTCCTGCTCCGGCACCGGTTCACCGCGACGGTCTTCGTGGTCTCCGGCCTGCTCGGCGAGCACAACGCCTGGGACGCCGGCGCCCCGCGCAAGCCGCTCATGGACGCCGAGGGCCTGCGCTGGGCCGCCATGCAGGGCATGGAGGTCGGCTCCCACTCGGCCGGCCACCGCTCGCTGACCACGCTGAGCGACGCCGACCTGGAGCACGAGGTGGCCGGCAGCAAGACGGCGCTGGAGGAGGTCCTCGGCCAGGAGGTCGGCGGGTTCTGCTACCCGTACGGGCACGTCGCCGAGCGCGAGGTGCGGGCCGTGCGCCGGGCGGGCTACTCCTACGCCTGCGCGATCTGGAAGTCGCCGGTCACCGGCACGCACGCGCTGCCGCGCACGTACGTCGGCGAGCGCGACGGCGCGCTGCGGCTGTGGGCCAAGCAGGCGCGGCACCGGCTGCGGTGGGCACGGTGGGCCCGGTGGGCGCGGTGGGCCCGGTGAAGGTCCTGCACGTCATCACCGGGCTGGCGGCGGGCGGCGCGGAGCAGCAGTTGCGCTCGCTGCTGCCGCACCTGCGGGCCAGCTGCGAGGTCGCGGTGCTCACCGGCCGCGGCGCGGTGGCGGAGGCCATCGAACGCGCCGGCGTGCCCGTCCACCACGTCGGCATGCGCGGCAACCGGGACCTGCGCGCCGTCGGCCGGCTGGCCCGGCTCATGCGCGGCCGCCGCTACGACGTCGTGCACACCCATCTCTACCGCGCCTGCGTGTACGGCAGGCTGGCCGCGCGGCTGGCGGACGTCCCGGCGATCGTGGCCACCGAGCACTCCATCGGCCACCGGCACATCGAGGGCCGCCGCCTCACCCACCCGATCAGGGCGCTCTACCTGGCCAGCGAGCGGCTCGGGCACCGCACGGTCGCCGTCTCGCCCTCGGTGATGGAGCGGCTGGCGGCGTGGGGGGTCCCGCGCCGGCGCGTGGTCGTCATCCCGAACGGACTCGACGGCGCGGCGTACCGCTTCGACGCCGGGCTGCGCCGCCGTACCCGGGAGCGGCTGGGCCTGGCGGACGACGCATTCGTGGTCGGCGGGGTCGGCCGCCTGGAGCCGGTCAAGCGCTTCGACCGGCTGATCGCGGCGATGCCGTCGCCCGGCCGCGCCACCCTGCTCCTGGTCGGCTCCGGCTCGTGCGAGGCACGACTGCGGGAGCAGGCCCGCGCGCTGGGGGTGGAGCAGCGGGTGATCTTCGCGGGCGAGTCGCTCGACGTGCGGGCCATGTTGTCGGCGATGGACGTGCTGGTCGCGCCCTCGGCGGAGGAGACGTTCGGGCTCGCCGTGGTGGAGGCGCTCGCCAGCGGCCTGCCGGTCCTGTACGACGCCTGCCCGGCCATCGACGACCTGCCGCCCGGCTCGGCCCCGGGGGCGCGGCGCGTCCCGCCGCACCGGCTGGCCGCGGAGCTGTCCGCGCTGGCCGCGAGCCCGCCCGCCCGGCTGGCCCCGCCCGACGCCGTCCGCTTCTACGACGTCCGCCGCCAGGCGGAGCAACTGGAGTCGCTCTATCTGCGCCTGCTGGGCGCCTCACCCACGGAGAAGGAACGATGACGTTGACCCGGATCACCGGCCTGCTCTCGCGATGGTGGCTCGTGCTGTCCCTGACGGCGGGGGCGCTGGGCGGCCTGGCGTACGCACTGGCCAGGGACGCCGTGTACGCCGCGGACGCCTACGTCGTGGTGTCGGGGGTCGACCCGGTGCAGGCGGCCCACTTCGCCACCGCGTACGCCAGGATCGCCGGCCACCCCGGCCTGCTCACCACCGACCGGGCCGAGCAGGACGCCCTCAGTGTGGCGGCCTCGCCCGACGCCCCGCTGGTGCGGCTCACGTCCGAGGCGCCCACGGGCGCGGAGGCGGCCGAGCGCGCCAACCGCGCCGCCGCCGCGCTGATCAGGTACGCCGGCACCCACGCCACCGACACCCGCGTCCGGCTCGTGTCCTTCGCCGAGGCGCTGGCCCCCACTCGTCCCTCCGCGCCGGTGCCGGTGGTCAGCATGGCCGCCGGAGGTTGCGCGGCCGCGCTGGTGGTCGGTCTGGTCCGGCTGGCCGGGCCGTTCGCCCGGCGTGAGCCCGCGGCGGTGCTGAGGGGAGCGCACGCGTGACCGGCACCACCTCTCGGACCTCGGCGGCACGGCTGGCGGTGCAGGTCATCACCAAGGGCGAGGACCTGGCCGCGTTGTCGGCGGAATGGGCCGACCTGTACGCCCGCAGCTCGGCCGCCACACCGTTCCAGTCGTACGGCTGGTTGTGCTCCTGGTGGCGGGTCTACGGCGTCTCCGGCCGGCTGCGCGTGTTCCTGGCCCGCCGGGACGGCCGCTTGGTCGCGGCGGCGCCGTTCCGGCTGGAGCACCGGATGGGCTGCCGGGTGCTCACCCCCGTCGGCGGGGAGCAGTCCGACTTCACCGACATCGTGGTGGACGACGCCGAGGACGACGCGAGCCTGCTGGAGCTGCGCGCCGGCCTGCTGGCCCAGCCCGGCTGGGACGTCATCGACGTGCCCGAGGCGCGGCCCGGCGCGGCGATCCGCCGCCTGGCCGGTCTCTGGGACGGCCGGTCCTGGACGCTGCCCGCCTCCACCTGCCTCCAGCTGCCCGGCCGCCCGGTCGACCAGGTGCTCGCCGGGCTGAAGGCGAGCCGGGCCCGCCGGCTGCGCTCGGCGCTGCGCAAGCTCGACACCCTCGACCTGTCGGTGACGCCCGTCGGGGCCGACCGGGCCGAGCACACGATGGCCGAGCTGCTGCGCCTGCACACCCTGCAGTGGGAGAGCCGGCCCATCAACGCCCACCACACGCACCCGCGCTTCCGCGAGCACCTCACCCGGGCCGCCCAGTCGATGGTGGCGGACGGCCACGCGGCCCTGGCCGAGTTCCGGGTCGGCGGGCGGCTGCTGGCCTGCGACTTCACGGTGATCGGCAAGGACTTCGTGGGCGGCTACCTGTACGGCGTCCACCCCGACCTGCGGGCCGAGGCCGACGTCCTGATGATGCTGCTGCGGCAGAACCTGGCGATGGCCCACCGGCTCGGCAGGCCGGTGCTCAGCCTGCTGCGCGGCGACGAGCCGTACAAGGCGAAGTGGGAGTGCGAAGCCGTCGCCAACCAGCGGGTGCTGCTGGGCCGCGGTGTGCGCGCCGCCGCCTACGCGGCCACCGCCGGGATGCGCGTGGCCGGTCGTGACCTGGTGAAGCGGCGCTGCCCGCGCCTGGCGCAGCAGGTCGCGTCATGGCGATGACACCGAGGGTCCTGCACGTCACGCAGCCGGTGGACGGCGGGGTCGGCGCGTACGTCGCCACGGCCGTCGCCGACCAGGCCCGGCGCGGCTGGCGGGTGGCGGTCGCCTGCCCGCGCACCGGCCCGCTGGCCCGCGAGCTGGCCGCGCTCGGCGTGCCCCGGCTGGACTGGACGGCCCGGCGCGCGCCCGGGATCGGCGACGCCGCGCAGGCCGCGCGGTTGTGGCAGATCGTCCGCCTCTTCCGCCCGGACGTCGTGCACCTGCACTCGTCCAAGGCCGGGCTGGCCGGCCGGCTGGCGATCAGGGGCCGGGTGCCGACGCTGTTCCAGCCGCACGGCTGGTCATGGCTGGCGGTGCGCGGCGCCGCCGCCCGCGCGGCCCTCGGCTGGGAACGGCTGGCCGCCCGCTGGACCGACACGATCATCTGCGTCGGCGCGGACGAGGCCGGCCTGGCCCGGCGCCACGGCGTGCGCGGCGACCTCGTCGTGGTCCGCAACGGCGTGGACCTGCGCCGCTTCCGTCCCGCCGGCGAGCGGGAGCGGGCGGCGGCCCGCGCCCGCCACGGCATCGCCGGGGAGACGCCGCTGGCCGTCTGCGTCGGCCGGGTCACCCGCCAGAAGGGCCAGGACCTGCTGCTGTCGGCGTGGGAGCGGGTCGCCGCCCGCAACGGGCTCGCCCGGCTGGCGGTGGTCGGCGACGGCCCGCTGCTCGGCGCGCTGCGCTCACGCGCCGTACCCCGGGTTCACTTCGCCGGCCCCTCCTCCGACGTCGCCTCCTGGTACGCCGCCGCCGACGTGGTGGTGCTGCCGTCGCGCTGGGAGGGGCTGCCGCTCACCGCGCTGGAGGCGCTGGCGTCGGGCAGGTCGCTGGTCGCCTCCGCGGTGCCCGGGTTGTCCGAGCTGGTGACCGGCGGCGTCGGCGCGGCCGTCTCCCCGGGGGACGGCGCGGCGCTGGCCGAGGCGCTGTTGTTGCGGCTGGAGCAGCCCGAGCTGGCCGCCGCCGAAGGCGTGGCCGCCGCGTCGCTGGCCGCCGGGTTCGACGTGTCGGAGGCGCTGGACTCGCTCTCGGGGCACACGCTGGACGTGGCCACCGGATCGGTCGCGGGCGTGGGCGCCACGGTCGGCTCGGGCGACGGCTCCGGTGACGGCTCGGGCGACGGCTCGACCCACAGCCGCCGGCGGAACTCCTCCGCCGAGCGCGGGTTCGACCGGCACTGCCAGACGCCATGGGGACAGTAGTCGGTGATCGAGTGATAAGCCACGTTGTGACGCTCGATCCAGTCGAGCATGTCGCGGACGAACTCGGGACGGTCGCCGTAGCGGAACAGGCCCCACTCCGGGAAGGAGATGGGCTTGCCCCGCTCGGCGGCGAACTCGGCCTGCGCCCGCAGCCCGTACGGCTGGTTGACGTAGTCGGCGAAGTCGTCGCCCGGGCCCTGGTCGTAGGTGTCCATGCCGATGATGTCGACCACGTCGTCGCCCGGGTAGCACTGCGTCCACGGGATGGCGTCGTGCCCGCGGCTGGGCGCGAAGTCGAACCGGAACTGCTGGCCGGGCGTGGCGCGCATGGCCGCCACGATGCGCCGCCAGTACTCCCGCCACGCCGGCGGGTTCGGCGCGCACCTGCTGGAGTACGTGGTGCCGTTCATCTCCCAGCCGAGCACGATGATCGTGTCGGCCCCGCCGCCGGCGACGAGCCTGCGGCCCAGCTCGGCGAAGAGATGGTCGCGGACGCCGCTCGCCCCCCACGCGAGCTCCCGCGACACCGCGTAGTCGGGCATCCCCACCTCGTTGGGGGCGACCATCGGCACGTTCAGCGCCAGGACGCGGCCCGGCGCGGCGCTCTTCCAGCGCAGCCAGGGCTCGAGGACGAACGCGGGGCCCTGGATGGACTCCCAGCGCTCGCCGGGCAGGTACGTGCGCCCCACCGTCACCTCGCGGCTCAGCCACGACTCGAACCCGGGCAGGTCGCGCGTCCCGCGCTCGTCGGAGGCGAGGAAGACACCCACCGCCGGCCCGGATCCGGCGTCCCGCGCACGGCCCTCCTCCTCGTCGAAGCCGAGCCATTCACCGAAACCGAGCCATGCCGCCGCCACCGCCGCCGTGACGGCGGCAATGGCAATGTGCAGGACAATCCTCGCCCTCGCCACCGCACACCCCCTATCGCTGCGTTTTCCTCATTGCCTACACCGGGTGCGACGGCTGCCGGGATATCCGACTCGCGAATTGCCCGATCCATAGAATTCCGCGAAGGAGCAGAACGTAAAACCATGCTCGATTGCACCGTCCCGGCGCTCGTAGTGCGGCTGGACTCCAATATGTTTCACCACGGGACGCTCGGCGCCATTCGCTCGCTCGGCAGGGCGGGAGTGGAAGTGCACGGGCTGCTCCCCCGGGGCGACGAACCGGCCGCCCGTTCGCGACATCTGGCCCGCGTGCACACCTGGCCGCACGGCCTGGACGTCGTCGGCGCGCTGCGGGAGGTGGCCGTCCGCATCGGGCGGCGGGCGGTGCTGCTGGCGCTGGACGACGCGTGCGCCATCGCCGTCGCCGAGCACGCCGCCGAGCTGCGGCCGTACTACCTGCTGCCCGAACAGGAGCCGGGGCTGCCGCGGACGCTGGCGGACAAGCGGCTGCTGGCCGAGCTCTGCGCCGGGCTGGGGATAGCCCAGCCGGAGACCCGGCTCATCACCGGCGAGCACGACGCCATGGCCGCCGTCTCCGCCTTCGGGCTGCCCCTGGTCGCCAAGTGGGCGCAGCCGTGGCTGCTGCCGCCCGGCCTCGGGCTGCGCAACACCACGCTCGTCGGGCACCCGCGCCAGGTGGTGCGCCTGCTGCGCCACGTGCGCGGTCGCGACCTGCTCTTCCAGCGGTACGTGCCGGGCGGGCCCGACTGCGACTGGTTCTTCCACGGCTACTTCGACGAGCACGCGCAGAGCCTGTACGACGGCGCCGGGCGCAAGGAACGCGCCTATCCGAAGGGCGCGGGGCTCACGACGTACGGGCGCTGGCTCGCCAACCCGGACGTCGAGCGCGCGGCCCACGAGCTGGCCGCCAAGGTCGGCTACCGCGGCGTGCTCGACATCGACTTCCGCCACGACGCCGCCGCGGACGTCTACTACCTGCTCGACTGCAACCCGCGGCTCGGCGCCCAGTTCCGGCTGTTCGCCGACGCCGGCGGCCTCGACCTGGTGCGGGTCGCGCACCTGCACCTGACCGGCCGCTGGACGGCGCGCGGGCCGGCGGCGCACGGCCGGACGTACGCGGTGGAGAACTACGACCTGTTCACCGCGGGCCCGAAGGCCCTGCGGGCGCTGGTCACGGCCGACGAACTGGCCTGGCTGGCGGCCGACGATCCCCGCCCGTTCGCGGCCATGGCCGGGCAGACGACAAAGCGCGTCGTGGCCCGGCTCATCCGATCCCGGAAATAGCACTGTGGAGGAGAATTGCGTACCCCGATCATCGACGTGGCGATTGTGGGCGCGGGCCCGTACGGGCTCTCCGTGGCCGCACACGCATTGCACGCCCAGCTGGACACACGCGTATTCGGCACGCCCATGCGGGCGTGGGAAAAACACATGCCCAGGGGAATGCTGCTGAAATCCGAGCCGGACGCGTCACATCTCGCCGACCCGGAACGCCGGCACGGGCTCGACGCCTTCCAGCCCTGCTCCTACGGCGAGCCGGTGCCGGTGGAGAGGTTCGTCGACTACGGCCGGTGGTTCCAGGAGCGGGCGGTCGGAGCGGCCCTGGAGACCTCGGACGTGACGGCCGTCGGCGTCGAGGGCGGGTCGTTCGCGCTCACCCTGGCGCAGGGCCGGCAGGTGCTCGCCAGGACGGTCGTCATGGCCGTGGGCTTCCTGCCGTTCGCGCACCGCCCCGATCCCCTGGTGGGGCTGCCGCCGGAGGCGGTCTCGCACAGCTCCGACCACCACGACCTCGGCAGGTTCGCGGGGCGGGACGTGACCGTGCTGGGCTCGGGACAGTCCGCGCTGGAGACCGCGACGCTCCTGGCGGAGGCGGGGGCGAGCGTCCGGGTCGTCGCCCGGTCGAGGGCGCTGGCGTGGAACGACGTGCCGGTCGCACAGCCGTCCACGGTGTCCCGCCTGCTCGCGCCCCGCTCCGGGCTCGGGCGCGGGTGGCGTTCGCTGGCCTGGGCTCGGGTGCCGGGCGCGTTCCGGTATCTGCCGGAGCGGGCGCGGGGGCACGTCGTGCGCACCGCGCTCGGGCCGGCGGGGTCGTGGTGGCTGCGCGGGCGGTTCGACGGCGCCGTGCCTGTGATCCTGGGGGCGCGCCTGGCGGCCGCCGAGCACGGCGACGGGGTCCGGCTGCACCTTCACGACCGGTCGGGGACGACCACCACGCTGGACACCGAGCACGTGATCGCGGCGACCGGCTACCGGGTGGACGTGGCCAGGCTCCGCGTGCTCGACGACGGCCTGCGGCGCGCGGTGGCGGCGACGAGCCCGACGCCGCGGCTCAGCCCCGTCTTCGAGACGCCCGTCGCCGGGCTCCATCTGGTCGGGCTGGCGGCGGCGGCCACGTTCGGGCCGGCCATGCGGTTCGTCTACGGCTGCGACTTCGCCGCCCGCCGGGTGACGAGGGGTCTCGTGAGCCGCCTGCGCGGATCGCGGTCACCGTGACCCATCCCATGCAGCTTCGTATCGCAACACATCATCAATCGGGGGCATCACGCATGATTTTTCGTGGAATGTTCGCCTGTACGGCGGTGGCGGTCGCTCTGGGGGGTGTGGCCGTCGCGGACACGTCGCCCACCGGCACGTCGTCCACCTTCACCAACTCGGCGAAGACCGCCTCCGGCCTGACCCCGTCCGGGGTCGAGGTGACCGTGAGCAAGACGATGATCGGGCAGACGCGGGTGGCCTCGGCCGAGGCGACCGCCGCCAATGCCGCCGCGCCCGACGACGAATACCTCGTCCCCGCCAACGCCAAGGCGACGGCCGGGTTCGTCGACCTCTACGAGGGCTTCACGGTCAATCCGGGCGGCTGGAGCGACGTCGCCACGCTCACGTTCACCTTCTCCAGGCCGGTACGCGACCCGCACCTGCACGTGTTCGGCACCGGCGGCTCGTCGGGCACCTCCGCGCGCAACCGCGACGACTACTGGCCCGCCGTGGATCTCGTCAGCGGCGCGCCGGCCGAGCCGACCTTCAGCAAGGCGGCGGGCTTCCCCGGGTTCCGGGTCACGTCCGCCTCGATCACGCCCGAGCGGGTGTACACGGTGTCGTCCACGACGTGCGGAGTCGTCTACACCTGCGGCACCGTCAAGCTGAACGGCACGCTCACGTCGTTCACGATCAAGCTGCGGGCGCGGGACGTGCGCTACGGCGATGGCGGGACGACGCCGCAGCTGTGGGCGGCGTTCAAGCTGTCGCTGGCCGAGGACGCCTCCGACGCGCCCACCTCGTACGGCGCCGCCACCCACGCGATCGGCGACTCCTTCCTGGGACGTACGGTGACCGCCGACCACCCCGGCACGGTCAGCCTGACGCCGCGCGGCATGACCGCCGACACGGACGCCGACGACGCGGTGACCGGCTCACCCGCCCGGATCGGCGGCCACGGGGGCAGCTACACGCTGGCGATCCCCGTGACGTCGGGGTCGCTGTCGAACGTCACCGGCTGGATCGACTTCGACCGCGACGGCCGTTTCGACCCCAACGAGCGCGCCACGGCACAGGTCGCCGCGGGGGCGACGACCGCCACGCTGCGGTGGGTCACGCCGCGGCCGATCGGCAGCGGCCCCACCTGGATGCGCCTGCGCATGTCGGCCGCGTCGACCGGCTCGGCGACCGGCTGGGCGGACAGCGGCGAGGTCGAGGACCACCGCATCAGCCTCGACCACTGATCCGTCCTCTCGTACGCCCGGGCCTTCCTTGAGGGCCCGGGCGTTCGTCGATCACCGTCGGTCACCGCCAGGCCGCCCCCGCGTGGACATCGAGGCGCTCCACAGGGCAGGCTGTCATTCGTGACCAGCAGCCATGACGCCCGCCTGCGCGAGCTCGTCCTGCTGCGCCGCGTCCGCGACCGGATCGACCGTGAGTACGCGCAGCCGCTGGACGTGCAGGCGCTGGCGCGCGGCGTGCATCTCTCGGCCGGACACCTGAGCCGGCAGTTCCGCGCCGTCTACGGCGAGTCGCCCTACAGCTACCTCATGACCCGGCGCATCGAGCGGGCCATGACCCTGCTGCGGCGCGGCGACATGTCGGTCACCGAGGTCTGCTTCGCGGTGGGGTGCTCGTCGCTCGGCACCTTCAGCACGCGCTTCTCCGAGCTGGTCGGCATGTCGCCGAGCACCTACCGCCGCCTGGCCGCCGGAGACGGCGAGGGCATCCCGAGCTGCGTCGCCAAGCAGGTCATGCGACCGATCAGGAATCGAGAAGCGGCCGCCTCGCGCACCGACCTAACCTCGTCAGCATGAACCTCATCATCCACCAGACGTTCCTGCCCGCCGACGACCATGACAAGTCGCTCGCCTTCTACCGTGACGCGCTGGGGTTCGAGGTGCGTAACGACGTGGGCTACGAGAACATGCGCTGGATCACCGTCGGGCCGGTGGGCCAGCCGGAGACGTCGATCGTCCTCGAGCCCCCGGGCATCGACCCGGGTCTGTCCGACGACGAGCGCCGCACGATCGCCGAGCTGATGGCCAAGGGCAGCTACGCGACCATCGTGCTCGCCACCCCCGACCTCGACGCCACCTTCGAGCGGGTGCGGGCCAGCGGCGCCGACGTCGTCCAGGAGCCGACCGACCAGCCCTACGGCGTCCGCGACTGCGCGTTCCGCGACCCGGCGGGCAACATGGTCCGCATCAACCAGGCCACTTGAGGTCCGCGTCGCCGGGCAGCGGCAGCATCGCATGGGGGCGGCGCACCTGCAACTCCCTGTCCAGCCTGACCCCGCTCTCCAGCTCCACCACGGCGAGGCAGGCCGCGAGCACGCCCACCGTCGCGTCCGCCTGGTCGGTGTCGTAGACGCCGGCGAGGAAGTCGGCGTAGCTCCGCAGCGGGCCGAGGTGGTCGCTCCAGTGCGTGAAGGGCACGTGGATCGGCTCGGGGTGCAGGAGGTCGCCCTCCGCCTCTCCGTACCGGACGTACATGCTGGTGGCGGCGTTGAGATCGGTCGCCACGTACCAGTGCCTGAAGCCCGCGCCGCCGAGGCGGTCGGTCAGCTCCTTGCGCTCGGGCCGCGGGAAGTCCCAGTCGAGGGTGACGACGCCGGCGGCGACCTGGTAGAGGTCGAGCCCGCTGCCGTACCCGGGACCGCGCAGGTCGCCGGGGCCGGCCGGGGGCACGGGGTCTAGCCGCGGTCGATGCGGGGGAGCAGGTCGTGGACCACGTCGAGGGCGGCGTCGGCGGTGTCGGCCAGGTAGGTGAGCTCGATCAGGAAGTGGTCGAAGCCGGTCTGCTCGCCGATGGACTTGACCGCGTCCGCGATCTCGCCCGCAGGGACGCCCCGGTCGACGTTGACGCGCAGGATCGTGTCGATCGCCGCCGGGTCGCGGCCCGCCTCGCGGGCGGCCTCGTCGATGATCGCGCGCTGCGCCCGCATCATCTCGACGCTCACGAACGTGGGGACGATGCACAGGGGCAGCCAGCCGTCACCGCGGCGGCCGATGCGCCGCAGCGCGGTCTCCGCCGAGCCGCCGAGGTAGATCGGCGGGCGGGGACGCTGGGCGGGCTTCAGCGGCGAGTGGTGCAGCGGCAGGTCGATCAGCCGGCCGTGGTACTCCGCGGGGTCCTGCGTCCACAGGATCTCCAGGGCGTCCAGGAGCTCGTTCATGCGGGCGCCGCGCGTGGTGAAGTCCAGCCCCGTCGCCTCGTACTCCTCGGGCGACCAGCCGATGCCGAAACCGGGGATCAGGCGTCCGCCGCTGACCAGGTCGATCGAGGTCAGCGACCGGGCCAGCTGGACGGGCGGGTACAGGGGCGCGATGAGCACGTGGGTGCCGAGCTGGACCCGCTCCGTCACGGCCGCCGCCACGCCGAGCACCACGAACGGGTCCGCCGGGGTGTTGTACTCGACCGGGATCGTGTTGCCGAACCCACCGGCCCCCACCTTCGGATCGACCGCGGCGAAGTTGCGGTCGCCCACCCACAGACTGTCGGCGCCCGCCTTCTCCGCTTCCCGGGCGAAGTAGGCGGCCTTGTCGACCTGGTGCGCCTGCGTGTGCAGGTGCGGAAGCGTGAAACCGATCTTCATCAGAGACTCCTAGCCCAAAGGAAACGCGACAGAACCTACGCCATCTCCCCGCGCCCGCCCCCGCCGGGCCGGGCATCCGTGACGGCCAGCCCCGCGACCAGGCCGGACAGGCCGCGGTGGGGGCGGGGCAGGGC
>NZ_POUD01000269.1 GCF_003236395.1 Nonomuraea aridisoli | reverse complement strand
GGCCAGGAGGGGGCCTGGGGCGGGGCCTCCGGCCAGGACGGGCCCCCGGGCGCTCCCGAGGTGGCGCCGGGCATGCCGGAGGAGGCGCCGGGATTGCCGTCCGCGGCATGGGACCCGTGGCGCGGACGGGCCGGAGCCGGCGGCTCGGGCCACGACGGCTCCTGGCGCGGCGGCTCGGGCCAGGACGGCTCGGCGGGGCGGGCGTCGTTCGGGGGAACCTCCGGCCATGACGTCGGCACCGGTGCCGCGGCCTGCGCCGCGTCGGGCCGCGCGTCCCTGCGGGGCGCCTCCGGCCAGGACGCCGGCACATGAGGTCCGGAATTCTCCGTCGCCATTACTGCCGGCCCTCCCGAGGATCTGTCCGGATTACCCGTTATATCCGGATTCGACGTATCAGGCATGATCTCATGGGATTTTCCAGGAGATACGGGTGGTCCCGCAGCGAAACGAGCGAAGCCATGCGGATCGGTCGGCGGATCCTGCAAGGGCAGGTCGGCCTCCGGTCTATGGGGCTCAGCTGGGTATACCACGGTGCCAAGGCTATTCTCGGGGGACGAATGAGGTCACAACGGATACATCACCATCAGGTCTCACCGGACCTGAAGGGTCCATTGTGCCCGCGGGCCTGCTCGGAGTATCGGCGTTCCGCCGAAGACGTGCGCTAGGCTTGACACATGCGTTCGGCGACCCTGCTTCTTAGCGGGCCGCGACGGCCCTGAGATCTCGCCGTCGCGGCTCGACCCCTCGTTGTCCACGGGGGGTTTTCTTGTGACTCCAGGAAGGCGGCGGCGCACCCCAGGCGGAGGCGCCGCCCGTTTCGAACAAATGAACAGTCGTCGGGGAAGCGATGCCCCCGCCGGGTAAACTCGGCGTTGCTCGCCCGAACCGATGGGCCCGAGTCAAGCCAGAAGGACAGTAGCCGTGAGTGAGTACGACCCGCAGGCGCTGCAGGCCAAGTGGCAGCAGCGATGGGAGGAGCAGGAGCCCTACCGGGCGAGCGACGACGACGCCGACCCCCGTGGGCGGCGCTACATGCTCGACATGTTCCCCTACCCGTCGGGCGACCTCCACATGGGCCACGGCGAGGTGTTCGCCATCGGCGACGTCGTCGCCCGCTACTGGATGCAGCAGGGCTACAACGTCCTGCACCCGATCGGCTGGGACTCCTTCGGCCTGCCCGCGGAGAACGCCGCGATCAAGCGCAACGCCCACCCCGCGGAGTGGACGTACGCCAACATCGAGACCCAGGCCCATTCGTTCCGGCGCTACGGCATCGCCTTCGACTGGTCGCGCCGCCTGCACACCAGCGACCCCGACTACTACCGCTGGAACCAGTGGCTGTTCATCCGTTTCTTCGAGCGCGGCCTGGCCTACCGCAAGGGCGGCCTGGTCAACTGGTGCCCCAACGACCAGACCGTGCTGGCCAACGAGCAGGTCGTGGCCGGCAAGTGCGAGCGTTGCGGCGCCGACGTCGTCCGCCGCGAGCTGACGCAGTGGTACTTCAAGATCACTGACTACGCGCAGCGCCTGCTGGACGACATGGAGCAGCTCCACGGCTGGCCCGAGCGGCTGCTGACCATGCAGCGCAACTGGATCGGCCGCTCCGAGGGCGCCGACGTGCTGTTCGAGATCGAGGGCCGCGACGAGCCGGTCACCGTCTACACCACGCGCCCCGACACCCTGTACGGTGCCACCTTCTTCGTCGTGGCCGCCGACGCCGCGCTGGCCGACGAGATCGTCACCGACGAGCAGCGGCCCGCGTTCGAGACCTACCGCGCCGAGGTGGCCCGGCTGAGCGACATCGAGCGCCTGTCCACCGACAAGGAGAAGACGGGCGTCTTCCTGGGCCGCTACGCGATCAACCCGGTCAACGGCGAGCGCATCCCGGTCTGGGCGGCCGACTACGTGCTGTCCGACTACGGCCACGGCGCCATCATGGCCGTGCCCGCCCACGACCAGCGCGACCTCGACTTCGCGCGCAAGTTCGACCTGCCGGTGCGGGTGGTCGTGCACACCGGGCTGGCCGACCCCGGCGAGACGGGCGAGGCCACCCCCGGCGAGGGCACGCTGGTCAACTCCGGCCCGCTCGACGGCCTGAGCAAGGCCGAGGCGATCCGAGCGATCATCGAGCACCTGGAGCGCGAGGGCAGGGGCCGCGGCACGGTCAACTACCGCCTGCGCGACTGGCTGCTGTCGCGCCAGCGCTACTGGGGCACGCCGATCCCGATCATCCACTGCCCCGACTGCGGCGAGGTGCCCGTCCCCGACGAGCAGCTGCCCGTCACGCTGCCCGACCTGCGCGGCGAGGCGCTGGCGCCGAAGGGCGTCTCCCCGCTGGCCAGCGCCACCGAGTGGGTCAACGTGGAGTGCCCCAAGTGCTCCGGGCCGGCCAAGCGCGACACCGACACGATGGACACCTTCGTCGACTCGTCGTGGTACTTCCTGCGTTACTGCTCGCCGGGCTACACCGACGGCCCGTTCGACGTCGAGCAGGTGCGCAAGTGGGGCCCGATCGACCAGTACGTCGGCGGCATCGAGCACGCCGTGCTGCACCTGCTGTACTCCCGGTTCTTCACCAAGGTGCTGCACGACATGGGCATGGTCGACTTCACCGAGCCGTTCGCGCGCATGCTCAACCAGGGGCAGGTGATCAACGGCGGCAAGGCGATGTCCAAGTCCCTGGGCAACGGCGTCGACCTGGGCCAGCAGATCGACGAGTACGGCGTCGACGCCGTCCGGCTGACCATGGTCTTCGCCGGGCCGCCCGAGGACGACATCGACTGGGCCGACGTCTCGCCGGCCGCCTCGCAGAAGTTCCTGGCGCGGGCGCTGCGCGTGATGTCCGAGGTGACCAGCGAGCCGGGCGTGCCGTTCGAGAGCGGTGACGTCGCGCTGCGCAAGGTCACCCACCACACCATCGACGAGGTCACCAAGCTGGTCGACTCCTACCGCTTCAACGTCGCGGTGGCGCGGATGATGGAGCTGACCTCGGCCGCGCGCAAGGCCATCGACGCGGGCCCCGGCCCCGCCGATCCGGCGGTGCGCGAGGCCGCGGAGACGCTGGCGATCCTGCTGTCGCTGGTGGCCCCGTACACCGCCGAGGAGGGCTGGGAGCGGCTGGGCCGCACCGGGCCCGTCGCGTTCGCCGGCTGGCCGGCGGCCGACCCCGCGTTGCTGGTGCAGGAGTCGGTCACCTGCGTGGTGCAGGTGGCGGGCAAGGTGCGCGACCGCCTGGAGGTGCCGCCCGGCATCGCCGAGGACGAGCTGCGCGAGCTGGCGCTGTCGTCGGAGAAGATCGCGCCCTACCTGCAGGGCATGCCGCGCAAGGTGATCGTGCGGGCGCCCAAGCTGGTCAACATCGTCCCCTAGTCACAGGTTGCGCAGGGCCGGCAGCAGGTCCTTCTCCGCCCAGTCGAAGAAGGGCTGCTGCTGGTCGTGCCCGATCTGCACGAGCGCCACGTGCGTGTACCCGGCGTCGGCGAACTGCTTGACGGCCTGTACGACGGCGTCCACGTCGGCGCCGCACGGCACGCTCTGCGCCACGTCGTCGGGGCGTACGGTGCCGGTGGCGGCGGCGAAGTTCACCGGGCCGGGCAGCTCGGCCATGACCTTCCAGCCGCCCGCGCTCGCCCAGCGCCACAGCCGGTGCGCGCGTTCCTTGGCGGCCTCGGCGTCGGTGTCGTAGGAGATGGCGAGCTGGCCGTAGATCGGCTTGCCCTCGCCGCCGGCGGCGTTGAACTGCTGCACGACCTCCGGCATCGGCTCGTTGACCACGAGCAGGTCGCCGTACTCCGCGGCCAGCTCCGCCGACTGGCCGCCGGAGGCGGCGATGCCGATGGGCACCTGCCGCTCGGGCAGGTCGTAGAGCTTGCCGGAGTCGACGTCGTAGAACTCGCCCTGGTGGGTGACGTACTCGCCGCTGAACAGCTTCCTGATGATCTGCACGGCCTCGGCGAACATCCGGTGCCGGGTGTCCACGGGCGGCCAGCCCTCGCCGATGACGTGCTCGTTGAGGTTCTCGCCCGCGCCGAGGCCCAGCGTGAACCGGCCATTGCTGAGCACGCCCATGGTGGCCGCCTTCTGCGCCACCACGGCGGGGTGGTAGCGCATGATGGGGCAGGTCACGTACGTCATGAGCGGCAGCCGATCGGTGACCTGGGCCGCGGCGCCGAGCACCGACCAGCAGTAGGGCGAATGGCCCATCTCCTCGAGCCACGGGAAATAGTGGTCGGAGATGACGGCGTAGTCGAAGCCGATACGCTCGGCCGCGGCGGCGTAGTCCACCAGCTCGCGGGCGGGGGTCTGCTCGGACATCAAGGTGTAGCCGATTTGTACCATGCGCCCTGGCTACCCTGGTTTGTCCGGATTAGTGTCCAGGGCGCGGAGATCAATGGCGGCGGCAGGCCCGCCATTCCTCGATGACCAGCCCCAGGCCGATGCCCAGCAGCCAGACGTCCTTGGCCATGCCGATGCCCTGCTCCGACGGGCGCAGGCTGCCCTCCTGGCGCATCGCGGGAAGGCGGAGGTAGAGGCCGATCAGGCCGGCCGCGAAGCCCGTCAGCGCGGCCCCGGCCGCGAGTGACGGCACGGCCGGGACGAGCAGTGCGGCGCCCAGGGCCATCTCGGTCTTCGACAACATGCGGGTGAAGGCGACCGGGTCCACGCGCCGCAGGAACGGATAGGCGGTCACCGCCGTGCCGTGCGTGGCCTTGGCGGCCTCCTCGTCGGCGCCCGCCTTGGTGAAGCCTGAGTTCAGGATGTACACGCCGGCGGCCATGCGGGGCGGCAGCTGGTGCATCCGAGCGAAGATCCTCATATCCCCTCACAAGTTGCTCTGTCTTCCTCTTCCCCGATATTTCGCGACATGTCGGGGCTTGGTGGTTCCTAGGGCGACGCCCGTACGCTGGGAGGGGAATGCGGGGGTAAATCGTGAGCTGCCCTTGGCCTGGCGCATTAGTGTCTAGCTGTGAGAAATGGCGCATACCTGAGATACCCGCATCTGCACGGTGACCTGGTCACCTTCGTCGCCGACGACGACGTCTGGCTGGCACCGATCACCGGTGGCAGGGCCTGGCGGTTCACCGCCGACCGCGTGCCGGTGTCGAACCCGAGATTCTCCCCCGACGGCAGCCGGATCGCGTGGGCCGGGACCCGAGAGGGTGTCCCCGAGGTGTTCGCCGCCGAGATCGACGGTCCGGAGGGGGACCGGCTGACGCACTGGGGGAGCGCCACGACGGGCGCGTTCGGCTGGACGGCCGACGGCGACGTGCTCGCGATCAGCTCGGCCGGGGAGAGCTCGCGCACCAGGCGCTGGGCGTACGCGGTTCCGCTCGACGGGGGACCGGCGACGCGGCTGCCGTACGGATGGGTGAGCGACGTGGCCGTCAGCGGCGTCAGGGTCGCCACCGTCTCGTCGCTGTGGCGGGAGCCGTCGCAGTGGAAGCGCTACCGGGGCGGCACCGCGGGCAAGATCTGGGTCGACGCCGAGGGGAGCGGGGAGTTCACCAGGCTGTTCGCCGACAGCACGGCGCAGTACTGGTCGGTGAGCTGGGTCGGCGACCGCATCGTGTTCCTGTCGGACGCCGACGGCAACGGCAATGTCTACTCCGCCCTGCCCGACGGCTCCGACCTGCGCAAGCACACCTCACACGAGCAGTTCTACGCCCGCCACGTGACCAGCGACGGCGAGCGGGTGATCTACAGCCACGCCGGCGACCTCTGGCTGCTGGAGAGCCTGGACGCCGAGCCGCGCCGGCTGGAGATCAGCCTCGGCGGGCCGCGCCCGGGACGGGCCCGGCGGCCGGCGCCCCTGCGGGCCGGCGACTTCTCCCCGGACGCCACCGGGCGGGCCAGCGTCGTGGAGATCCGCGGCACCGCCCACTGGGTCACCCACCGCGACGGGCCCGCGGGCGTGCTGCGCGCCGAGCCCGGCGTCCGCGTACGGCTGCCGCGCGTCCTCGACGCCTCCGGCCGCGCCGTGTGGGTCTCCGACGCCTCCGGCGAGGACGGCCTGGAGGTCGGCGCCCCCGGTGGCGAGATCCGCACGCTGGCCACCGGGCAGCTCGGGCGGGTGCTGGAGCTGGCCGCCGCGCCCGACGCCAAGCACGTGGCCGTCGCCTCGCACGACGGGCGGCTGCTGGTCGTCGATCTGGACAGCGGCGACGTCCGCGAGCTCGACCGCACGAGCGACGGCGACGTGAGCGGGCTGACGTTCTCGCCCGACTCCGCGTGGCTGGCCTGGACGCATCCGCACGACGAGTCGTTGTCGCAGATCCGGATGGGCCGGCTCGACGGGACCTCCGTGATCGACGTGACCCCGGTGCGCTTCGCCGACTACGACCCGGTGTTCACCCGCGACGGCAAACATCTGGCGTTCCTGTCGGTGCGGACGTTCGACCCGGTCTACGACGTCCACGTCTTCGACATGTCGTTCCCGCACGGCTGCAAGCCGTACATCGTGCCGCTGCAGGCCACGACGCCCTCGCCGTTCGACCCCTCCCTGCAGGGGCGCGGGTTCAACGGCGAGGACGACAAGCCCGCCAAGGACTCCCCGAAGGACGACGACGCGCCGCCGCGCACCGAGGTCGACCCCGAGGGGCTGGCCTCGCGGGTGGTGCCGGTGCCGGTGCCCGCGGGCCGCTACGCCAACCTGCGGACCGCCAAGGACGCGCTGCTGTGGTTGAGGCACCCGCTCACCGGGCAGCTCGGCGACGGCACCGAGCACAACGCCGAGACGGTGCTCGAGCGGTACGACCTCAAGAAGCGCGCCAAGGCCGAGCTGGGCAAGGAGGTGCGGGCGTTCGAGGTCAGCGGCGACGGCGGCCGGCTCGTCCTCAACGGCAAGAACGGCCTGCAGACCCGCGCCGCGACCGAGGGCGACGAGGTCGTCACCGTCGACCTGGACCGGATCTCCGTCCAGATCGACCCCGTGGCCGAGTGGCGGCAGGGCTTCCGCGAGGCGGGCCGGCTCATGCGCGACCACTTCTGGCGCGAGGACATGAACGGCGTCGACTGGCAGGGCGTGCTCGACCGCTACGAACCGCTGGTCGAGCGCATCGGCTCCCACTCCGAGCTGATCGACCTGCTCTGGGAGACGCAGGGCGAGCTCGGCACCTCGCACGCCTACGCCATCGGCAACGGCGCCGGCGTCGACCCCCGGCGCCGCCAGGGCCTGCTCGGCGCCGACCTGGCCAGGGACGAGGACGGGGTGTGGCGGGTCACGCGCGTCCTGCCCGGCGAGACGTCCGACCACGCCGCCCGCTCGCCGCTGCTCGCGCCCGGCGTCGCGATCCGTCCCGGTGACGCGATCCTCGCCGTGGGCGGCCGGCCGGTCGATCCGGTACGCGGCCCGCTCGCCCTGCTGGCCGGCACCGCCGACCGGCCCGTCGAGCTGACCGTGCGGCCCGCCTCCGGCGGGGACGTGCGCCGCGTCGTGGTCTGCCCGATCGCCGACGAGACGCCGCTGCGCTACCACGACTGGGTGGACGGCCGCCGCGCCTACGTCAGGGAGGCCTCCGGCGGCCGGCTCGGCTACCTGCACATGCCCGACATGGTGGCCTCCGGGTGGGCGCAGTTCCACCGCGACCTGCGTACCGAGATGGCCTATGACGGCCTGATCATGGACGTGCGCGAGAACGGCGGCGGGCACCTGTCCGAGCTGGTGCTGGAGAAGTTGTCGCGCAAGGTCGTCGGCTGGGACCTGGCCCGCGGCAAGAAGCCGCGGCGCTACCCCAGCGACTCGCCCCGCGGGCCGGTGGTCGCGGTCACCGACGAGTTCGCCGGCTCCGACGGCGACATCGTGAGCGCGGGCATCAAGAACCGCGGGATCGGGCCGCTGGTCGGCACCCGTACCTGGGGCGGCGTGATCGGGATCGACTCGCGCTACTCCCTCGTGGACGGCACCCGCGTCACCCAGCCGCGCTACTCGTTCTGGCTGGCGGGACAGGGCTGGAGCGTGGAGAACTACGGCGTCGACCCCGACATCGAGGTTCTGATCACGCCCCAGGACCGCGTCGCCGGGCGGGACCCGCAACTCGACAAGGCGATCGAGCTCGCGCTCGCCGCCCTGGAGGAGCACCCGCCCGCCGTGCCGCCGGAGCTGCCGCCCCTGGCGTGAGTCACCAGGCGCGGGCCAGGCGGTCGAGGATCTCGGCGAGGATGGCCTCGGTGGTGGCGAAGTTCAGCCGGACACAATGCTCGCCACCGGGGCCGAACGCCGCGCCGTCGTTGAGCCGGACGCGGGCCTCACGCTCCAGCACCTCCGCCACCCCCGGCCGTCCCACCTGCAGCCAGGCCAGATACGTCGCCTCCGGGATCCGGTAGCCGACCCCGGCCGGCAGGCGGGCGGCGATCATGTGGCGGTTGCGGTTGAGCAGCGCCACGGTGTCGGCCAGCCAGGCGTCCCCGTGGCGCCAGGCCGCCACCGTGGCCTCGACGCCGAAGACGTGCGTGGAGCCGTACAGGAAGGGAGGCTCGGCCTCCAGGGCCGCGCGGACGCCCGGGTGACCGAGGTGCGCGACCGAGCAGCGGATGCCGCCCAGGTTGAACGCCTTCGTCGCCGACGTGAGCGTGACCGTACGTTCGGGGAGGATCGTGGCGAACGGGATGTGCCGGTGCGGCTCGTACACCAGGTCGGCGTGGATCTCGTCGGAGATCACCAGCAGGTCGTGACGCTCGGCGTGCTCGGCCAGCTCCTCCAGCTCGGCGCGGGTGAAGGCGCGGCCGGTCGGGTTGTGCGGGTTGACCAGCAGCAGCACTCGGCAGCCGGACAGGTCGGGCACCTCGAAGCGCCACGTGCCGCCGTCCGGGACCATCTGGATCGGGCGCAGGGGGCGCTTCATGAGGTCGAGCGTGCCGAGGAACGGGTGGTAGGCCGGGGTGTGCAGGGCCACGCCGTCGCCGGGGGCCGTCCAGACGTGGAGGAGCACCTGGAGCGCCTGGTTGATGTCGGTGAACGAGCGCACGTGCTCCGGGCCGGCCGCCCAGCCGTAGCGCGCGGTCATGCGCTCGGCGAACGCCTCGGCCAGCGGGCCGGCGCCGGGCTTGTCCAGCCACGTCGGGTAGCCGAGGTCGCCGCCGGCCCGCCGCCGCAGAGCCTCGACGACTTCGGGCGCGGTCGGCAGGTCCATGTCGGCCACCCAGGCGGGGATGACGCCCGGCTCGACCGCTGCCCATTTGAGGCCATCGTGCGTGGACTTGAGGTCTACGGGGGGATATGCACGGTTCACCCGACCATTCTAGAATCGACGATTGTGATGAGGCGTCGGCGGCGACTGTGGCAGGCTGTGCGGCCATGACGCCCCACCCGAAGGTCGACGCGATCGTCGACATGTACCTCTCCCTGGCCGACGCGGAGGCCCCCGGGCTGGTGGAGGGGCTCTACCTGGAGGGTTCCGCCGCACTGGGCGACTACCGGCCGACGACGAGCGACGTCGACTTCGTGGCCGTGACGAGCGAGCCGCCGCCGGTGGAGGTCATCGAACGCATCCACACCAGGCTCGGCGTACACCCGTTCGACGGCGTCTATCTCACCTGGGACGACCTCCGCCGCGACCCCGCCACGCTCGGGCAGCGCCCGCAGGCGCACGCCGGGCGCCTCGACCGGCGCGGCGACGTCAACCCGGTCACCTGGCACACCCTGGCGCGCCATGGGATCACCTGCCGCGGGCCGAAGCCGAAGGATCTCGACATCTGGCACGATCCCGCCGCCCTGGCCGCCTGGACGGACGGCAACCTCGACCACTACTGGCGTCGCCTCGTCACCCGCGCCTCCCGCATCATCTCGCCGTGGGGGCTGGCCTGTTTCGGCGGGTACGCCACCGTCTGGCTGGTCACGGGCGTCTCCCGGCTGCACTACACGCTGGCGACCGGCGAGCTCACCTCCAAGACGGGCGCGGCCCTGCACGCGCTGCAGGCGTTCCCCGAGCGCTGGCACCGCGTTCTGAACGAAGCGCTGCGCCTCCGCGAGGAGGACACCGCCCTGCCGACGGCGTCAGGTCTCCTGGGCAGCCTCGCCGACCACTTCGGCACGCCGCGCCGCTCCCTGTACGCCTCCCCGTTCGAACGCCGCCAGGACGTCCTGTCCTTCGCCGACCACGCCATCACCGCCGCCCACAACCTCTACACCTCCCGCTGACCCCGGCCCGCCCAGGCGGAGACGCACATCGCCCCTTCGACTGGGCGTGCCCTTCCCCGGGGGGGCGAGACGGACGCCCAGCGCTGCTCGGGGAGCCCGACGCCGTGAGGTACGCAGGGTCGCGTGTGGCCGCGCTCCGGCCGGTCGCGCCCGGCCCCGGGCGCCATCGGGCGACGGCTGTCCAGCTTGCCCGGGCGCCGGTCACCGCGTGGAGCCCAGCGCTCGTCACCGACTCGCGACCACCCGGACGGAAGGGTGATCCGCGCCGCCCTGAACCTCTGGTCACGCCGTACCGTACGAGGTCGCCGGGCACCGGGCTCGCCAGGGATGATGTCGTGGGCATGCACGGCGGCAGAGATCGGGAAAGGCGTGGGTGGCGTTGCGCGAGGAGGCATGGGAGGCGATGACCGGCCTGCGGGCCGTACGGTGGTTCACCGACGAGCCGGTCCCGACCCGCGAGATCCTCAAGGTGCTGGAGGCCGCCCGGTGGACCGGGTCGGCGCGCAATCGCCAGCCGTGGCGGTTCGTCGTCGTCAGAGACCACACCCTGCAGAAGCGCCTGAGCACGCTCGGCGGGTATGCGGGACACCTGGCCACGGCCCCTGTCGTCGTCCTGCTCGCCATCGATCACGGGACGGGCGGTGAGGACGCGGAGTTCGACGCGGGGCGCGCCGTCCAGAACCTCATGCTCGCCGCACACGCCGTCGGCCTGGGAAGTTGCCCGGCGTCCTTCTTCCCGGCGCCCAACGCCGAGCAGGCCGGACGCCTGGTCGACGTCGAACCGCCGTGGAAGGTCCGAGCCGCGATCTCCCTCGGCTACCCGGCCCCTGCACCCAAGGGCACATCCGCCATCCCGTCCGGCCGCCTCCCCCTGGACCACCTCGTCCGCTGGCTAGGCCCGTAACACCCTGCACCCGCGCCGACCTCCCCACCGGCGAGCCGGCGCAAGACACACGCCATGGACCAGCGGCGACCCAGACCATGACCCGTCCGACCACCTTCTCGGAGGGGACGCCCGGCCAGCACCCGAAGAGAAACGGCGGTAAGTGATCGATGCCGACATGTCCGTCACCAGGCCGACGTCGACGTCCGGAGCGCCTGCGCGGCCGCGACCCGTCGCGGATGGAAGACGCTGACCGGTCCACCAGGAAGGTGGCGGCGGTGCTCGCGCAGCGCAGGTCGGGTCGGGTCGCGAGAGTCACGAGGGCTTTGGGCACGGTTCATGCGTCGCTGTTGGGGGCCATTGCCGTGGAGCCAATACGCGTCGCCACATGCCGGGAGGCTGCCGCAGATCTCACCGTCGCAGATCTCACCCGTCGCCGGTCACGTCCGTCGTGGTCAGCGCGGCTCTGCCTTGCCGGAGGTCGCAGCGCCCGTAGCGGGTCCGTACGCGCTGGTTCGGCTCTCAGGTCACCGGTGCCGAACTCCCGTCGGGCGGTGGGCGGCGGCTGGGGCCTCCTGCGTCGGTGTGCCGGCCAGGTCGGCGGCGTCGCGATCGCGTTACCGCCGGCGCCCGGGCGCCGGCCGTTGGTCAGTGCCCGGGCCGCGTCCTGGCTACAGGCGGCGCAGCACGGCCACGACCTTGCCCAGGACGCTGGCCTCGTCGCCCGGGATCGGCTCGTAGTTGGGGTTGTGGGGGACGAGCCAGACGTGACCGTCCTTGCGCTTGAAGGTCTTGACCGTGGCCTCGCCCTCGATCATGGCGGCGACGATGTCGCCGCTCTCGGCCACCGGCTGCTGACGGACGACCACCCAGTCGCCGTCGGCGATGGCGGCCTCGATCATCGAGTCACCGGTCACCTGCAGGAGGAACAGCGTGCCTTCGCCGACGAGCTGCTTGGGCAGCGCGAAGACGTCTTCGACGCTCTCCTCGGCGAGAATCGGGCCACCGGCGGCGATGCGGCCCACGAGGGGGACGTAGGCGGCCGTCGGGCGGCTGACCGTGGGCTCCTCGTCACCGGCGTCGGGGTCGACCCATAGCACGGGCTCGCCGGGGAGACGGACCTCCAGCGCGCGCGGCCGGTGGGGGTCGCGGCGCAGGTAGCCCTTGCGCTGCAGCGCGGTGAGCTGGTGTGACACGCTGGAGGTGCTGGTCAGCTGCACCGCCTCGCCGATCTCGCGCATGGACGGCGGATATCCGCGTTGTTGCACCGAGTCGCGGATCACTTCGAGGATCTTGCGCTGCCTGGGGGTGAGCCCCAGGGAGTCTCGTCGGCGCACCGCGAGGTCGCTGACCCCGCTTGTGTCATCCCGCTCGGTCATGCTGCTCCTCCTCGCCTGGCGGCCCGCCTCACCGGCGGACCTCCCGGTCCGTGGTCTCGATGTCGCACACAGCGACGTTATCGCTGTTGAAGATCATCTTCAAACAATTGTTCGAGTCTTCCTCGAAATTATCGCCTGTGTGGTGTACAACATCGTACGGGAGTTCGATCGACACCGTGTTCGATTTGCTGATCTTTATTTGGCCTTTTCCTCAGGCCGCACGGCAGGAGGTCATCCATGCGAACGCCCATAAACAAGGACACGACCAGCGAAGACACCCATCAGCTCACCTTGCTCGCCGATGCCACGCGGAGTACGGATCGACGTGGAGACAATACGCGCGCGCAGGCCACGCTCCGCCGGAATTCCGCGAAGAGGTTGGGGTCCCGTTCGAGTGGTGGAGGAAGGCCCCATTTGCGCCTCGTCCCGCCGCCGCGTACGGGAGGCGACGACGACATGACGGTGGCGAGCCGGCGCTCGGACCCGCGCCACGGCGGGAGGACGCGCAGTGCCGACGGAGGCGCACCGACGGGGACGCGGGCGGGGGCCGGCGGAGCCGGTGTGCCGGAGCCGGACACCGCGCCCGCCATCCGGCGACGCGCCCCCGCCGGCCGGGCGCGGGGCGTGGACGTGGGCACTCCCGCGGGG
>NZ_POUD01000268.1 GCF_003236395.1 Nonomuraea aridisoli | reverse complement strand
GGGCGCTGGGGATGGGGGCGTTCGTGGCGCTGTACAACGCGGCCGGGTTCCGGCTGGCCGCGCCGCCGCTCGACCTGAGCCCCGCGGCCGCCTCGCTGGTCTTCCTGTCGTACGCCATGGGCACCGTCTCCTCGGCGGCCGCGGGGCGGCTGGCAGGCCGCCTGGGGCGTACGCCGGCGCTCGTCACGGCGCTGGCCGTCACGGTGGCGGGCAGCGTGCTCACCGCGCATGGGTCGCTGCCGGTCGTCGCGCTCGGGTTCGCGGTGCTGACCGCCGGATTCTTCGCCGCGCACGCCATCGCCAACGCCTGGGCGACCGCCGAGGCGTCCCCGCAGGCCCGGGGCCGAGCCGCGGGCCTCTACACCCTCTGCTACTACCTCGGCAGCGGCGCGGGCGGCACGGCGGGCGGCATCGTCTACGGCCACGCGGGCTGGACCTGGCTCATCGTCTTGACCTCGGCGTGGCTGGTGCTCGCGGCGGTGGCCGTCCTGGCGACCCGCCGACGCCCGGCGCGCGCCTTCGGATGAGCCGACCCGCGGACACCCTGCCCGCGCCGTCGGGTGAGCCGACCCACAGGCGCCCTGCGCGCGCCTTTCGGGTGAACCCGGCCCATGGATCGTCGCCGGTCGTCTTGTAGGGTGACCGGCGCCTCCCTGGCGCTGTCCCTGGCCGAGCGGATCGAGGAGGCGATCGAGGCCGGCTCGGTCAGGTCGTGGGCCAGGCGGCGCATCACGGCGGCGGTGCTGACGAACGGCGCGGGGCTCAGGCCGAGCACGGCGTACAGGGAGCGGCAGGTCTCGGGCTCGTCGAGCACGCGGTGCACGGACACGTCGAGCAGGCGGGCGGTGTCGTCGGCGCGCTCGACGTAGCGGCCGATCCAGTAGAGCGTCTCGGCGATGCGGCTCAGCAGCGGGCGGGTCACTGTTCGGCCTCCCAGGCGGCGGTCCGGCTCGGACTCCAGTGCGCGGGTCGATGCCGCCGACGTGCACGCGCACGCCGTTGGGCGGGCGCCAGCCGTGGGCGACGCGGTGGTAGTGAGGGCTGGAGTGCAGCAGGCGCCAGGGGACGACGCCGTCGCGGAAGACCTGACGCGCGCCGTACACGTCGTCGAGGAAGGCCTCCAGCGCGCGGATCCGCCGGCGGACGCCGCGGGTGACGAGGTCCCATTCGGCGGCGTCGATGACCCTGGGGACCAGGTCGAGCGGGAAGGGCCGCTCGACCCCCGCGTCGTCGAAGGTGACGCCGCGGTCGGTGAACATCCGGGCGAGCTGGGCGGCCCGGGCGCGCAGCTCCAGCGTGCCGAGCGGCTGGAGGGCGGCTGGAGGGCGGCGAACAACGCCTGGTACGGCGGCCGGGGGACGCCTGGCCGTTCGAACATCTCGTCCCAGGCTTCCGCCATGACGTACTTGTCAAGTATGTCCGCCATGTCCGGAGATCAAGAAGGGTTTGTTTCTCCGGATGGCTTCGCGTGTTACGAGGCGTTGAGCGACCGTTCGAGGGAGTCGGTCAGCCACAGCTGGGTCGCGCCCAGCGTGACCCGCTCGCCGCTCACCTCTCCCACGAGCCGCCAGTAGCGGCGCAGGCGGGGGTCGCGGTCGGGCTCGACGCCGGCCAGCAGCTCGCGGCGGAACGCCGGGGAGTCCTCTCGCCTTCGCGCCATGGCGTGCACGGCCACGAACCGGTCCAGCTCGGGGCCGCCGCGCGGCGCCTCACCGGCCCGCACCAGCGGCTCGGCCAGCGCGGACGCCTCGCCGAGGCCGTACAGCAGGTCCTCCTCGTCGGCGATCACCTCGAGGTTGGCCACGGCGCGGGCGCGCAGGCGGCGCGTGAACGCCCGGTCGGCGGCCAGGGCGACCATCTCGGCGTACGCGACGACCTGCGCCGGCGTCGGGTCGGCGGGCGGCACGGGCACGGCCATGGCCACGAACCCGGCGAACAGCTCCGCCGAGATGGGCGCCGCCATCTGCCGCCGCCAGAACTCCACCAGCACGTCGTGGGCGGCGGGGCCGTCCTCCACGGCGGCCAGCAACTCCAGCCGCGCGGCGCGTTCGGCGGGACCGGCCTCCTCCACCGCGCGCAGCGCCGCACGCCGCCAGGACAGGTCGGCCAGCCGTACGTCGAGCGCGGCCCGTTCGGCGGCGACGGCGTCGGCCACGGTGCTCTCGCCGGCGAGCACGCGGGCGATCGGCGCCAGCCCGAGGCCCAGCCCGCGCAGCCGCCGCACCATGTGGAGGGTCTCGACGGCCACCCCGTCGAACCTGCGGTGACCGCCGACGCTGCGCACGGAGGCGATGATGCCCTCGTCGCAGTAGAAGCGGATGGTGCGCACCGGCACCCCGGTCAGCCGGGCCAGCTCTCCGATCCCGATCGTGTCGTCGCGCAACGGCACTTGAACCTCCAGTGGACTGGAGTTCCCACGGTAATCGCGTACCCCGACAAGACGGATGACGTGAGGGAGCGTCACCGAGGACCTGTTCGCCGAGCGGCGGCGGAGCCGAAGGCGTAATGTTGCATATTGTGCAACGCCGCCAACGTCATATGCAATTCACTCTTGACACTGTTGCACAGCCTCCTACGATCATGACAAGCGTGTTAACGATCAGGCCGGATTCGTTACGTCTGATCACCTTTCGCCCTCCGGAGGGAGAGCAACGTGCCCGTCACGTGTCCCCATCGTTCGTCGAGGATCCAGCGAAGCAGCCGGCTGAGGTCGTTTCTGGCCGGCCTGACGGTCGCGGCAGCAGTGGTCGCGGTCGGGGTGTCAGCCCCTCCGGCCTTGGCGGCACCGGCGAAGCCGCTGGGGCCGACCCTGGTCAAGTCCGACGCACCCCCGAGTGGGTATGCGGTGACGTTCCGGCACCAGGCGCCCGCCGGCGTCGACACCGTACAGATCTACGGCGACTGGTTCTTCGCCCAGCCCGACAACGTCACCGACAGCCGACCGCCGTCGCAGTGGCGGCCGGGCGACACCGCGGCCACCCCGTGGCGCATCCTGCCCATGCGGCTCGGGGCCGACGGGACATGGGAGATCACTGTCCCGTTACCCGCCGGCACGTTCCGCTACGCCTTCACCTACGACTGCGCCGACGCGCTGGCCACCGGCTGCACCCTGCACGACGACCCCGCCAACCCGTGGGAGGTGCAGCCCCAGTACCCGGACGCGCCGGGTGCGGTGCGCAGCACGATCTTCGTTCCGAGCAGCAAGAGGTTCCCCACCTACGACAACGACTACCAGGCACCGGTCAAGGCCCATGCGGCCGGCAGGCTGGAGTCGCGGCGGTATCCGTCACCGCTGTCGACCAACCCGGCCGGGGTGCATGACATCGTCGTCTACACGCCGCACGGTTACGACCCGAACCGGGCGACGCCGTACCCCACGCTGTATCTGAGCCACGGCGCCGGCGACAGCTCGATCGCCTGGACGATGCAGGGCGTGGCCCACAACATTCTGGAGAACGCGATCAAGGACGGTGCGGTGCAGCCGATGGTGGTCGTGTCCACCGACTTCAACGGCCTGCCCGGTGGCAATCAGGGGTACGCCGACGAGCTGCGGACCAACATCATCCCGTTCGTGGAGCAGAACTACCACGTCTCGGGCCGGCCGGAGGACCGTGCGTTCGGCGGGTTCTCGGCGGGCGGGAGCCGCGCCTTCACGATCATGTACGACAACACCGACCTGTTCGCCTACCACGCCGCCTGGAGCGTCGGCGGACCGGCGGCCTCGCCGGCGCAGATCGACCGCCTGAAGACGGTGCCCGGCGGCATCCTCTTCGGCACCGGGCTGCAGGACGGCACCAGCGCCCAGAGCCTGCACACGCGTGCCGAGGCGTTGCGCTCCGCCGGTGTCGAGATCAAGGAGCACTACATCGACGGCATGCACACCTGGCATGTCTGGCGTCCGATGCTCAACTTCTACCTGCGTAATGTGGCGTTCCGCACCACCACGACGGGCCTGGACGTCGCCGCCGCGCCCGACGGGAACTCACCCGACGTCACGCTCACCGCGACCGCCACGGTGGGCGCCGTGACCGCCGGCGTCGCCTCACCGACCGGCAAGGTCGAGTTCTACGCCGGTGACGCCCACCTCGGGTCCGCACCGGTCAAGAACGGCATGGCCACCTTCCGCAAGGCCGTCAACGGCACACTCCTCGACGACCCCGTGGTCGCCCGCTACCTGGGCGACGAACTGTTCAACGCATCACAGAGCACCCAGGTGGCTGTCGGCTGACCCCAGGGCCTTGCCGTGGCGCCTCCCACCTATGGGGATGCCACGGCAAGGATGCCGAACGACCTGAGCCTGCGACCCGGGGAAGCCTTGAGGGGCCGGCGCATCGGGCCGACGCCGACGGCACCTCGGAGAGCTCCAGAGGTCGCGGCTCAGCTCGCCGATGGCGGCTCCGGCGTGTATCCGACCTCCTGTGAGATCAGCGTCGCGGTCTCCAGCAGCAGCGGAAGGTGCTCCTTCAGCTGGTCCAAGGTCGCGATCACCTCGATCGCGGTGATGGAGACGGCGGCGATGACCTTCCCCCGTGAATCCCTGATCGGTGCGGCTATGCACATGACGTAGGCGTCGTGCTCGCCGTTGTCGACAGACCAGCCTTGCTCGCGGACGTGGGCGAGTTCGGTTTCGAGGGAGTCCCGATCGGCGACGGTCGTGTCGGTGTGCCGCTCGAAGGTGACGTGCGCGAGCAGGCGATCGCGATCCTCCACGGGGAGGTAGGCGAGGATCGCCTTTCCGACGGCGCTCGCATAGAGCGAGACGGCCCGGCCGACCCGAGACGGTAGCTTCACCGAGTCGAACGCGGCGCTGTCGACCTTGTCGATGTAGATGATCTCGTCGCCGGTCAGCTGTGCCAGGTGCACGGTATGGCCCGTCTGCCGCTGGAGCCGGCGCAGGTGCGAGGACGCGAACTGGCGCAGGTCCATCGAGCCGAGCGCGAGCTCGGACAGTTCGATGAGCCCGCTCCCGAACACGTACGTCCCCGCCCCCGTCTTGCGCACGAATCGTGCCGCCTCAAGCGTTTGCAGGATCCGCAGAGCCGTGGACTTGTGGACGCCGAGCACGTCCGAGGCCTCTGTGAGGGTCAGCGGATGTTGCGCTGTCGTCCGAATCAGGTTGATCGCGCGCTGGATGGATTGTGCCACTAACGCCCTCCATACGTTGCACTATGCGCAATGTAGAGCATGCCATGCGCAACCACTCCCTTGACAGGGTTGCACATGTCACTACGATCGTTGCAAGCAAGCGGGGTTTCGGGGGAGTAAACGGCTATTTATGGGAGTGACAAATGGGGCTGCATCGCATTCGCCGGAGCATGGCTGTGGCGACCAGCGTCATGTGTACGTCCGTCGCCCTCCTGAGCGGCTGCGGCTCCGACAGCGGCTCCGACGGCGGATCCGACGGCGGCGTGACCACGTTGACCTTCGCCGCCTCGACGTTCGGTGACCCGGGTCGCGGGCCACAGCTCGAGAAGTGGCTCGATGAGTTCAACAAGAGCCAGAGCGCGGTCCGGGTGTCCGCCGCGGCAGTGCCGTACCCGACCTTCGGCCAGACCGTCCTGACTCAAATGGGCAGCGGGCAAGGGCCCGACCTGATCCGCTTCGACATGCCCGAGTTCGAGGCCGCCTCGGACGCCGGCCTCATCGCGCCGCTCGACGACCTGATCGACGTCAGCAAGTACGACCTGCTCAAGCAGCCGGACCAGTTCATGGTCCACGACGGCAGGCGGGACGGGATCATCTTCGAGGCGTCGAACTACGCGATGTTCTACAACGCCGACCTGATCTCGAAACCGCCGACGACCTACGAGGAGTTCGTCGAGACGGCGAAGTCGCTGACCAAGGGCGACGTCTACGGCCTGGCGTTCCGGCAGACGGAGGCCGAGGAGGCCGGCGTCTGGCAGGACATCTTCAACTACGTCTACGGCTTCGGCGGCAAGTGGTCGGACGGCAAGAACCTGACCATCAACTCCCCCGAGAACCTCAAGGGCCTGCAGGCGTACAAGGACCTGTACGACGCGAAGGTGATCCCGCGTGGCGCCGACGCGGCGACGTTCCGCCGCATGTTCGCCGAGGGCAAGGTCGGCATGGAGCTCAACAACGGCGGCTACGTGACGGCGACCCGCGGCCAGAACCCCGACCTGAACTTCAGCGTCGCGCCCATCCCGTTCCCGGTCCGCAGCCAGGGGGCGATCCTCGCCCCCATCGTCATCAACGAGGCGAGCCCGGCGAAGGAGGAGGCGGCCACCTTCATCCGCTGGGCGCTTGAGCCGGCCAACCAGCTGAAGCTGCAGGAGATCCTCGGCGCGAGCAGCGTGGCGACGGTCACCCAGCGAAGCCCCGAGCAGCTCGAGGAGACACCCTTCCTCAAGGTCTTCGACGACCTCACCGAGTCGAGCCTGCCGCAGATCGTCCTGGGGTTCGAGGCGAAGACGCCGGACATCCGCAAGATCGTCGTGCAGAACGTCATCGCGGCGCTCCAGGGCACGGTCGACCTCAAGACCGCGCTGGACCAAGCCCAGGAGCAGGCGACCCAGCTGGTCGGCTGATCGCACGAGGCCGCCGGCGCGAGCCCCCCTCGCGCCGGCGGCCTCCTACTCGAACAAGGACCGAACTCGATGACTGTGCTGGAACGACAGCGGAACACAGTGCCCCGATCAGGGACCCGGCGTCGAGGCAGCCCGCGGGGAAGCAAGTGGACGCCCTACCTCTTCATGGCGCCCGCCGCCGTCTTCATCCTCGTCTTCCAGGGCGTTCCGCTCGTTCAGGAGATCTTCCTGAGCTTCACGCGAACGTCACTGCTGAATCCCACACGCAGCACCTGGGTGGGGTTGGACAACTACACCCGCATCTTCGGTGACGAGGACTTCCACCGCACCCTTCTCACGACCTTCATCTACGTGATCGCGTGCGTCGTCGGCTCCGTGGGAGCCGGGCTCGCCGTCGCCCTGCTCCTCAACAGAGGATTCCGCGGCCGGGGGTGGGCGCGGGCACTGGTGACCATTCCGTGGGCGGCGCCCGGCATCGCGGTCGCGCTCATCGCGACGTGGATGCTCAACCCGGACTACGGGATCGTGAACCGCTTCCTGGAGACGATCGGGCTCGGAGTCCCGGGCGGCGCCATCCTCGACAGCCCGCGCTACGCCCTCCCGGCGATCCTCGCCACGACCATCTGGCAGCTGTTCCCGTTCACCTCGGTGGTGCTGCTGTCCGCGCTGCAGGCCGTACCCCCGCACCTGACCGAGGCCGCGATGATGGACGGCGCGGGGCGCTGGTGGACCTTCCGCGCCGTCACCTGGCAGGTCATCAAGCCCACCATCGGACTGCTCGCCCTCCTCATGACCATCTGGTCGTTGCGGCGGTTCGAGCTCATCTGGCTCATGACCAAGGGGGGTCCGGTAGGGGCGACCGAGACACTCGTCATCGACCTCTACTCGCAGGCCTTCGACTCCAAACAACTCGGTTCGGCGGCGGCGATCGGCATGGTCGGCGTGGTCGTCTCGCTCATCGTCATCGCGGGCAGCCGGTTCGTCGCCCGTGCCGCAGAGAGGGAGGCCCGTTGATGAGGCCGCTCCGCATCGGTCTGACCATGCGCATCCTCGCCGTCCTCGTCGTGCTCGGCGTCGCCGTCTTCCCCCTGTACTGGATGATCGTCACGGCGCTGTCGAGCAACTCGGACCTCTTCGCCGAGGAGGCCCGGCTCGTCCCTGACTTCGCCCAGTTCGGGGTCTTCATCGACGCGCTGGCCGAAGGCAAGGCGTTGGGCTGGCTGCGCAACAGCCTGGTGATCGCCGTCGGCACGACGGCCCTCTCGATCGGCCTCGGCATACCGCTCGGCTACGCGCTCTCGCGGTTCTCGTTCTGGGGCAAGGCCTTCGTGACCGTGGTCCTGCTGTTCACGCAGATGCTTCCCGAGGCGCTCATGGTCGTGCCGCTGTTCTCGCTCTTCCGGCGGTTCGACCTGCTCGACTCCCTGACCGGTCTCATCCTGGTCAATTCCGCCTTCGTCCTGCCGATCGTCGCCCTCATTCTCAAGGGCGCGATCGACGGCATACCGCGCGAGCTGGAGGAGTCCGCGCGTGTCGACGGAGCACGGCCGCTCACCGTACTGACGCGCATCAACGTGCCGCTGATCGCCCCGTCCATCGCGGCCACCGCGGTCATCGCGTTCTTCCACGCCTGGAACGAGTACGTGTTCGCCGTGACCTTCATCTTCACCCCCGCGATTCAGCCGGCCTCGGTGGGGATCGCCAACTTCATCGGCGAGCTGGGCACGCCGATCCAGACGGTGATGGCGGTCGCCTTCATGTTCACGCTGCCCGCCGTCGTCTTCTACCTGTTCGCGCAGAGACATGTGGTGGCCGGCATGACCGCCGGCGCCGTGAAGGGCTGAACCGGAGCATGAAGATCATCGCGGTCGACACCTTCGTCGTCGACTTCTACCGCACCAATCTCGTGATCGTCCGCGTCACCACGGACGAGGGGATCGTCGGACTCGGCGAAGCGACGCTGGAGGGCAAGGAGCGCGCGGTCCTGGGGGCCATCGCCGAAGTCTCCGAAGCCGTGGTGGGGCTCGATCCCACCCGTATCTCCGGCATCCTGTACGAGCTGGCGAGAGACTGGTACTGGCGCGGCGGCCCGGTCATCATGACCGCGCTGAGCTCGCTCGAAATGGCGCTGTGGGACATCTCGGCACGAGAGCTGGGTGTCCCGGTCTCCCGGCTTCTCGGCGGCGCCACCCGCGACCGGGTGCGTGCCTACGCCAACGGCTGGTTCTCGGGAGCCGTCACGCCTGAGGACTACGCGGCCGCCGCGAGGAGGACCGTCGACAGCGGCTTCCGCGGTCTCAAGTGGGATCCCTTCGAGAACTTCGACCTGACGATCACGTCCCGGCAGTTGGACCGTGTGCTCGCGCAGATCGACGCCGTCCGCTCCGCTGTCGGGCGCGACGTCGAACTGTTCATCGAGGGCCACGGCCGGTTCGACGTCCGCCACGCCATCAAGGTCGCGCGGGAGATCGCCCAGTTCGACCCGGTGTGGTTCGAGGAACCGTGCCCCCCGGACAATCTCGACGCCCTCGTCGACATCCGCCGGGCGTCTCCTGTGCCCATCGCCGCCGGGGAGCGATGGTTCGGCCGGCAGGGCTTCGCGCCGGCGCTCGCCCGCCAGGCGGTCGACTTCGTCCAGCCCGACGTGACGCACGCCGGCGGCATCGCCGAGTTGGCCTTCATCTCGACGCTCGCCGCGACCAGCTACGTCGGTTTCGCCCCGCACAATCCCAGCGGGCCGCTGAGCACCGCGGCGACGCTGCAGCTCGGGGCGACCTTGCCCAACTTCCGATACCTGGAGATCATGGCGACCGACGTGCCGTGGCGCCCGGAGATCACCAACGAGCGACTCGTGCTCACGAAGGAGGGCGACGTCATCATCCCGACGGGGATCGGGCTCGGCATCGAACTCGATCTCGAGGCGATCGCGCGGCACCCGTTCACACCCCACCCCATGCGGATGTTCCGGGACGCCGTCTTCGACATCCGCCCCGCGGACGAGCGGTCCTTCTTCAACCTGAGGGACCGCCCGTGATCCAGGCCGCAGGGAAGAACCAGGCGAAGTAGAGCTGTGCCTGGCCGAGCCCGATCGTGTCGTCGCGCCACTTGAACCTCCAGTGGACTGGAGTTCCTACGGTGATCGCGTACCCCGACGAGAGGATCGACGCGATGGAGACCTGGGAGACCGCCCGGCTGGTGAAGGACCTGCGCGAGCAGACGGCCGGGCTGGCCCGCGCCGCGGCCGCGGGCGACCCGGAGGCGACGGTGCCGACCTGCCCGGAATGGCGGCTGAGCGACCTGGTGGCGCACATCGGACAGGCCCTGCGCTGGGCGGCCGACCTGGTGCGCAAGGCCGCGCCGCTGCCCATCCCCGACCCGCGCGAGGTCGACCCCGGCGCGCCGGACGGCTGGGAGCGGTGGCTGACAGACGGCGCCGAGGAGCTGATCGAGGCGGTCAGGGACGCGGGCGAGCACGCCGAGGTGTGGTCGGTGGCGGGAATGGTGCCGCCGGCGTTCTGGCTGCGCAGGATGCTGAACGACATCACCGTCCACCACTACGACGCCGCGGCGGCGACCGGCGCGCCGTTCGCGATCTCCGCCGAGCTCGCGGCCGACGTGATCACCGAGGGCATGGAGCTGCTGTCGGCGCCGGCGGCCGAGGACTTCAAGCCGGAGCTGGCCGAGCTGCGCGGCTCGGGCGAGTGCCTGGCGATCCGTCCGCACGACGCGGAGGGCTGGCTGATCAGCAGGACCCCGGACGGGCCCCGGTGGCGGCGCGCGAGCGGCGACGGCGACGTGACGGTGCGGGGGCCGGCCGCCGAGCTGATGCTGGTGCTCAGCGGGCGCGTGCCGGCCCGCGAGGTGACCGGCGACCGCGCCCTGCTCGACCACTGGCTGGCCCGCACCAGGTTCTGACCGTCAGACGTTCAGAGCTCGACGTTCAGAGCTCGACGTTCGTGTCCGGGTCGCCGCCCGTGCGGCCGGAGCCGTCGAGCGAATCCATCCGCGCCATGTCGTCCGGCGACAGGCTGAAGTCGAACACCTCGAAGTTCTGCCGCATCCGCTCCGGGTCGGACGACTTGGGGATGGGCACCGCGCCGAGCTGGGTGTGCCAGCGCAGCACCACCTGGGCGGGCGTACGGCCGTGGGCGGCGGCCAGGCCGGCGACGACGGGGTCGTCCAGCAGGCGGCCGGCACGGGCGAGCGGGCTCCAGGACTCGGTGACGATGTCGTGCTCGGCGTGCCAGGCGCGCAGCTCGCGCTGGGAGAAGCCGGGGTGCATCTCGACCTGGTTGACGACCGGTCGGACGCCGGTCTCCGCGACCACCCGCTCGATGTGCTCGGGCGTGAAGTTCGACACCCCGATCGAGCGGGCCAGCCCCTGCTCCCGCAGGCGCACGAACGCCCGCCAGGTCTCGGCGTACAGGTCCCGGTCGGGCATCGGCCAGTGGATGAGGTAGAGGTCGACGTAGTCGAGGCCGAGCCGGCCCAGGCTCTCCTCGCAGCCGCGCAGGGCGGCGTCGTAGCCGTGGTGGGAGCCGCGCAGCTTCGTGGTGACGAACAGCTCCTCGCGCGGCACCCCGGCCTGCGCGATGCCGGCCCCGACGCCCTTCTCGTTGCCGTACGCGGCGGCGGTGTCGATCAGGCGGTAGCCGAGCGAGATGCCGTGGGCGACGGCCTGGCGGGCCTCCTCGTCGTTCATCGGCCAGGTGCCGAGGCCGATGCGCGGCATGGAGCGTCCGTCGGCGAGCTTGACGGTCATACGTGGTCCTTCCCCCTGGTTGAACGGCGCGAGTGTCCCTACCCGGCCGCTTCCGGGACATTCCGGTTACGGTTTTCCGCCATCGAGGTCGGCGGTCCGCCCCCATGGCCGCCGCTCGCGCGGCTGCCTAACGTGGTGCGGCGTGATCAGTCTGAGGGGTTTGACCAAACGGTACGGAGACCGGGTGGCGGTAGACGACCTGTCGCTGGAGCTGAGACCCGGCGCCGTGACGGGTTTCCTGGGCCCGAACGGCGCCGGCAAGTCGACCACCATGCGCCTGATCCTCGGCCTCGACCGGCCGAGCGCGGGCACGGCGCTCGTCGGCGGCGTGCCGTACCACCGGATCAAAGACCCGCTGCGCACGGTGGGGGCGCTGCTCGACGCGCGGGCGCTGCACCCGGGCCGCAGCGGGCGGGCGCACCTGCTCGCGCTGGCCCGCAGCAACGGCATCCCGCGGCGGCGGGTGGACGAGGTGCTGGAGAAGGTCGGGATGGCGAGCGCGGCCGGCAAGCGGGCCGGGGCGCTGTCCCTCGGGATGAGTCAGCGGCTCGGCATCGCGGCGGCGCTGCTGGGCGACCCCGAGGTGCTGCTGTTCGACGAGCCGGTCAACGGGCTCGACCCCGACGGGGTGCGCTGGGTGCGCGGGCTGATGCGCTCGCTGGCGGCCGAGGGGCGCACGGTGTTCGTCTCCAGTCACCTGATGAGCGAGATGCAGCTGACCGCCGACCACCTCGTGGTGATCGGCAAGGGCCGCCTCATCATGGACGCGCCGCTGGCGGAGGTCATCGCGGGCAGCTCCCTGACGGCCGTGCTGGTCCGCACCCCGCACGCCGGCGACCTCGCCGTACGGCTGCGCGCCGCCGGCGTCCGGGTGGACCGGCTGGGCGAGAACGAGCTGGAGGTGACCGGCGCGCCCGTCGAGCGGGTCGGCGACCTGGCGTACGAGGCGGGCATCCGGCTGCACGGGCTGCGTACCCGCGAGGCCTCGCTGGAACAGGCCTACCAGGAGCTGACCTCGGACAGCGTCGAGTACGGAGCGGAAAGGGCGGGGGCATGAGCACTCTGCGGCAGGCGGCCGCGGCCGAGTGGGTGAAGTTGTGGTCGGTCAGGTCCACGTGGTGGTGCCTGGGCGGCGCGCTGCTCCTCATGGTGCTCGGCGCGGTCACGCTGGGCGGCTCCACCGCCACCGAGGCCCTGCGGGACGGCGAGACGGGGCTGCGGCTGACGGCGAGCGAGCCGGTGGTCGCGGCCACGTCGTTCGCCCAGTTCGCCCTGGTGGCGGCGGCGATGCTGGCGGTCACCTCCGAGTACGCCTCCGGCACCGTCCGGGTGACGTTGCAGGCGACGCCGGTGCGCGGGGTGATGCTGGCGGCCAAGGCGCTGGTGGTGGCGCCGGTGATGGCGGTCGCGGGCATGCTGTCAGGGGCGGCGGCGACGGCGGCCGTTCACCTGCTGCTGTCGATCGACCTGTTCGGCGGGCTCGTCGTGCTGCCGCCCGGCGAGGTGGTGCGCGACCTGCTGGGCGTGGGCGTGTTCTACGCGCTGGTGGCGGTGATGACCGTGGGGGCGGGCCTCGCGATGCGCAGCGCGGCCGGGACGCTGACGGTGATGTTCATGCTGCTGCTGGGCCTGCCGCTGATGTTGCTGATGGCGGGCGGCCCGGTGGCGCTCGCGGCGGCGCTGCGGATGCCGACGTTCGCGGGGCTGGCGTTCATGGGCAGCGGGGTGAACATGAC
>NZ_POUD01000267.1 GCF_003236395.1 Nonomuraea aridisoli | reverse complement strand
GGCCCGCACGACGTGGTGCTGGGGGCGGGCGCGGACGTGCATGCGTTCGCCCTGGGGGCCGAACAGGGCGAGCACCTCGGTGGGCTCGTCGCCGGGGTTGACGAAGGCGTGCGGCGTGCGCGTGTCGAACTCGGCCACCTCGCCCGCCCCCAGCACCACGTCGTGCGGGCCGAGCCGCAGCCGCAGCCGACCGCCCAGCACGTACAGCCACTCGTAACCCTCGTGGACCCGCTGCTCGGGCTCGTAGCCCGGCCAGTGCGGCGGGTAGATCTGCTTGAACGCCTGCAGCCCGCCCGCCCGCCGGCTCAGCGGGATGTACGTCATGCCGAAGCGCTCGACCGGCCGCAGGTGAACGCGCGGGTCGCCGGTCACGGGCGCGCCGATCAGCTCGTCGAGCTGCACCTGGTACGCCCGGGCCAGCAGGAGCAGCAGCTCCAGCGTCGGCCTGCGCTGCCCCGACTCCAGCCGCGACAGCGTGCTCACCGAGATGCCGGTGGTGGTGGACAACTCCGCCAGCGTCGTGCCCCGCTCCTGGCGCATCGCCCGGAGCCGCGGGCCGACCGACTGGAGCACTCCATCGAGATCCATGCCGACCAGTTTGCCATTCCGGCAACGGAATTTGGCAAATCGTCATGGCCGCGGCGACAGTTGGCGCCATGGACACGACATACGACGTGGTGGTGATCGGCGGCGGCGCCGCCGGTCTGAGCGGGGCACTCGCGCTGGGCCGGGCCCGGCGCAACGTACTGGTGATCGATTCGGGCACGCCGCGCAACGCGCCCGCGCAAGGGGTGCATGCCTTCCTGACGCGCGAGGGCGTGCCGCCGCGGGAGCTGCTGGCCATCGCCCGCGAGGAGCTGGCCGCGTACGGCGTCGAGATCGTGACGGGCGCCGTCACGGGCGCCGAGCGGCTCGGCGAGGGCCGCTTCCGCGTCACCCGCGAGGACGGGACGGCGGTCGAGGCCCGCCGGCTGCTGGTGACCACGGGCGTGGTGGACGAGCTGCCCGACGTGCCGGGCCTGGCCGGGCTGTGGGGGAGCGACGTGCTGCACTGCCCGTACTGCCACGGCTGGGAGGTGCGCGACCAGCCGATCGGCGTCCTCGCCACGGGCCCGATGGCCGTGCACCAGGCGCTGCTGTGGCGGCAGTGGAGCGACGACGTGACGCTGTTCCTGCACACCGCGCCCGAGCCGGGCGAGGAGGCGCGCGAGGAGCTCGCCGCCAGGGGCGTCACCGTGGTGGAGGGCGAGGTGACCGAGGCGGTCCTCGACGGCGGGCGCCTGCGCGGCCTGCGGCTGGCGGACGGGCGCGAGGTCCCGCGCCGGGTGCTCGTCGCCGCCGGACGCATGACGGCCCGGACGGAGCACCTGGCCGGCCTGGGGCTGGAGACCGCCGAGCTGGAGATGGGCGGCCACGTCGTCGGGACGTACGTCCCGGCCGACCCGTCGGGGGCGACGAGCGTGCCGGGCGTGTGGGCGGCGGGCAACGTCACGAACCTCATGGACCAGGTCATCTCCGCCGCGGCGGCGGGCGTGCGCGCCGGAGCCGTCATCAACGCCGACCTGGTCGCCGAGGAGACCCGCACCGCCGTGGCCGCCCTCCGCGCGAAGACGCCCCCGGCCGGCGACCTCCCGGCCGAGGAGTTCTGGGACGGGCGTTACGGCGAGAGCGAGCGGATCTGGAGCGGCGAGCCCAACGTCGCCCTCGTCCGCGAGGCCGCCGACCTGACGCCGGGCACCGCCCTCGACCTGGGCTGCGGTGAGGGCGGCGACGCCATCTGGCTGGCGCGGCGGGGCTGGCGGGTGACCGCCGTCGACATCTCCCGCGTCGCCCTCGAACGCGCCGCCGCCCAGGCCGCCGAGGCCGGCGTGGGCGACCGCGTCGACTGGCAGCGGCACGACCTCGGGGCCTCCTTCCCCGAGGGCTCCTACGATCTGGTCTCCGCGTGCTACCTGCACTCTCCCGTCGACATGCCGCGCGAGAAGATCCTGCGCGCCGCCGCCTCGGCCGTCGCGCCCGGAGGGGTGCTGCTCGTCGTCGGGCACGCGGGCTGGCCGTCCTGGGAGCACGACCACGACCACCCCGACGTGCACTTCCCGACGCCGCAGGAGGTGCTCGCCGCCCTGGAGCTCGGCGAGGGGGAGTGGGAGGTGCTGCGCAGCGAGGAGTTCGAACGCGCCCAGGTCATCCCGGACGGCCGGCGCGGCACCCGTGACGACAACCTGCTCAAGCTCCGCCGCCGCCCGTGAGGTTCAGGGTGAGCCCGCCGGGCTCACCCTGGTCAGGCGCAGGTCGTGGGAGCCGTCGGCGCGGGTCAGCTCGTAGTAGAGCCACCACTGCCCGTCCACGACCAGCGCGTCGAGATAGCGAAGAGAACCCGTCCCGTACGGCGACAGGCTCCAGGGCGTGCTCTCCGTCAGCCGCCGCCAGGTGAACAGGTCCGCCGACACGGCCAGGCCGCAGCGTTCCTCGTAGTTCTCCTCGTGCGAGGCGGAGCCGTCGTAGAAGCCGAGGTAGCCGCCTGCCGCCGGGACGACGCTGTTGAGCCTGGCCTGGTAGCGGTCCCAGCCGGAGCCCACCGGCAGCACCTCGCCGTGCCAGCGGAAGCTCGCGCCGCCGTCGACGGAGACGGCCAGCCCCGTGGGGTGGGTGGTGGCGCCGACGGCGTAGACGTCGGCCGTGGCGTGCGCGTCGGCGGGCAGCCCGGCGCGCGCCTCGGCGTAGCTGGCGAACAGGTACGTCACCGGCCCGTCCTGCACGACGTACGGGTCCTTGACGCCCTCGGTGCCCGTGGTGGCGGCGGTCAGGACGGGGCGGGCGCCGGCGACGTCGAAGCGTGACGGATGGCCGGCGTCCAGGGCGTCGATGCGCCAGCGGTTGTCGGCGGGATCGACGTACGACAGGTACAAGCGGTAGCCGCCGGGCGTGCGCGTCAGGCGGAAGCGCTCCATGGACGGCGTGCGCAGCTCGTCCTTGTGCACCGACCACACGTCGGTGAAGCGCACGCCGTCGTCGCTGACGGCCACGACGCAGCGCCAGCCGCGCTCGTGGCCGGCGCCGCGGGGGCGGCGGTGTCGGTAGGTGAGCCAGAAGCGCTCGCCGTCATGCAGCACGCCGGGGGCGCCGGCCCAGTAGCCGGGCTCCTCCTTCTCGGGTCCGAACACCACGGTGGCGGCGGAGGCGTCGATCGGCGGGAGGTACGGCCTGTTCACGGGGGCTCCTCGATTTCTTCCGGGTGGTTGACATAAAACCAGACCAGTCTCTCGCGCTAATCATGTATATCCAGTAGGAAATATTGACTTTAGGCGGGACGGCTCGTAGCTTCGAGGTCATGAGCCAGGCCGCGAACCTGACCCGCCGCCCGCACGTGGACCACGGCCACGTCGCCAGCGCGCGGTGTCGCTGATCTCGAAACCGCCTACGACATCCCGTTTCCCCTTGTGAAGGGCCATCTCGTATGCCTGTCTCCTCCTTCCTGCGACCCGTGCTCGCCGCGTTCCTGCTGGCCGCGTCGGTCGCGTGCGCTCCGGGCGGCGAGCGTGCCGCAGCGGCGCTCGCGCCGGACGCGCCTCTGCCGGCCACCGTCCCCAAGGGCACCAAGCTGATCGTCGGAGATCCGTCCACCAAGGTCGCGCTGGAGCTGTCCGGGCAGCTCGGCACGCTCCCGTTCGACATCGAGTGGGCCAACATCAGCGGCGGCCCCCAGACCAGCGAGGCGTTCCGGGCGGACGCGCTCGACGTCGGCGCGGTCGCCGAGATCCCGGCCATCTACGCCACCTGGACCGGCCTGCACGTGAAGATCGTCGCCTCGAAGTTCCGCAAGGACCCCCTCGACCACCCCACCTACGAGCTCGGCATCGCCCCGGGCGTCACCGTGCGCACCCTGGCCGACCTGCGCGGCAAGAGGATCGCCTACAGCCCCGGGCAGGCGCAGGGCGCGCTCGTCCTCAAGGTCCTCAAGCAGGCCGGGCTGACCAAGGACGACGTCACCCTCGTCGAGCTGCCGAGCACCGGCGACGTCTACCCCAACGCCCTGGCCTCCAAGCAGGTGGACGTCGCTCCCATCGGCGGCGTCAACATCAGGCGGTACGTCGCCAAGTTCGGCCGCGACGGCGCCACCACCATCCGGCACGGGCTGCGCGACGACCCGAGCCACCTCTACGTCCGCACGGAGACGCTCCAGGACCCGGCCAAGGCCGCCGCGATCCGCGCGTACGTCGCCGCCTGGGCCCGCGCCTCCCGCTGGGTGTACGAGCACCCGGAGGAGTGGATCGCCGGCTACTACGTCAAGGACCAGGGCCTCAGCGCCGCCGACGGACGCTACCTGGCCGAGCTGGCCGGCGAGCCCGACATCCCCGCCGACTGGTCGCAGGCCGTCGCCCGGCACCAGGAGATCATCGACATCCTCGCCGAGGAGACCGGCAACCCGCCGCTCAAGGCCGAGGACCTGTACGACCTGCGCTTCCAGCCGGTGGGCGCGGACGCGATCAAGGATGGTGCCTGATGACCCTCGTCGCCACCCGCCCCGAGGCGGCCGTCCACCGGCCCAAGAGGCTGCGGCCCGGCCCGCGGATCAGACTCGGCTTCCTGGTGGGCCCGTCGCTGCTGCTCGCGCTCTGGTCGGTGACCTCGGCGACCGGTCTGCTCGACCCCCGCTTCCTGTCGGCGCCATGGACGGTGGTCACCACCGCGGCCGAGCTGATCGAGTCGGGCCGGCTGCAGGACAACCTGCTCGCCTCCGTCTGGCGCGTCCTGCTGGGGCTGGCCTTCGGCATCCCGCTCGGCACGCTGCTCGCGCTGGTCTCCGGGCTGAGCCGCTGGGGCGAGGCCGTGATCGACGGGCCCGTCCAGATCAAGCGGGCCGTTCCGGCGCTCGCGCTGATGCCGCTGCTGATTTTGTGGCTCGGCATCGGCGAGGGCATGAAGGTCACCGTCATCGCCCTCGGGGTGTTCGTGCCGATCTACGTCCATACGCACAACGGGCTGCGCAGCATCGACAGCCGCTACGTCGAGCTGGCCGAGACCGTCGGCCTCGGGCGCGGCGCGTTCATCAGGAAGGTGGTCCTGCCGGGGGCGCTGCCCGGCTTCCTGCTCGGCATGCGCTTCGCGGTCACCACGGCCTGGCTGTACCTGGTGGTGGCCGAGCTGATCAACTCCACCACCGGCATCGGCTACATGATGGACCTCGCGCGCACCTACGGGCAGACCGACGTGATCCTCGTCGGCATCGTCCTGTACGGCCTGCTCGGCCTCTTCTCCGACGCCGGCGTGCGGCTCGTGGAGAGGAGGGCCCTGTCATGGCGACGGACACTCGCCGGCTGATCCGCGTCGAGGCGCTCACCCGCCGGTACGGCTCCCGCACCATCCTGGACCGCCTGGACCTGGAGATCGAGCCGGGCGAGTTCGTGGCCCTGCTCGGGCAGAGCGGATCCGGCAAGAGCACCCTGCTGCGCGCCCTGGCCGGCCTCGACGGCGACGTGGCGGGCGACGGGCTCGTGGACGTGCCCGCGCAGGTGTCGGTGGTCTTCCAGGACGCCCGGCTGCTGCCCTGGCAGCGGGTGCTGGACAACGTCGTCCTCGGCCTCGACGGGGCCGCGGCCCGCGGCCGGGAGAGCCTGGCCGAGGTGGGCCTGGCCGGCCGGGAACGCGCCTGGCCGAACGAGCTGTCCGGCGGCGAGCAGCAGCGGGTGGCCCTGGCCCGCTCCCTCGTCCGCGAGCCCCGGCTGCTGCTCGCCGACGAACCCTTCGGCGCCCTCGACGCCCTGACCCGGGTCAGGATGCACGCCCTGCTGCGCCGCCTGGTCGAGCAGCACCGGCCCGCCGTGCTCCTGGTCACCCACGACGTGGACGAGGCCATCGCTCTGGCCGACCGCGTCGTCGTGCTCGACCACGGCAGGATCGCCGCCGAGCAGCGGCTCGACGGCGGCCGGCACACCACCGAGATCCGAGCCGAGCTGCTGCGCGCGCTCGGCGTGACGGGAGAAGAACGCACGTGAGACAGCTCAACCTCAACCTGTTCGTCTACCCGGCCGGGCACCACGAGGCCGCCTGGCGCTTCCGCGGCGCCGAGCCGCACCGGGTGCTGGACATCACCTACTACCAGGAGCTCGCCCGGCGGGCGGAGGAGGCCACGTTCGACGCGGTCTTCTTCGCCGACGGGCCCTCGCTGCCGGACAACGTCCGCTACGCCAGCCGGTTCCGGCTGGAGCCGTTCACCTGGTTGTCCGCCCTCGCCATGGCCACCAGCAGGATCGGGCTGATCGCCACGGCCTCCACGACGTACCTGGAGCCGTACAACCTGGCGCGGTTGTTCGCCTCGCTCGACCACCTCAGCGGCGGGCGGGCCGGGTGGAACATCGTCACCACCGGCGCCCCGCAGGCGGCGCAGAACTTCGGCCTCGACGAGCACCCGGAGCACGCGTCGCGGTACGCCCGGGCGGACGAGTTCGTCCGCGTGGTGAGCGCGCTGTGGGACAGCTGGGAGGACGACGCGCTGGTCATCGACCCCGAGTCGGGCGTCTTCGCCGACGACGCCAAGATCCACCCCATCGAGCACGCCGGCGAGTGGCTGCGCGTCCGCGGCCCGCTCAACACCCCGCGCATCCCGCAGGGCAGGCCCGTCTACGTGCAGGCGGGCTCCTCGGAGGACGGCAAGGCGTTCGCCGCCCGCCACGCCGAGGCGATCTTCACCGCCCACCAGACGCTCGGCAACGCCCGCGCGTTCTACGCCGACGTCAAGGCCAGGGTGAAGGCCGAAGGCCGCGACCCCGACCTCGTCAAGGTGCTGCCGGGGATCAGCCCGTTCATCGGCTCGACCGAGGCGGAGGCGCTGGCGCTGCAGAAGGAGTTCGACGAGCTGACCCAGCCCGAGTACTCGCTGCGGCAGCTGCGCCAGCTCCTCGGCGTCGACCTGTCCGGCCACGACCTCGACGGCCCGGTGCCGAGGGAGAAGCTGCCCACGCATGAGCAGCGCGGCTACGGCAGCCGCTTCCAGGTCGTGGTGGACATCATCGACCGGGAGCGGCCCACGATCAGGCAACTCCTGCACCGCCTGGCCGGCGCCCGCGGGCACTGGGTGACCGCCGGGACGCCCGAGCAGATCGCCGACCGCATGCAGGAGTGGTTCCTCGGCGGCGCGGCCGACGGCTTCAACGTCATGCCGCCGTACCTGAACGGCGGGTTCGACGCGTTCGCCGACGAGGTGGTGCCCATCCTGCGGCGCCGCGGCCTGTTCAGGACCGCCTACGAGGGCTCCACCCTGCGCTCCCACTACGGCCTGCCCAGACCCGCCAGCCAGTACGGATCACTCTCGGGCGGTGGTCTGCGTGCCCGGTGACGGCGTGGTGGCGCTGGTCGGCAACCCGCGCGGCGGGACCAGGACGTTCGACGCCGCGGTCGAGATCGCCGAGACGCTGGCCAAGGGCGCCGGGCACGACGACCCCGTCGCGCTGGTGGACCTGTCGGCCCTCGCGCCGCGACTGCTCGCGCCCGTGCCGCCGCCGGAGGTGACGGCGGCCCGTGAACGGGTCGCCGCGGCGAAGGTGCTCGTCGTGGCCGGCCCCACGTACAAGGGCACCTACACGGGACTGCTCAAGGTGTTCCTGGACGGGCTGCCGTCGCGCGCCCTGGCCGGCACGCTGGCGCTGCCCGTGCTGGTGATGGGCGACCCGCGGCACGCGCTCGCCGTCGAGGTCCACCTGCGCCCGCTCCTGGTGGAGCTGGGCGCGAGCGTCCCGACACCCGGCCTCGCGCTGGTCGAGGCGGACCTCCCGCGGCTGCGGGAGGTGCTGGATCTCTGGCAGGCCGCCGTCGCGCCGCACGTGCGCGCGGCGCTCGACGGCCGGCCATGACCTTCTCCCGTGAGGAGCTCTCTCGTGATCGTGCCGTCAGTGACATCAGGTCCCGGCAGGGCGGGGGCGCCCGCATGACCGACACCCTTCCCGACCGCGCGGTGGGAGGCGAGCGGTTCCGGCGCACGCTCGCCGCGCACGCCAGCGGCGTCGTGATCATCACCGCGCAGAACGGCGGCGTCCCCGTCGGGCTCACCGCCACCTCGTTCTCCTCCGTCAGCCTCGAACCGCCGCTCGTCTCCTTCTACGTCGACCGTTCCTCCACCACCTGGCCGCGGCTGGGCGCGGCCGGCCACTTCGCGGTCAACATCCTGGCCAGTGACCAGGCCGAGCTGGCGGCCAGGTTCGCCCGCAAGGGCGCCGACCGCTTCGCCGCGCCCACCCGCTGGCGCCCCGGCCCGCTGGGCGCCCCGCTGCTCGACGACGTCTCAGCGCACCTGATCTGCCTGCCCTACGACAGGGTCACGGTCGGCGACCACATCCTCGTCGTCGGCCTGGTCGCCGAGGCCGCCGTGCACGGCTCCGGCCGCCCGCTCCTCTACCACCAGGGCCGCTTCGGGCGTTTCCTGGCCCACCCCGACCACTGAGCCGGGCGGGGTCTGCGAGCGATAGGAGTGGCCCAGTTCGGGGCCGAGGCCGAAGTAGTGGCGGAAGTTGTAGATCAACGGGCTCCACGCGCCCGGGTCCACGTGGTTCGTGCCCGGGACGACGAGGCGGGGGTCGGCGTGCACCTTCGACACCACGGCCTCGGCGATGACGAACGAGCCGGACGCGTCCGCGCGTACGCTCACCGCTGTCGCCTCGAACTGCAGGGGACACTCCGCCACGCGCGGCGGCCGCACGCCGTCGGAGGGAACGGCGTGCAGGCCGGCGGCGCCGAATTTGTCGGGCTCGAAGCGGCAGCCGTCCGGTTTGCCGGCCGGGACGGGGTCGCGACCGGTCAGCGGCGCCAGGCTTTCCACCGCCTCCCACTGGTGCGGGGCCGGCAGGTTGATCACGAGCTCGGGTCGTTCGGCGAGGTTGCGCGCGGTCTGTCCGGCGCGGCCGATCCCGAGGACGATCGTCCTCCCCAGCGCCCAGGCGGACGACATGGGCGCGAGGTTGGCCGAGCCGTCGGGGTTCTCGGTGGACAACAGCACGACCGGCGTCCCGAAGTACAGGATGCTCGGCTCGATGCTCACGTGCGGGACGGTCACGGGCTGAACGGTCACGTGCTGGACGGTCACTGGGTGGATGGACATGGACCGGAGCCTAGGAACGCAACGGTCAAACCCCGGTCGAAGCGTTCCCGCCGGGGTCGCTCGCCGGGATCCCGGCGAGCGCGTACGGGGTCAGCGGGCGGCGACCGGCTCGGCGGCCTGTTGCACCGTGGTCCCGGCGGCCACCGGCTCGGCGGCCTGTTGCACCGTGGTCCCGGCGGCCACCGGCTCGGCGGCCTGTTGCACCGTGGTCCCGGCGGCCACCGGCTCGGCGGCCTGTTGCACCGTGGTCCCGGCGGCCACCGGCTGGGCCGCCTGTTGCACCGTGGTCGCGGGCGGGCCCGTGAGGATGCGTCTGGCCTCCTCGCGCATGGCCTCCATGGCGCGGACGAGGGCGAGGTTCGCGGCCGTGAGCGTGCGCACCTGCTCTTCGAGCTCGCCGACGCGCCGTTTCAGCACGGCCAGCTCGACGTCGGTCACGGGCGCCTCCAGGATCACCCGGCCACCCATCATCATCGTCACCTCCACAATTCGGACAAGACGATGGTCGCCGCGCGGCCGCCCCGCTGCCTAGCGCCAAAAGACGGGCTTTACCGGGGCTTGTGGCACTATTTCCGTCTTGAGATCTACATCGTAAAGTCGCCCGGTTCGGCGCGATATATCATCCCTTTTCCGGAAAGCAGCAGCGACGGCGCGGCCGCCGGCACGAACGCCGACTGCCCCGGCCGCAGCGTCACCTCGTCCCCGAGCCGCCCCTCGCCCTCGACGCAGAGGACGATCTGCGGCACACCCGCCGGCAACGACAGGGAATCCTCGCCCGTCAGCTCGTACCGCGTCAGGGCGAACTCGGCCGCCGGCGGCCGGTAGGCGTACGCGCCCGCCGCATCGTGCTGGGGCTCCACCACGAACGGTTCGGACGGCGCGAAGTCGACCACCCGCATCAGCTCGGGCACGTCCACGTACTTGGAGGTGAGACCGCAGCGCAGCACGTTGTCGGAGTTCGCCATGATCTCCACGCCGATGCCGCCGAGGTAGGCGTGGGGCACCCCGGCGCCGAGGTAGAGGGCCTCGCCGGGCCGCAGGCTGACGTGGTTGAGCAGCAGGGCGGCGGCGATGCCCGGATCGCCGGGGTAGGCGCGGGCGATGTCGCCGTAGACCGCCAGGCCGCCGTCACGCCGGTCGAGCAGCGCCCGCTCGATCTCGGCGCGCAGCGGACGCGCGGCGTCGTCCAGCATCGCGGCGAACACCTCGCGCACCGCCCGCGCGGGCTCGGCGCCGCGCAGCGTGGTGATCCAGGGGGCGAGCCCCGGCACGCCGAGGCCGTCGAGCAGGCCGGCCGTGGCGGCGGGATCGCGGAACCCGCACAGCCCGTGGAAGGGCGTGACCGCGCACACCATCTCGGGCTTGTGCGAGGCGTCCTTGTAGGTGCGGGCGAAGTCGTCCAGCGCGATGCCCTTGGCCGTCTCGGCGGCGTACCCGGCCCGCGCCTGCTCGGCGGTCGGGTGCACCTGCAGGGACAGCGGCCGCTCGATCGCCAGCACCTTCAGCAGGTACGGCAGCGCGGCGCCGAACCGGGCGGCGGTGCGCTCGCCGAGCGCGCCGGCCGGGTCGCGGGCGATGAGCTCGTTCAGCGGGACGCCCCCGGCGAGCGAGGGTGCGCCCGGATGGGCGCCCATCCAGAGCTCGGCCTGCGGCTCGCCCGTCGGCTCCGTGCCGAACAACTCGGGCAGCGCGGTGACCGAACCCCAGTCGTAGGGGCGGATGGCGGTGACCAGGCGCAGGGGGGCGGTGAGGTCGGGCTGTGGCACGGCGTCGGCTCCAATCGTCGTGATGGAGCGTAGAACGCCATCGCCCCTTTCACGTACTCGGGGCCGTACTGGACGCCTCGCTATACATAGGTATAGCGTCCTATCCGTACGAATAGTCAGCTACACCGTCAAACAGGAGCAACTGGGTGACCACCGCACCCGATCCCGAAGACCTGACGGCGCGCGCCCGGATCAGGGAGGCCGCCATGCGGCACATCGGCGAGCACGGCTTCGAGCGCGCCACCATCCGCGGCATCGCCGAGACCGCGGGCGTGTCCCCCGGCCTCGTGCGCCACCACTTCGGCTCCAAACAGGCACTGCGCGAGGCGTGCGACGAGCACCTCGTCAAGACCATGCTCAGGCTGCACGACGAGGTCGGGAACCGGCCGCTCGGCACCCTCAATCCCGTCGCCGTCATGGGCCCCTACCGGCACTATCTGGCACGGGCGCTGGCCGAGGGATGGGCGGCGCCGATCTTCGACGAGATGGTGCGGATCGGCGAGCGGTGGTACGCCGAGGCCGACCGCGACCGTCCCGACCCGCCCGACGTCGATCCGAAATCGCGCGCCGCGGTGAGCGCCGCCATGGCGCTGTCGCTCACCGTCCTGGCCCGGCACGTCGAGCGCGGCATGGGTGTCGACCTGGACAGCCCGCAGGGCCAGGACAAGCTGCTGCGTGCGCTCCTCGACGTCCACTCCCACCCCATCCTGACCCCGGAGCAGGCCGCGGCCGCCCGCGCCGCCCTCGACGCGGGGCCTACCTCATGACTCTCATGACCGACGCCATCTCCGTGTCCGGCCTGGTGAAGACGTTCGGGCGCACCAGGGCGCTGGACGGGCTCGACCTCACCGTGCGCACCGGCGAGGTGCACGGCTTCCTCGGGCCCAACGGCGCCGGCAAGAGCACCGCGATCCGCGTCCTGCTGGGGCTGATGCGCGCCGACGCGGGCACCGTGCGGCTGCTCGGCGGCGACCCGTGGGCCGAGGCGACCGAGCTGCACCGCCGCCTCGCCTACGTGCCGGGCGACGTGACGCTGTGGCCCAACCTGTCCGGCGGCGAGGCCATCGACCTGCTCGGACGGCTGCGCGGCGGCCACGACCCGCGCCGCCGGGCCGCGCTGCTGGAGCGCTTCGACCTCGACCCGCGCAAGAAGGGCCGCGCCTACTCCAAGGGCAACCGGCAGAAGGTCGCGCTCGTCGCGGCCTTCGCCTCCGACGCCGAGCTGCTGATCCTGGACGAGCCCACCTCCGGTCTCGACCCGCTGATGGAGGAGGTGTTCCGCGACTGCGTCAGGGAGGAGCGGCGGCGCGGCCGTACGGTGCTGCTGTCCAGCCACGTCCTGGCCGAGGTGGAGGCCCTGTGCGACCGGATCACGATCGTCCGCGACGGCCGCACGGTCGAGTCGGGCACGCTGGCGGCGCTGCGCCACCTCACCCGTACGTCGATCGAGGCCGATCTCGCAGGCTCCCCGGACGGGCTGGCGGACCTGCCGGGCGTGCACGACGTGCGGGCGGACGGCGGCCGGGTGTGGTTCACCGTCGACACGGCGGCGCTCGCGCCGGTGCTGCGCCTGCTCGCCGCGGCTGGCGTGCGCGGCCTTGTCTGCCGGCCGCCCACGCTGGAGGAGCTGTTCCTGCGTCACTACGACCGCCGGGCGGCCGAGCGCGTGGCGGCGGCGCGATGAGCGCCCTGACGGGCACGGCCGTGCTCGCCCGCCTGGTGCTTCGACGCGACCGGGTGCTGCTGCCGGTCTGGGTGGTCCTGCCGTCCCTCGCCCCGCCGGCGTTCGTGACCGCCTTCACCACCGCCTACCCGACCGAGCAGGACCGCCGCGAGTACGCCGAGACGAGCCTGCACAACACGGCCTTCACCGTCGTCTACGGTGCGCTCGACGGCCATGACCTGGGGCAGCTCGTGACCTGGCGGGCGGGGTTCGTGCCGGTCGTCATCGCGCTGGTCGCACTGCTCACCGTCATCCGGCACACCCGAGCCGAGGAGGAGGCGGGACGCGGCGAACTCGTGGGCGCGGCCGTCGTGGGCCGGCACGCCGGCCTGGCCGCGGCGCTGACCGTGACCTGCGCCGCCGCGCTGACGGCGGGGCTGGTGTCGGCCTTGGCGCTGGTCGCCTCCGGGCTGCCCGTCGGAGGCTCGCTGGCGTTCGGGCTCGGGCTGGCCGCGTCAGGATGGGCGTTCGCGGCGGTGGGCGCGGTGGTGGCGCAGCTCACCAC
>NZ_POUD01000266.1 GCF_003236395.1 Nonomuraea aridisoli | reverse complement strand
CTCGAAGCGCGGGAGGCCGGGAGGGGGGCGGTGACCGTTACTCGGACGGGTGTGCCGGAGGGTGTGTGGGTGACGGCGTTGGCGAGCAGGTTGGCGAGGATCCGGTGCAGGCCGTGCTCGTCGCCGGTCACGAGCACCGGCCCTTCCCCCAGGACCAGTTCGACGGCGCGCCCGGGGTCACGGGCGCGCGCCCCGTGCACCACGTCGCCCGCGATGACGTGCAGGTCGACCTCCGACAGCTCCGGCGCCCGCTCCTCGTCCAGCCGGGCGAGCAGGAGCAGGTCCTCCACCAGCACGCCCATCCGCTCGGCCTCGCCCTCGATGCGGCGCAGGATGCGGCCCACCGCCGGGTCCGGCTCCGCGCCGCCGTGCCGGTACAGCTCGGCGAACCCGCGGATGGACGTCAGCGGCGTGCGCAGCTCGTGCGAGGCGTCGGCGAGGAAGTCGCGCAGCCGCCGCTCGGAGCGTTCCCGCTGGCGCAGGGCCTCGCCGAGCCGGCCGAGCATGACGTTGAGCGCCTGGCCCAGCCGCCCGGTCTCGGTCCGCGGGTCGCTGTCGGCCACCCGCCGGTCCAGGTCGCCGGCCGCGATCGCGGTGGCCGTACGCTCCATCCGGGTCAGCGGGCGCAACCCGAGCCGCACGACCGCCAGCGCCACCACGCCCAGCAGCACCAGCACCAGCGCGCCCGCCGCCGCCTCGATGAGCAGCAGCTGCCGTACGGTGCTCCGGTTCGGCTCCAGGGACATCGACACGGCCGCCCGGTCGCCGTTCGGCAGCCGCACCACGAGCGTGCGCCACTCGCCGGCCGTGAAAGGAGCGGGCGGCACGGCGGAGATCGCGCTCGCGGGCACGTCGGGCCCGTCGCCGGAGCCGGGCAGCCGGCGGACGACCGAGCCCGCCGCGGTGTAGACGGCGACCCGGAAGTCGGTGGGCAGCTCCACCTCGCGCCGCGGCGGCGGCGCCGGCGCGCCGGGTGGCGGGGGCCCTTTCCTGAACGTGGCGGCGAAGCCGGTGAGCTGTGTGTCCACCCTGGCCAGCAGCGACCGGTCGAGCAGCAGCACCCCCGCCGCCGCGAACACCGCCAGCGCCGCCGCCGACAACCCCAGCAGCGCGGCCAGCAGCCGGTGGCGCAGCGGCCAAGGACGTCCCATCATCGCCCCCGGTCCATCAGGTCGAGGTCGCGCAGCGAGTAGCCGACGCCGCGCAGCGTGTGGATCAGCGGCGACCCGAGGGCGTCGATCTTGCGGCGCAGGTAGCTGATGTACGACTCCACGATGCGGCTGTCGGCGCCGAAACCGTGGTCCCACACCCGGTCGAGGATCTGCGACTTGCTGACCACCCGCTCGGCGTTGATCATCAGGTAGCGCAGCAGGGCGAACTCGGTCGGCGACAGGTGGACGCGCCGCCCGGCCCGCCGTACGACATGGGTCTCCTCGTCCAGTTCGAGGTCGGCGTAGCGGAGCAGCCCGTCGTCGAGCGCCCGCTCACGCGGCCCCGTGCGGCGCAGGATCGCGCGGATGCGCAGCACCACCTCCTCCAGGCTGAACGGCTTGGTGACGTAGTCGTCGCCGCCCGCCGACAAGCCCGCGATCCGGTCGGCCACCGTGTCGCGCGCGGTCAGGAAGAGCACCGGCGGCCCGCCGCCGTCCGGGCGCAGCCGCTGCGCCACCGCGAACCCGTCGAGGTCGGGCAGCATCACGTCCAGCACGATGAGGTCGGGGCGGTCGCGGCCGACGTGCCGCAGCGCCTGCGTGCCCGACGCGGCCGTGCGCACGCGGAAGCCGCTCACCCGCAGGGCGTCGGTGAGGAGTTCGCGGATGTTGGGCTCGTCGTCCACCACGAGCACCACGGGGGCGTCCATGACGCCTAGTTGTATCCGCTCTATCTGGGTGTTCGGTGAAAGTGCAGGAGAAAAAGGGCGCGCGTGAGCGCCGGGGCGCGTGGCACACTGACCGGCGGGTCCGGCGTGACGGGGGAGTGGCGGTGACCGGCGAAGAGGTGCTGACCGGCGGCGGGGTCAACCACGTCGTCAGGGCCGGCGACACCGTACGCCGCCCCGCCGGGCCGTGGACGCCGGCCGTGCACGCGCTGCTGCGCCACCTGCGCGAGCGCGGGTTCACCGGCGCGCCCCGCGCTCACGGCCTCGACGAGCAGGGCAGGGAGATCCTCGACTTCGTGCCGGGGGAGACCGCCGACCACCCGCTGCCCGGCTGGGCGAGGGCCGACGGCGCGCTGACGGGCGTCGCGCGGCTCCTGCGCGGCTACCACGACGCCACCGCCGGGTTCGCCGCGCCGCCGGACGCCGTGTGGTACTTCCCGCCGGTCGAGCCGGCGGAGGTGATCTGCCACGGCGACGTGGCGACGTACAACTGCGTGTTCCGGGAGGGGCGGCCGGTCGCGTTCATCGATTTCGACACCGCCCACCCCGGCCCGCGCGTCTGGGACGTCGCCTACGCCGCCTACCGGTTCGCGCCGCTGGGTGATCCCGGCCACGCCGGCGCCCGCCCGGTGGAGGAGCAGGCGCGGCGGCTGCGGCTGTTCGCCGACGCGTACGGGCTCGGCGACGACGACCGGCGGGCGCTGGTGCCGACCGCGCGCGCCCGCCTCGACCACCTGGTGCGCCACATGCGCGAGAGGGCCGCCGCGGGCGACGCGGCGTTCGCCGCCCACGTCGCCCGCGGCGACGACCGCCTCTACAGCGCCGACATCGCGCACCTGGCCCGGCACGAGCCCGAGCTCACGGGTGCTCTCACAGGTGCGCTCACTTGCCGAAGCCCGCGGTCAGACCGCTGAGCAGCTGGCGGCGGCCCACGACGTACAGGACGAGGATGGGCAGCGTCGACAGCAGGACCGAGGCGAGCACCGCCGGCACGTTGATGCTGTACTCGCCCTGGAACTCCGCGAGCGCCAGCGGCAGCGTCCGCATGTCGGGGCTCTGCGTGAGGACCAGCGGCAGCAGGAACCCGTTCCAGATCTGCAGCGCGTTGTAGATCGTCACCGTCACGACCGCCGGGCGGGTCAGCGGGAACGCCAGCCGCCACAACATGCGCGACTCGGTGGCGCCGTCGATGCGCATCGAGTCGAACAGCTCCTTCGGCACGTCGCGCAGGAAGTTCGACAACACCAGCACCGACAGCGGGATGGAGAACGCGATCGACGGCAGGATCATCCCCATCAGCGTGTCGTACATGCCGAGCCGGATGATGATCAGATAGATCGGGATGATCGTCGCCTGCAGCGGGATGGCCAGGCCCATGAGGAAGAGCGAGTTCGTCCACCGCAGGAAGCGCCCCGACCCGCCCCGCACGATCGCGTACGACGCCATGAAGGACACCAGCACCGCCGGGATGACCGCGCCCAGCGTGACGATCACGCTGTTGACGAAGTACATCGGGAAGTCCGCCTCGATGACCATCTGGTAGTTGGTCAGCGTCGGCTCGCTCGGCGGGACGAGCGGGTTCTCCATGTAGTAGTTGCTCTGCGACTTGAAGCTCGTGATGACGATCCAGTAGATCGGCACGATCACGATCGCCAGCCAGATCCAGCTGATCAGGCCCGCCACCCAGTTGGGCCGCGCGCTGCCCCTGCGGCGGTTGCGATGCCGCCCGGGCGGAGCCGTGGCCGTGCTCTGCGGGCCGCTGCTGAGGATGGTGGTCGCCATGGTCACATCCCCTCGAGCTGGCTGTGGCTGTTGTCGCGCCCGCCGAGCCGGCGCAGGAACAGCGCCAGGGCGAGACCGACCAGGACCAGGATGACCGCGATCACGCTCGCCGGGCCCATCAGGTTCGCCTGGAAGCCGCGCTTGTACATGTCCAGGGCGAGCACCCGCGTCGCGTCACCCGGGCCGCCCGCCGTCAGGACCCAGATCAGGTCGAAGAACGTCAGCGAGCCGACGACCATGAGCGTCGACGACGTGATGATCGTGTACTTGAGCTGCGGCAGCGTGATGCTGAAGAACATGCGCACCCGGCCCGCGCCGTCCAGCTCGGCGGCCTCGTACATCGTGCGCGGGATCTGCCGCACCCCGCCCTGGTAGATCAGCGAGTGGAACGGGATGAACTGCCACGACACCACGAAGATGACCACGCCGAAGGCCAGCCACGGCTCGCCGAGCCAGTCCTGCGTCAGCAGCGGGATGCGCAGCCCCGCGCCGAGCCCGAAGTTCGGGTCCAGCAGGGCCTTGAACGTGATCGCGATGGCCGCGGAGCTGAGCAGCAGCGGGATGAAGTACAGCACCGACAGCACGGCACGGTAGCGCTGGTGGCCCGCCAGGAACACGCCGAGCAGGATGCTCGCCGGCGTCTGCACCGCCCAGGAGATCACGATCACCAGGAACGTGATCCACAGCGCGTGCGGCAGGCCGGGGTCGGACAACACCGACCGCCAGCTGTCGAAGCCCGCGAAGCTGATCGTGCCGAGGCCGTCCCACGAGGTGAAGCTGAGGACGAGGACGCCGGCCAGCGGGATCACGCCGAAACCGGCGAAGAACACCAGGGCCGGCAGGGCCATCCAGGAGAGCGAGCCGCCACGGCTCCTGTCGTCCCCGGCTTTCGCGGAGGCCGTGGCGGAGGTCGCCAGCGCGCTCACTTGCCGATGACCGCGTTCATGCTCTCGACGAACTGCTGCGGCGAGATCGACAGCTGGAACAGCTTGGAGATGTTGTCGAGCAGCACCTCGGCTGCGGTCGGGCTGAGCGCCTGGTCCCACGACTGGCCGAACGTCTTGGCGTTGGCGGCGATGTCGTAGACGAAGTTGAGGAAGTCGGCGTCCTCGGAGCCGGCGAAGTGGGAGTTGGCGCCGTTGACGATGGGCACCGCGCCGGTCGCCACCCATTCCTTGACCGACGTGTCGCTGATCAGCTCGGTGGAGAAGAACTTCTTGGCGATCTCCTTCTGCTCCGGGGTCGCCTTGGAGGAGATCGACATGTACTGGCCGGGGTTGCCGACGGTGTTGCCGGGGTCGCCCTTGCCGCCCTCGACCGGCGGGAAGTTCATGTAGCCGAGGTTGCCGCCGGAGACGAAGTCGCCGCCGTCCTGCTTCATGCCGCCGTAGGTCCAGCCGCCGTGCAGCATCATGGCGGCCCGGCCGGTGTACAGCAGCGCCTGGTCGGCGTTGGAGTCGGCGGTGATCGAGGAGAAGCCCTTGATGAAGCCGTTGGCCTTGACGAGCTCCTGCGTCTTGGTGAGCGCGTCGATGGCGGCCGGGTTGGACCAGGCGTCCTTCTCACCGTCGAAGACGGCCTGGAACACCTCGGGGCCGCCGATGCGGTCGAAGAGGAACTCCAGCCACATCATGTTGGTCCAGCGCGACTGGCCGCCGAGCGAGAACGGCGCGATGCCGGCCTCGTTGAACTTGGGCACCAGGGCCATGATGTCGCCCCACGACTCGGGCGGCGCGGCCTTGATCTTGTCGAAGGCGCGCTTGTCGTAGTAGAGGACGATCGGCTGCATCGTCTCGCACGGCATCGCGTAGATCTTGCCGTCGACGGTGGCCGCGCCGAACGACGACGGGAACAGCCGGTCCTTCACCGCCGGGTTCTCGTCGAACCACGAGGTGAGGTCGTCGACCTGGCCCGCCTGCACGTAGCTGCGGAGCGTGCCGCCGCCCCAGCCCCAGATGAGGGTGGGCGCCTGGCCGGCGCCGATGGCCGTCTTGATCTTGGTCTTGAAGGCGTCGTTCTGGAAGGTCGTCCCGACGATCTGCCCGTTGGGGTTCGCCTTGTTGAACCGCTCCATGGTGCGCCGGCGCACACCCTCCTGCGGTTCGGTCGACAGGTACCAGTAGGTGGCGCTGCCGGCAGGGGCCTCCCCACTGCCGGTACCGCCGCCGGCCCCGGCCTGGGTAGGTCCGGGGCTGCCGCAGGCGGCGAGGGTGGCTCCCAGGGGCAGGCCCATGGAGAGGCTGAGGAAAGTGCGGCGAGACGTTGTCCTGGACTCCACGCTGATCTCCGTACTCGAGTGCCGCGGGCTGGGGCGCGGCTCGTTGATCATCGGATGCGGTGGCCGCCGGCCGTGGCCCGGCGCGTCGCCGGGGCCACTGGTCGTGTCCTCCTGATGTCAGATCACCGAAACATTTTCGACATGACCGAGTGGCTCGCCAATCTAGGTTTCGGCAATTGGTGTGTCAAGACCTTGTCGATCACGAGACCCCTGGATATCCCGAGCGTCACGTGTAAGGTACTTTCGCGCGGGTCTTTCGCCGGAGGCTGGACCGGCGGAGAAACCGCGCGGTGGTCGTCCATCGGCATCGAAACATTTTCGAAAACTTCTGGCAGCACCGCATTTTTGAAGGAGAGCAAGTACATGACGGCTCTAGATCGGACCCCGTCGGCGGACCGGGCCCTGCGCCCGTGGCAGGACCCGGCGCGGCCCGTGGCCGACCGAGTCGAGGCGCTCCTTGCCGAGATGACGCTGGAGGAGAAGGTCGGCCAGCTCGGCAGCCGGTGGATCGGCAACGACATGCAGGAGCCCGAGCCCGAGCCGGGGGCCGAGCCGCTCAACGTCGCGCCGATGCAGGACGTCTTCGCCGCCTCCGGCACGGTGCCCCTGGAGGAGGCCGCCCGGCACGGCCTCGGCCACCTGACCCGCGTCTACGGCAGCACCCCGGTGACGCCGGCCGAGGGCGCCGCGGAGGTCGTCCGCCTGCAGCGGGCCGTCGTCGAGCGGTCCCGGCTGGGCATCCCCGCGATCGTCCACGAGGAGTGCCTGACGGGCTTCACCGCCTACGGCGCCACGGTCTACCCGGCGGCCATCGCCTGGGCGGCCACGTTCGACCCCGGGCTGGTCGAGCGGATGGCCGCCGCCATCGGCCGCGACATGCGCGCCCTCGGCGTACACCAGGGTCTGTCGCCGGTGCTCGACGTGGTGCGCGACTACCGGTGGGGCCGGGTCGAGGAGACCATGGGGGAGGACCCGTACCTCGTCGCCATGCTCGGCTCGGCGTACGTCCGCGGCCTGGAGAGCGCCGGGATCATCGCCACCCTCAAACACTTCGCCGGCTACTCCGCCTCGCGTGCCGCTCGCAACCACGGCCCCGTGCCGATGGGCCGCCGCGAGCTGATGGACATGATCCTGCCGCCGTTCGAGACCGCGATCGCGCTCGGCGGGGCGCGCTCGGTGATGAACTCCTACTCCGACGTCGACGGCGTGCCCGCCGCGGCCGACCCCTGGCTGCTGACCGAGGTGCTGCGCGAGGAGTGGGGCTTCGGCGGGACGGTGGTCTCCGACTACTGGGCGGTCCCGTTCCTCGCCACCATGCACCGCGTCGCCGCCGACCCCGCCGAGGCGGGCGCGCAGGCGCTGTCCGCCGGCATCGACGTCGAGCTGCCCGACACCCTCGGCTACGGCCGGCAGCTGGCCGAGCGTGTACGCCGCGGCGAGCTGCCCGAGTCGCTGATCGACCGCGCCGCCCGCCGCCTGCTCACCCAGAAGGTGGAGCAGGGGCTGCTCGACCCGGGCTGGTCGCCGGAGGCCTCGGTCACCGGGGCCGACACCGTCGACCTCGACTCGCCCGCCAACCGCGCCCTGGCCAGGGAGCTGGCCGAGCGCTCGATCATCCTGCTCGACGCGGGCACCGCCCTCCCGCTGCTCGGCGAGGGCCGCACCGCGCCGGGCCGGGTCGCCGTCGTCGGGCCCGGCGCCCACGACCCCCGCACCTTCATGGGCTGCTACGCCTTCCCCAACCACGTGCTGCCCCGCCACCCCGGCCTCGGCCTCGGCATCGAGGCGCCCAGCGTGCTCGACGCGCTGCGCGAGGAGCTGCCCGGAGCGGAGATCCGCTACGAGAAGGGCTGCGAGGTGCGCGGCGACGACCGCTCCGGCTTCGCCGCCGCGCTCGCCGCGGCCCGCGACGCCGACGTGTGCGTGGCCGTGGTCGGCGACCTGGCGGGCCTGTTCGGTCAGGGCACCTCCGGTGAGGGCTGCGACGCCGAGGACCTGCGGCTGCCCGGCGTCCAGGCCGACCTGCTGGCCGAGCTGTCCGCCACCGGCACGCCGGTCGTCGTGGTCGTCGTCTCCGGCCGCCCGTACGCGCTGGGCGAGGTCCACGAGCGGGCCGCCGCGCTCGTGCAGGCGTTCATGCCCGGCGAGGAGGGCGGCGCGGCCATCGCCGGCGTGCTGTCCGGACGCGTCCAGCCGGCGGGCCGGCTGCCCGTGCAGATCCCGCGCACCCCCGGCGGCCAGCCGGGCACGTACCTGCAGCCGCCGCTCGGCACCGACAGCCACGGCATCAGCAACCTCGACCCGACCCCTCTCTTCCCCTTCGGGTACGGCTCCTCCTACACCTCCTTCGAGGTCGGCGACCTCGAACTCAGCGAGACCGAGGTGCCCACCGACGGCGAGTTCACCGCCTCCGTCACCGTGCGCAACACCGGCGGGCGGGCCGGTGAGGAGGTCGTCCAGCTCTACCTGCACGACGTGCTCGCCCAGGTCACCCGGCCGGTGCGGCAGCTGACCGGGTTCGCCAGGGTCCGCCTGGAGCCGGGCGAGAGCAGGCGGGTGAGCTTCCTGGTGCACACCGACCGCACCGCGTTCACCGGCCGCGACCTGCGGCGCATCGTCGAGCCCGGCGACGTCGAGGTGTTCGTCGGCACGTCCGCGGCCGACCTGCCCTGCCAGGGCGTCGTGCGGCTGACCGGCCCCGTCCGGCACGTCGGGCACGACCGCAGACTCGTCACACCTGTCGAGATCAGTCCTGGCGCGCAACCGCAGGGGGGTGCCGATGACGGCGAGTCGTAGGCGTGCCACGCTGGCCACGGTCGCGGCGTCGGCCGGCGTGTCGGTCGCGACCGTGTCCAAGGTGCTCAACGGCCGCAGCGACGTCTCGCCCGCGACCCGCTCGCTGGTGCAGGCGGTGCTGCGCGAGCACGACTACGTCGCCCCCGCGCCGCGCCGCGAGGTCGCCGGGCTCGCCACCGTCGAGCTGCAGTTCGACGCCCACCTCAACGCGTACTCGACGGAGATCGTCCAGGGCGCCGTGGCGGCCGGGGCCGAGGCGGGCGTCGGCATCGTGGTCAGCATCGGCAACGGCGTCGAGCGCACCACCGCCTGGGCCCGCGAGCTGGTCGCCGCGGGCCGGCGCGCGCTCATCGCGGTGACCAGCCAGATGAACGCCGGGCAGCCGGCCGCCCTGGCCAGGGCGCGGCTGCCGCTGGTGCTCATCGACCCGCTCAACCTGCCGCGCACCCGCGTCACCAGCATCGGCTCGACCAACTTCGCCGGCGGCCTGGCCGCCACCCACCACCTGCTCTCCCTGGGCCACCGCCGCATCGCCTACGTCGGCGGCCCGGCCACGGCGGGCTGCAACCAGGCGCGCCTGCACGGCTACCGCGCCGCCATGGAGTCGGAGGGCGCGCCCGTGCTGCCCGGCTACGTGCGCTCGGGCCACTTCCGCTACCACGACGGCGTGGAGGGCGGCGCGGCCGTGCTCGACCTGCCCCGGCCGCCGACGGCCATCTTCGCCGGCAGCGACGAGATGGCCGTCGGCATCATGGAGGCGGCCAGGGCGCGCGGGCTGCGCATCCCCGAGGATCTCAGCATCGTCGGCTTCGACGACACCCAGATCGCCCAGGTGACCTCGCCGCCGCTGACCACCGTCCGCCAGCCGCTGCGCGAGATGGGCGGCGTCGCCCTGCGCACCGCGCTGCGCCTGGCGGCGGGGGAGAAGGTCGACTCCCACCACGTGGAGCTGGCCACCGAGCTCGTGGTGCGCGGCTCGACGGCGCCCGCCCCGCCGGGCTGACGGGAAGAGCGCGGGCGCGGCCGCGGTTGCAGATCCTCGTGGAGGAGATCGTGGAGGAGAGCGAGGTCGTCGTCATCGGCGCCGGGCAGGCGGGCCTGTCCAGCGCCTACTTCCTGCGCCGCTTCGGGTACGCGCCCGTCGTGCTCGACGCGGCCGACGGGCCGGGCGGGGCGTGGCGGCACCGCTCGCCGTCCCTGACCATGGAGAAGGTGCACGGCATCTTCGACCTGCCCGGCGTCCGCCGCCCGCCCGGCGGCGGCGACGGCGGCCGGCCGGCGGCCGAGGTCGTCCCGGGCTACTACGCCGCCTACGAGCGTGAGGTCGGGCTCGACGTGCTGCGCCCGGCGCGGGTCGGCGCCGTGCGGCGCGGGCCGGGGGAGCGCCTGGTCGTCGAGTCCGACGCGGGCGTGTGGGCGGCGCGGGCCGTGGTCAACGCGACCGGCACGTGGACGCGCCCGTACTGGCCGTACTACCCGGGGCGGGGCTCCTTCGCCGGGCGGCAGCTCCACTACGCCTGGTACCGGGGGCCCGAGGAGTTCGCGGGGCGGCGCGTGGTCGTCGCCGGCGGCGGCGCCTCGGCCATGCACGTGTTGTCCGAGGTCGCGGGCGTGGCGGCGGCCACCACGTGGGTGACGCGCCGGCCGCCCGTGCTGGAGGAGGAGTTCTTCAGCGAGGAGGCCAGGCGCGCGGCCGTCGCCAAGGTCGAGGAGCGCGTGCGCGCCGGGTTCCCGCCGCAGAGCGTCGTCAGCGTGACCGGGCTGCGCTACAGCGTCGCCCTCAGGGAGGCGCTGGCGAAGGGGGCGCTGGAGCGGCTGCCGATGTTCGACCGCATGGTGGCCGGCGGCGTCGCCTGGGACGACGGCGGGTTCGTCGCGGCCGACACGATCGTCTGGGCCACCGGGTTCCGCTCGGCGCTCGACCATCTCGCGCCGCTGCGGCTCAGGGAGCCCCAGGGCGGCATCCGCGTCGACGGCACGCGCGTCGTCAGGGAGCCCCGGTTGCAGCTCGTCGGCTACGGCCCTTCGGCCAGCACGATCGGCGCCAACCGGGCCGGTCGCGAGGCGGCCCGCAATGTCCGCGACCACCTGACCGCGCGCTCCTCCCGGCCGGCCGCCTGACGACGCCTGGCGTTCCCGCGCCGGGGCGGCTTCAGCTCTCCGCGACGCCGAACGCGGTCCAGGAACGGTCGGGGAAGCCCGCCGCCTGCGCCACGGCCGCCGACGCCACGTTCGTGACGGCGTGCATGTACGTCGGCACCGCGCCCTCGTCCAGCACCCGGCGGGCCGCCTGCGCCACCAGCCGCCGGGCCAGCCCGCGCCCGCGCATCCCGCGCTCGGTGACCACCGCCAGCTCGTGGCCGTACGGGTCGTGGCGCTTGATCCCCACCCCGGCGAGGTGCTGGCCGGTCTCCGGGTCCACGGCCACCAGGACCTCCCCGCCGAACGGCCACAGCCACTCCGGCACACCCGGCGCGGTCGCGGGCACCCACTGCCCGGTGTCCTCCAGCGGCGCGGGGCTCGTCGTCCAGCGGAAGACGGCCTCGAACCAGCCGCGCTCGGCGTACCCGACGAGGGAGGGCACCTGCCGCAGCGAGGTCGCGGCGGCCACCCGCGTCACGTGCTCGGGCGGCACCGACAACACCGCGCCGTCCGGCGTGCCGACGCCCAGGGCCGGGTGGACGCGGCCGTCCCAGCCGGGCTTGGTGCGCCGGTCCGAGCCGATGACCTGCAGGTCCTCCTGCGGCGGCCACGCGCCCAGCCAATGGCGCAAATGATCAGATATCGACACGAACTTACTATAAGGAGCGGAAACCGTATCGATCGCGGCGGGGGCCGGTCACGGGCGAGAAGGGGGTCGACACGTCCCGTGACACCGGTTAGCTTCCTGACATAAGGATCTTTATCCGGTCAGGAGGGCCGTATGGATGTTCCCGGTTACACCGAGATCCGGGAACTCGGGCACGGGGGAACCGGGCGGGTCATGCTCGCCGTACGCGACTCCGACGGCCTGCTCGTCGCGATCAAGCACTTGTCCGAGACGTTGCGCGCGGATACCGAGTTCGTGGCGCGGTTCCGCGCCGAGGCCGAGCTCATCGGTGAGATCGACAGCCCCCACACCGCCCGCGTGCTCGACTACGCCGAGGGCGAGGACGACGCCGTCATCGTGATGGAGCTGGTCGACGGCGTCACCCTGCGGCGGCTGCTGGAGCACGAGGGCCCGACCGGCGCCGAGGCCGCGCTCGTCGTGCTGAAGGGCGCGCTGCTCGGGCTGGCCGAGGCGCACCGCCGCGGGGTCGTGCACCGCGACTTCAAGCCGGAGAACGTCCTGGTGACCCCGGACGGCGGCAGCAAACTCGTCGACTTCGGCGTGGCGGCGCGGGCGGGCGAGACGGCGCCGCGCGTGGGCACCCCCGCGTACATGGCCCCCGAGCAGTGGGACGACGCGCCGGCCGGCCCGGCGACCGACGTGTACGCCGCGACCCTGGTCTTCTACGAGTGCCTGACCGGCCACCGCCCCTTCCACGCCGACGACATCGCCGCGCTCGCCTACCAGCACCTGCACGTGCCGCCGCCGCTGGAGGAGATCGACGAGCCGCTGCGCCCGCTGGTCGGCCACGGCCTGGCCAAGGAGCCGGCGCGGCGCCCGGAGTCGGCCGAGGCGTTCCTGGCCGAGCTGGAGGAGGCGGCGCGGGCCGCGTACGGCGAGGAGTGGGAGCCGCGCGGCCGGGCCGGGCTCGCGACGCTGACCCTGCCGCCGGCCGCGCTGCTGCCGGGAGCGCCGACGGGAGCGTTGCCGGATGCGGGTGGAGACGGCGGCGTCACGAGCCTGTTCCACAACGCGCTCACGCCCGCGGGCAAGCTGGCCATGACCGGCGGGCTGGTGCTCGCGACGGCGGCGGCGGTGACGGCCGCGTTCGTGATCTGGAGCGAGCCGCCGGGGCGGAGCAGCGGCAGCGCCCTGCCGCCCGCCTCGCCGGTCGCGCCCGCAGCGCCCGCGACGACGTCCGCCCCGCCCACGCCGGCCGTGTCGCGTACACCGTCACCGGATCGTACGCGGTCGCCGGACCGTACGCCGTCGCCGGAGCCCACGCTGAGCGAGGCGACCGGGCCGCCGGTCGTCTCGCGGCCCGTGACGGACGCGCGGCCGCCGAGCCGGGCGCCCGTGCGGAACGTGGCGGCGCCGCCGAGCCGGCCGACGCGTGCGCCGGCCACCCGGGAGCCCACCCGCGCGCCTGAACCGACGCGGTCGCAGCGGCCGGAGCCGAGCAGCCCGCCGTCCACGAGCTCGCCGGAGACCCGGCCCGACGAACCGCCCGCCACGGTGCCCGACGATCCGCCGGACGGCCCGCCCGGCGGCGGTGAGGAGCCGCCGCCCGCCACGCAGGCGCCACCCC
>NZ_POUD01000265.1 GCF_003236395.1 Nonomuraea aridisoli | reverse complement strand
GCGCAGCCCCGCCCCGCCGATGGAGTACGCCCTCTTCCGCCCGAACGGCAACGGCGACCTGCCCCACTCCGAGCTGCTCGGCCACCGGGCCAAGGCGCTGCGGCACCACCCGCTGTCCATGGAGGTGGACCACAACCGGGCGCTGGCCTGGCGCGTCATCCTCGGCGACGACGAGCACGAGAGCGTGCACCGCGACATCACGACCGTGGCCATCGGCGTCGAGTCGTCGGCCAGGATCCGGCACGTGGGGCAGACGATGGGGGCGGGCTGGCTGGAGGGGGTGCTGGCGTGGCCGCGCCGGTTCGTGTTGCCGTTCGACCACGGGGGCGCGCCGGAGCTCACCTTCACCGAACTCCCGGCCCCGGCCCCCGTCCCGCTGTCCTGACGCGGGCGGTGTTCCGCGGCGGCGGGTTTTCGTGTGCGTCTCCCGGAGTACGGGGCAATCACGACTAGGATCCATGCACATGACCCAGCTTCCTCTGCGGGCACAGCTCGCCAGCGCCCTGGGCCGCAGTGCCGCCACACTGTCCCGGATGACCGGGCGCGGTGACGGCTCGGTGATCGGCGGGCGGGTCGGCCTGCTGCTCGAGCCCGATCTCCTGCGCAAGCTGGCACGCGACCGCAAGCTGGCCCTGGTCAGCGCGACCAACGGCAAGACCACCACGACGAGGCTGATCACCTCGGCGCTCCTGGAGCTCGGCGAGGTGGCCACCAACGCCTTCGGCGCCAACATGCCGGCCGGCCACGTCTCCGCCCTGTCCCAGCACAAGGGCGCGCCCTACGGCGTGCTGGAGGTCGACGAGAAATACCTGCCGGAGGTGCTCGACACCACCGGCGCGGGCGTCGTGTGCCTGATGAACCTCAGCCGTGACCAGATGGACCGGGCCGGCGAGATCTGGCTGCTCGCCCAGAAGTGGCGCAGGGCGCTGTCCGGCAAGCCCACCCACGTCATCGCCAACTGCGACGACCCGCTCGTCACCTGGGGCGCCTCCACCGCCGCCAAGGTCACCTGGGTGGCCGGCGGCCAGCGGTGGAAGGAAGACTCCTGGTGCTGCCCCGAGTGCGGCGGCCCGCTCGACCGCAAGGACGCCGACTGGGCGTGCCGCGAGTGCACCTTCCACCGGCCGGAGCCGCAGTGGGCGCTCGACGACGACGTGGCCGTCGACCCGCGCGGGCAGCGGTGGCTGCTCGACATCCAGCTTCCCGGCCTGGCCAACCGCTCCAACGCGGTGATGGCGCTGGCGGTGGCCGAGGCGTTCGGGCTGCCGGTCGACCGGGCGCTGCCCCGGCTGCGCGAGGTCCGCTCGGTCGCGGGCCGCTACACCACCGTCGAGCGCGACGGCAGGAACGCCCGGCTGCTGCTGGCGAAGAACCCGGCCGGATGGCTGGAGGCGTTCGACGTGGCCGACCCGCAGCTGCCGATCATCCTGTCGGTCAACGCCCAGGGCCCCGACGGCCGCGACACCTCGTGGTTGTGGGACGTCGACTACCGCATCCTGCGCGGGCGTCCCGTCTTCGTCACCGGCGAACGCCGCCTCGACCTGGCGCTGCGGCTCGACGTGGCCGACGTGCCGTTCGCGTTGTGCAACACGTTCTCGGAGGCGCTGGCCATGCAGCCGCCGGGCCGGGTCGACGTGATCGCCAACTACACCGCCTTCCAGCAGATCCGATCGGAGTTCGGACGTGCCGTCTGACAGCGCCCTCAGCATCGTCTGGATCTACCCCGACCTGCTGAGCACGTACGGAGACCAGGGCAACGTGCTCGTCCTGGAGCAGCGTGCGCGGCGCCGGGGCATCGAGACGGAGACGATCCACGTACGCTCGGCCGACCCCGTCCCCGAGAACGGCGACATCTACCTGATCGGCGGCGGCGAGGACCGCCCGCAGATCCTCGCGGCCGAGCGCCTGCGCCGCGACGGCGGCCTGCACCGCGCGATCGCGCGCGGGGCGGCGCTGCTGGCGGTGTGCGCCGGCTACCAGATCATGGGCAGCACGTTCGGCGGCGAGGAGGGCCAGCCGGTCGACGGCATCGGCCTGCTCGACATCTCCAGCTCGCGCGGCCCCGCCCGGGCCGTGGGCGAGCTGGTCGCCGAGGTCGACGCCGCGCTCGGCCTGCCCACGCTGACCGGCTTCGAGAACCACATGGGCGTCACCCACCTCGGGCCCGGCGTCCGGCCGCTGTCGAGGACCGTCAAGGGCATCGGCAACGGCGACGGCTTCGAGGGCTGCTACGCGGGCCACGTCGTGGGCACCTACCTCCACGGCCCCGCCCTGGCCCGCAACCCGGCGCTGGCCGACCTGCTGCTGTCGTGGCGGGTCGGGCAGCTGACGCCGCTGGACGACTCCCACTACGAGGCCCTGCGCCAGGAGCGCCTCAGCACGGTCATGCAGCCCTAGAGGCCGTAGCCGCCGGCCACCTCGATGTTCTGCGCGGTGATCCAGCGACCCTCCTCGGAGACCAGCGCCGCGATCACCATGCCGATGTCGTCCGGCTCGCCCACCCGGCCCAGCGCGGTCTTCGCCGCGAGGGCCGGGATCACCTCGGGGAACCGCTCGAAGGCGTTGTCGGCGAGCCGGGTGCGGGTGGAGCCGGGCGAGACGGCGTTGACGCGGATGCCGCGCGGGCTGAACTCCTTGGCCATGTAGCGGGTCAGCACGATCAGCCCGCCCTTCATCGTCGCGTACGCCGAGTAGCCGGCCTCCAGGCCGGAGGCCATCGCGGAGTTGCTGGACACGTTGACGACGGCGCCGCCGTCGGCCATCAGCGGCAGCAGTTGCTGCGTCAGGAAGTACGGCCCCTTCAGCAGCACCCGCGAGAACCGGTCGAACAACTCCTCGGTGGTGTCCTCGAACATCGCCATCTGCGCGAACCCGGCGTTGTTGACGAGGAAATCGAAGGTGTCACGCTGCCAGAGGCCGTTCAGCGCGTCGATCACCCGCTCGCGGAAGGCCGGGAAAGAGCCGGTGTCGCCGACGTCCAGGGGCAGGGCGGCGGCCGTGCCTCCCTCCTTCTCGATCGCGGCCACGGTGTCCAGTGCGCCCTGCCGGTTGGCGCCGTAGGTGAGGATCACTCCGGCGCCGCGCGCGGCGATCTGGATCGCCGCGCTCTGCCCGATGCCGGAGCTGCCGCCGGTGACGATGGCGACCTTCATATGACTGCCTCCTGTGCGAGTCAGCGAGAATGTGACTCCTTCATGGAAGCAGCCTGACCTGGTACGACGGTAGAAAGATCCTGTCGCGCCCTTGCACGATCCTGCCGATCACGGCAGGGCGGGCCCGGGGGTGCGCAGGCGGACGGCGTCCTGGCTGGGCGGCACGCCGAACTGGCGGCGGTACTCGCGGCTGAACTGCGACGGGCTGTCGTAGCCGACGCGGTGGCCGACGCCGGTGATGTCATGGGGGCCGGACGGGCCGGACACAGCCAGCAGCAGCCGGGCCTCCTGCAGCCGGATCTGCTTCTGGAACTGGATGGGCGTCATCGCGGTCACCGCCTGGAAGTTGCGGTGGAAGGAGGAGACGCTCATGCCGGACAGCCGCGCCACGTCCTCGACCCGGAACGCCTCCGCGTAGTGGTCGCGGATCCACCGCACCGCGCGGGCGACGTGGCTGAGGTTGCTGTCGGCCAGGCCGAGCTGGCGCACGATGCCGCCCTGCGCGCCGGTGATCAGCCGCCACAGGATCTCCCGTTTCACGAGAGGGGCGAGCACCGCCCGGTCGCCGGGCCGGTCGAGCAGGCGCAGCAGCCGGACGACGGCGTCCAGCAGCTCGTCGGGCGCGTCGCTGACGGCGATCCCCGGCGCCGCCCGGCCGTCGGCGCGCGGGACGTCGCCCGGCGCGGCCTGCAGCAGCAGCTCGGCGACGGCGGACGCCTCCAGCGTGAGCCCGAACCCGAGCGCCGGGCGCTCCGGGCTCGCCTCGACGAAGTGGCCGGTGACCGGCAGGTCGACCGAGGCGACGAGGTACTGCCCGGCGCGGTACTCGTACACCCGCTCGCCCAGCGCGAGCCGTTTCGTGCCCTGGGCGATCACGGCCAGCACCGTGCCCGACATCGACGGCGAGGGCGGCTCGGTGCGCTCGACCTTCGAGATCAGCACGCCGTCGATGGCCGTGCGCCCGTCGGGCCGTACGTGGCGGGCCAGCAGGGTACGCAGCTCGTCCAGGTGCATGCCTCGATTGCAGCACACCGGTTGACATGCAGTCTCTCGGTTGCCTATCGTCAACGTGCAGCCAGATGGTTGCATATTTGGGATGGCGGTAGATGGACGAGGTGTTCAGGGCGCTGGCCGACCCCAGTCGCCGCAGGCTGCTCGACAGCCTCAACGCCCGCAACGGGCAGACCCTGCGCGAGCTGTGCTCAGGGCTGGAGATGACCCGGCAGTCGGTCAGCAAGCACCTGGCCGTGCTGGAGGCGGCCGACCTGGTCACCACCGTGTGGCGAGGCCGCGAGAAGCTGCACTACCTCAACGCCATGCCGATCAACGCCATCGCCGACCGCTGGATGAACCAGTACGACCGCCGGCGCGCCGGCGCCCTGGCCGACCTGAAAACGGCATTGGAGGACGACCACGTGTCCGATTTCGTGTACACCACGTACATCCACACCACCCCTGAACGCCTCTGGCAGGCGCTCACCGAGCCCGCCTTCACCGAGCGCTACTGGGGGATCGCCCTGGAGTCGGACTGGAAGGTCGGCTCGACGGTGACCTGGCGGATGAACGGCGCCACGATCGAGGACCCCGAGCAGGTGGTCCTGGAGTCAGACCCGCCGCGCCGCCTGGCCTACACCTGGCACTCGTTCACCCCCGAGTTCGCCAAGGCCATGGAGCAGGACGCCGAAGCCGTCGCAAGAGCGGCCGAGGAGCCGAGGTCGAGGGTGACGTTCGACATCGAGCCGCGCGGCCGGATGGTCAAGCTGACCGTCGTGCACGGCGGCTTCGGGCCGGGCAGCGACATCAGGAAGTCGATCGGCGAGGGCTGGCCCGAGCTGCTGTCGAGCCTCAAGACGCTCCTGGAGACCGGCGAGCCCCTGCCGGCCTGACGTGAGCGAGAGGGCGGTCAGTAGACCAGGGCCTGAGCGCCCTCGCTCGTCACTTCCTCGACGAACGCCGGAGCCCCCGCGATGCGGACGCCCTCGATGACGTCGTCGACCGTGATCTCCCTGCGGGCCGCGCACTGCGTGCAGAGCGTCACCCGCCCGGCCGCCAGCACGGCGTCGAGCAGGTCGGCCAGGGGCGCGGCGTGCGGCAGGGCGAACTCCTTGGCCCGCCCCGGCAGCGCGAACCACGCCGACTCGCCGGTCAGCCACAAAGAGACGGGTACGCCGCTCGCGAGCGCCGCGGCCGCGACCGTGAACGCCTGGTTGCAGCGCTCGGGGGCGTCGGCGCCGGCGGTCACCTTGATGACCAGTGATCGTGCCATATCCGTCACCCTACGCCTCCGGCGCCGCCGACGCCGTACGCGCTGGACGGCACTAGGCTTGGGGAACATGGAAGAACCTGAGGTGCACCCCGACCTGGAGCCGATCGCGTTCCTGCTGGGGCGCTGGGAAGGCGCCGGCGTGGGCGGCTATCCCACGATCGAGAGCTTCAACTTCGGGCAGGAGATCGAGTTCACGCACAACGGCAAGCCGTTCCTGGAGTACGTGAGCCGCACCTGGCTGCTCGACGACGACGGCAACCGCGTCAAGCCGCTGGCGACGGAGTCGGGCTACTGGCGTCCGCAGCCCGAGCGGCAGATCGAGGTCGTGCTCTCCCACCCGACCGGCATCGTCGAGATCTACATCGGCGAGGTCGTCTTCCACAAGATAGAGCTGCGCACCGACGTCGTGGCGCGCACCGCCTCGGCGCGCGAGTACACCGCGGGCCACCGCCTGTACGGCCTGGTCAACGGCAACCTCATGTGGGCCTACGAGATGGCGGCCGGCGGCCACCCGCTCACCGACCACATGTCCGCGGAGCTGAAGAAGGTCGCATGAGCACCCCCTTCACCCCTCAGGCGGTCGAGGCGATCAAGCGCCACATGAACGACGACCACGCGGAAGACGCGCTGATCATCGTGCGGGGGCTCGCCGACCGCCCCGAGGCGTCCACCGCCGTGACGAGCGGCGTCGACGCCGAGGGCATCGAGTTCACCATCGACGGCGGCGAGCGGGTGCGGGTGGCGTGGGGCGAGCGGCTGACCGAGCGCGCCCAGGTGCGCAAGGCCGTCGTGCGCCTCTACCGCGAGGCGTGCGACCGGCTCGGCGTCCCCGCCAGGGGAGAGAAGTGAAAAGGGCCCCGGGCAACACTCCACCTGCCGCGCAGGTGGGCCGGATGGACCAACGGCGGGATGGGATCCCGCCCTCCGGCTGCCAGGGGCCCCGGTGGTTGCCTCGTATTCGCTGACGTCAACGAGACAACGAGTCCGCGACGTTAGCGGACAACCACCTCGCTAGCCCGACTATGACTCACCATTATTCGGACCACCTCCTTTCCGCGTACCCACGAAGCTATGCGGTCGTCCGCGGCAGGGGCAAGTCAATATCCCGGGCCGTAGACTCGTGACATGACGGAGACGCAGTGGCACGAAGAACTCCGCGCCAAGGGCTACCGGGTCACCCCGCAGCGCCAGCTCGTCCTCGAAGCGGTCAAGGAGCTGGAGCACGCCACTCCGGAGGAGATCTGCGTCAAGGTCCGCGAGACCGCTCGCGGGGTGAACATCTCGACCGTCTACCGCACGCTCGAGCTGCTCGAGGAGCTCGGCATGGTCACCCACACCCACCTCGGGCACGGCGCCCCGACCTACCACCTGGCGGCCGAGGCCGACCACGTCCACCTGGTGTGCCGGAGCTGCGACGAGGTGTTCGAGGTGCGGCCCGAGCTCGCCGAGGGGCTGGTCAAGGGGCTCGACCAGGAGCTGGGGTTCGACGCCGACGTCCACCACCTGACGGTCTTCGGCCGCTGCCGCGAGTGCCGTCGCGCCCAGGGATGACGCTGTGGGCGTACCCCGCGCGGGTGTCCCGGCGGGTGCGGATAGCCTGGAGGGCATGCGTAGCCCTCTGCTCGATCTCCCCGGTGCCGTCCCGGCGGACGCCCCGGACTCCGACGTAGCGGCGCACTACGGCGACCTGTACGCCGAGCAGCGCGCGCTGGCCAAGGGAGAGGCGGTCGTCGACCGCAGCAACCGCGAGGTGGTCCGCGTCACCGGCGCCGACCGGCTGAAATGGCTCAACGACCTGACCTCGCAGAAGCTCGACACGCTGCGGCCCGGCGAGTGGACCCAGACCCTCGACCTCGACCTGCAGGGGCGCGTGCTCCACCATCTGACGCTGGTCGACGACGGCGAGAGCGTGCTCGCCCACGTCGAGCCCGGCACCGCGCAGAGCCTGATCGACTACCTCGACCGCATGCGGTTCATGCTGCGGGTGGAGGTGTCGCGCGTCGACGACCTGGCGGTGCTCTCCACGGCCTCCGAAGACTTCCTGGTGCCGCGCGCCGAGCTGGCCGACCATCTCGGCCGGCCGCTGGCGGGGCTGTGGGCCTACGAAGCGCTGCGCATCGAGGCGCACCGGCCGCGGCTCGGGTTCGAGACCGACCACAAGACGATCCCCCACGAGGTGGGCTGGATCGGCTCGGCCGTCCACCTCAGCAAGGGCTGCTACCGCGGTCAGGAGACCGTGGCCCGGGTCCACAACCTCGGGCATCCTCCGCGCCGCCTGGTCTTCCTCCACCTCGACGGGAGCGTCGACACGCTGCCGCCGCACGGGGCTCCGGTGATGTTCGAGAGCCAGGAGGTCGGCGTGGTCGGTTCGGCCGCCCGCCACCACGAGCTCGGCCCGATCGCGCTGGCCGTCGTCAAACGCACCGTGCCGGTCGACGCCCCGCTGCTCGCCGGCGGCGTCGCGGCCTCCCAGGAGGTCGTCGTCCCGCCGGACGCCGGCCGCAACGTCACCATCGACCCGACCCTCCGGCGCCGCCTCCGCTGACCCCGGCGCCACGGCGCGGGTCCCGCCCTGCCGGCCGGGTGCTCCTCGTCAGATGTCGAGGATCAGGGTGATGGGGCCGTCGTTGACGAGCGACACCTTCATGTCGGCGCCGAAGACGCCCGTCTCGACGTGGGCGCCCAGCGAACGTAGCTCCTCCACCACGGCGTCCACCAGGGGCTCGGCCACCGGGCCAGGGGCGGCGGCCTGCCAGGTGGGGCGGCGGCCCTTGCGGGCGTCGCCGTACAGGGTGAACTGGCTGATCACCAGGAGCGGCGCCGACACGTCCGAGCAGGACTTCTCGCCGTGCAGGACGCGCAGCCCCCACAGCTTGGCGGCGAGTTTGGCGGCCTCGGCGCGTGTGTCGGTATGAGTGACGCCCACCAGGACGAGCAGTCCCGGCTCGGTGACGGCCCCGACCGTGCGCCCCTCGACCTCGACCGACGCCGAACTGACTCGTTGTACGACTGCCCGCATGGCATCTCATTGTGGACCACGGAGAACCCTGCGAGGACCGTCCGTAGACTCATGCCGAAAGGGGACGCGATATGTCGATGATTGTGGAAGTTGTCCGATCCGGGTTCGTGGAATCCACCCACCACGCCCGCGTGCTGACGGTGGACGCCGAGGGGCGCCCGGTGGAGACGAGGGGAGCGGTGCACGTGCCCGCCTCGCCGCGGTCGTCGATGAAGCCCTTGCAGTTGCTCGGCATGTTGCGCAGCGGCCTGCGCCTGGAGGGTGAGCTGCTCGCGCTGGCCTGCGCCTCCCACTCGGGGGAGCCGTTCCACGTCGACGGGGTGCGCAAGATCCTCGCGGGCGCCGGGCTGGAGGAGTCGGCGTTGGGGTGTCCGGAGGACTACCCGTTCGACCGGGCGGTGACCGAGCGCGGCCGCGTCTACATGAACTGCTCCGGCAAGCACGCCGCCATGCTGGCCACCTGTGCGCAGAACGACTGGCCGCTGACGACGTACCTGGAGCCGGCGCACCCGCTGCAGCGGGCCATCCGCGAGACGGTGGAGGAGCTCACCGGCGAGCGGGTCGCGGCCTCCGGCGTGGACGGGTGCGGCGCGCCGCTGTTCTTCGTGTCGATGCTGGGGGTGACGAAGGCGTTCCGCGCGTTCCCGCTGTCGGCGGCGGACTCCTTCGAACGCCAGATCTTCGACGCCATGCGCACCTACCCCGAGTGGACGTCCGGCACCGACCGCCCCGAGGCCAAGCTGATGCGGGCGATCCCGGGGCTCATGCTGAAGGCGGGGGCGGAGGCGTTCGACGCGTTCGTGTTCGAGGACGGCCGCGCGGGCACCGTCAAGATCGAGGACGGCTACTCGCGTGCCCGCGTGCCCGTCACCGTGGCGGCGCTGCGCTCGCTCGGCTTGGACGCGCCGGAGCTCGCCGAGCTGGCCAACCCGCCGGTGCTGGGCGGCGGACGCCCCGTCGGCGAGCTGAGGGTGCGCTAGAGGGAGCGGAACTGGCGGCTGGCGGAGATGGCGCCCGAGGTCGTCGTGGTGAACGTGCGCATCGACCCGGCGAACTTGGACAGGTCCCACTCCGCCGGCCCGTGGTACCAGTACAGGTTGTCGGCCTGGTGGCCGTTGCCGGTGACGGAGGCCACCACGCGCGACCAGTGCTCCACCCCGTCGAAGATCACGGCGTACGGCAGGTAGCGGGAGAACAGCTCCACCCGGTGCTGCTCGGGCACCTCGCCCAGCTCGCCGGAGAGCAGGTACTGGCGGAAGGCCAGCGTGTGGGCCAGCGCCGCCGAGCCCTTGGCGGTCTTGGCCGGCATGTACTGGCCGCCGGCCGCCAGCGCGCCGCCCGCGATCACCACGGCCAGGCCCAGCAGCCCGTACGTGGTGAACCAGGCCAGCGCGACGGTCGCCACCAGGCCGACGCCGATGAGCACCACGCCGATCGTGGTCCATCTGGTGCGCTCGGTGTCGGGACGGCGGGCGAACCAGCCCTGCCGCACCACGTCGGCGTAGAGCGCGTCGCGCACCTTGCCCAGGTGGGCCGCGAACGAGCCGGACAACTGCGACAGCAGCACCGCGTCGCGCCCGTCGAAGACCGCGTCGTAGAGCGCCCGTTCGTACGGCAGCAGCGCGTTGACCGGCGCGTTCGGCATCTTGACCAGCATCCAGTCGGGCGCGTCGTAGGTCTCGCGCGGCTGCTCGTCGATGCGCAGGTAGCCGCGGACGGCGAGGTCGACGATCGTGGCGGTCACGTCGACGACGTCGGCCTGCTCGTCGACGAGCGTGCCGATCTGGCCGGGGCGCACCCCGTCGGGCGGCGAGAAGTGGCCGTTCTGCACGGGGGCGGCCGCGTCGCTCTCGTGGCCGGCCACCCGGGCGTCGCGGCCGCGCGTCCAGTAGAGCAGGGCGACGCCGCCGAGCAGCAGCACGAGCAGGCCCGCCAGCGCGCCGCCGGTGACGGCGTCGAGCGTGAACGCGGCGGCCAGCGAGAAACGCTTGTCGAAGATCGGCTGCCCGTCGCTGGAGCCCTCCGGGTACCCGACGACGACGGTGAGGGCCTGGCCGGGCGCGAGGTTCTCCTGCTCGAAGTCGGCCCGGGTGGCCGAGTGGTCCATCGAGGCGGAGGTGCAGCCGATGGCGGAGGTCAGCTCACCGGCGAAACACGACAGGTTCTGCACCTGGCCGGGGCCGTCGACCCGGACGGTGGCCTTGGTGACCGGCTGGTTCCAGCCGTTCACCGCGAACCAGCGCAGCTCCTCGACGCCGCCGGAGCTCGTCACCGCCCCCTTGACGTCGTACTCGACGGTCTCGCTCGTCACGGTGAGCACGTCGCCGTCGAGGGTGCCGCCCTTGACGTTCGAGATCTCGTAGACGCGGTCGGTGGTGTCGTCGTAGCGGGTGCGGGTGATGAACGTGCGCTTCAGCCCGCCCGACGCCCCCGTGATCTTCTCGACCACGTGCAGGGTGCCGTCCTTGCCGAGGGTCATCGTCACCTCGTCCGTGATCCCTGCCTCCGCCGCCGAGGCGGGGACGGCGGTCAACGTCAGAGCGCCGGCCACTAAGGCGGCCAGAGTGAGTCTGATACCCGTCATGGCGGCACATGGTATCGGTTCGTACCGTCAGTCCAGGGAGATCGCATTCGCCGCCCACTGGACGCTCTCCGGCGACGCGCCCTGTCCCGGGTTCTCGAAGGCGAGCGCCTGGTTCGCCGCCACGAACGGGCGCATGCGCTCCTCGTAGCGGCCGAACCCCTGTCCGAACTCCTGCGCCAGCACGTACGCCCCCACCATGGCCAGGCTCGTGCCCTGGCCCGTCAGCGGCGAGGCGCAGTAGCCCGCGTCGCCGAGCAGCGCGACCCGGCCCTTCGTCCAGCGCTCCATGCGCACCTGGGCCATGGAGTCGAAGAAGAAGTCGTCGGCCTTCCACATCGCCTCCAGCAGCCGGGGCGCCTCGTACACGCCCTGGCAGCGTTCCTCGACGAGCCGCTTCTGCTGCTCGACGTCCTGGTGGTCGTACGCGATCGGCTCGGACCGGAATCCCAGGTTGACGCGCATCCGCGTCCGGTCGCGGTCGCTGAAGAGGGCTCCGCCCGTCTCACCCTCGTTGAACCAGGTCTGCCAGTGGTCGAGGCCGAGGAAGTTGTCGGCGGTGAAGATCGAGACGTACGTGCCGAGGTGGTGGACGAACCGGGACTCGTCGCCGAACGCCAGCCGCCGCACGACGGAGTGCAGGCCGTCGGCGCCCACGATGTGGTCGTAACGGTCGCGCCACCCGCTCTCGAACGTCACGTCGCCGTCCGGCGTCAGCGTGGCGATCGAGTCGCCGTAGACGTGCTCGGCGCCGGAGACGCCGGTCAGGATCGCGGTGAGGTCGTCGCGCATGATCTCCAGGTCGGGGCTGTCGAAGCGGCCGCCGCTGAGCGTGCCCTCCTCGTCGCGCATGATCTCGTTGCCGTCAGTGTCGACCATGGACATGCCGCGCATGGTCGTGCGCCGCTCCTTGATCCGCTCCAGGACGCCCATCCGGGCGGCCACGGTGAGCGCGGCGCCTCTGACGTCGACGGCCTGGCCGCCGCTGCGGGGGGTGGGGGCCCGTTCGACGACGGTCACGTCGTGCCCGTGCCGCCGCAGCCAGTGGGCCAGGGTGGCGCCGCCGACGCCCAAGCCGGAGATGAGGACCTTCACGTTGCGCTCCTTGCCTGTTGACGTTGTACGCAGATGTGAATGTACGTAGTACGTACAGCAGGTGGCAAGGTTATGATGGTGAAATCTGTACTAGTACAGGAGGATCGCGTGACCGTCCCGCCCTACGCCCGCATCGCGGCCGACATCAAGCGGCGCATCGACGAGGGCCGGCTGCGGCCGGGGGAGCGGGTGCCGTCCACCCGTCAGCTCGCCCGCGACTGGAACGTCGCCCTCGCCACGGCCACCAAGGCCCTCGCCGTCCTGGCCAGGGAGGGCGTCGTGACGGCGGAGCCCCGCGTCGGCACGGTCGTCGCCGACCGGCCCGCCGCCCAGGAGGCCCAGGAACGTCGGGGGGCACGTCCCGAAATTTCGGGAAATGAGAAGATACGGGGGCGCATCGTACGGGCCGCCGTCGCGATCGCCGACGCCGAAGGGCTCTCCGAGGTCACCATGCGCCGCGTCGCCGACCGGCTCGGCATGGCCACCATGTCCCTCTACCGCCACGTGACCGGCAAGGAGGAGTTGTTCCTGCTGATGGTCGACACGGTGATCGAGGCGTTCCCGCTGCCCGCCGAGCGGCCGGACGGCTGGCGCGCGAGCCTGGAGACCTCGGCGCGCGTGCTGTGGGCGGCCTACCGCGACCACCCGTGGATGGCCGGCGTCACCTCACTGCACCGCCCGCTGGCCTCGCCCGCGCTGCTGCGGCACTCGGAGTGGACGATGGCCGCCCTGGCCGGCTTTCGGCTCGACCCCACGACCAAGATGTACGTCAACATCCTGCTCTACAGCTACGTGCTCTCCATCGCCGCGAACGTCGAGCAGGAACGCCGGGCCCGCGCCGCCACCGGCCTCACGGACGAGGAGTGGATGAGCACGCATGAGGAGCGCATCTGGACGATCAGCGAATCCGGCTCCTCGCCCGCCTTCGCCGCGTTCCTGCGCGAACTGGGCGATTTCGACCTCGACCTCGACCACCTCTTCGAGTTCGGCCTCACCCGCCTGCTGGACGGTCTGACAGAAGTGATCGGCTAGATCGTTGATGTGAAATTCGCTGATCGTCTGCGGGCACAGCGAAGGGCGTCCAAGATCGGTTTGTGAAGACTGAGCTGGACGCCCTTCTGACGGCACTCTATGTCCATCTGGACGATCATGTGA
>NZ_POUD01000264.1 GCF_003236395.1 Nonomuraea aridisoli | reverse complement strand
TGCCGCAGGGGTGGCCGCTCTGGGTGCCGCTGTCCGTGCTCATCGTGATCTTCGCGTTCATCGCGGGCGGCTGGGCCGCCTCGGCGGGACAGGGCATGTACGCGCTGGTCCACGGTGTGCCGCCGGCCGCCGACGCCGCCGAGCCGCGCTGGTGGGCGGTCGGCCTGCTGGTGCTGGTGTTCGTCATCACCGCGAGCGCCCGGCGCATCAGCCGCGCGCTGGAGCTCGCCAACTGGGTGATGGTCAGCACCATCCTGATCGCGTTGCTCGTCACCTGCCTGCTCGTGGTGCCGTTCAGCCAGTGGTGGGAGGGCATCCGCGGGTTCGTCACCCCGGCGGCGCCGCCGGAAGGGATCACGGCGACGCAGCTCGGCGGGCTGGCCGGGTTCACCGCGCTGGCGTCCGGCCTGAACTGGTACGTCATGGGCCACTACCGCGACAAGGGCTACGGCATGGGCCACCGCGTCGGCTACATCTCCGGCCTGCGCGGCGACCGGCGCACCGTGCTGGCCAGCGGCGTCACCTTCCCCGACGACGAACGCAACCGCGGCCTGTGGCGGCGGTGGTACCGGCTGCTCATGGTCGACATGTGGGGCGTGTTCTTCATCGGCGCCATCCTCGGCATGCTGCTGCCCACGATCCTCATGGCGCACGCCGTCCAGATGGCCGGCGAGCAGCCGACCCGGGCGAACGTGCCGACGTTCGTGGCGAGCGTGCTCGGCGCCGAGTACGGCCCGGTGGTGTTCTACATCGGGCTGGTGCTGGGCGTGCTGGTGCTGTTCTCGACGCAGCTCGGCATCTTCGAGGCGATGGTGCGGGTGACGACCGACGCGGCCAACGCGACGAGCCCGCGGCTGCGCCGGCTGATCGAGGGCGATCCGCGGCGTTTCTACTACCCGTTCATGATCGTGCTGCTGGTGATCATCTCGATCATCATCTTCCAGTCGCTGCCGGTGGGCCTGGTCGAGTGGTCGGCGAACATGTCGAACCTCGGGGCGCTGATCTATCCGTTCCTGCTCATGTACCTGAACAGCAAGCTGCCGCGTCCCGCCCGGCCCAGGCCCTGGCACTACGTCATCCTCGTGCTCAACTTCCTGTTCTTCGGGTTCTTCTTCGTCAACTTCATCGCGGACTTCATCGGCGATCCGCTGGTGACGTTCTAGCCGGGCAGGCCGGTGGCGGGGTCCACCGTGGCCAGAAAGACGTCGCCGCCGCCGGGGGCGTCCCCGACGGCGCCGTAGGTCAGGCCCGTGAGGGCCACCTGGCCGGACGGCGTGGCCGTGGCGTACAGGTTGGCCTCGGCGAACGGGTCGACGGCGTCGTCCCCGGCGGTCCCGAACTGGGCGGCGGCGCGCTGCCCGCCCCGCGCGTCGAGGCGCAGGGTCAGCACGTCGGCGCCGCCCGCCTGGACCCCGGCGAGGCCGCGCGTGTAGCCCACGACCTCGACCTCGCCGCCCGGCAGCGGGGCCACGGCGGCGCCCTCGTCGGCGGACGGGGTGGCGAAGGTGTGCGTCCAGCGCTGCCTGCCCCGGCCGGTGTAGGCCACGGTGAGCGCGTCGCCGTCGGAGGCGCCGGTCGCGACGGCGAGGCCGGTCGTGGTGACGGCCACCGCGGTGAAGCGGTCGTCGCCGGCGCCGCCCGCCGTGGCGGCCCACGTCCTGGCGCCGTCGGCGGTGTACGCGGCGATCCAGGCGTCCAGGCCGCCGAGCGGGGTGGTGCCGGGTATGGCCGCGGCGGCGCTGCCGGTCACGTGGACGGTGGAGCCGGAGACGGCCACGCCGTACGCCTTGTCCTCGCCGGGGCCGCCGTACTGGCGGATCCAGGACAGCTCGCCGGCCGGGGTGAGGCGGGCGAGGATCGCGTCCTTGTCGCCCTGGTTCGGGCCGTCGAGCGCGCCTCTGGTGTAGCCCGTCACGTACGCGCCGCCGTCGGGGGCCGCGGTGAGGCCGTAGAGGCGGTCGGCGGCGTCCGGGGCGCCGAACTGAGTGATCCACCGGATCTCGCCCGCCGCGTCGAGCCGGGCCACGAACGCGTCGTCGGCCGCGTTGCCCGCGTGTTTCCCGTCGAGGTCGCCCTTCGTGTACCCGGCCGCCAGCACGCCTCCGTCGGGCAGGGCCGCGACGCCGTACAGCCGTTCGTCGGCGTCCGTGCCGAACTGCCTGGTCCAGCCGCCGGTACGGGTGACCACGGCGTCCAGCCTGCCCCGGTGCTCCTGGCCGGCCACGGGCCCGCCGGCCGCGTACCCGAGGGTGAGGGAGCCGTCGGCGTGGGCGGCGACGCCGCCCGCCCAGTCGGCGGCCGGCGTGCCGTGCAGCGGGGCGGGCAGCCCGGCCGGGGGGGTGACGCTCAGCCCGGGGCCGAGGTCGGCCATGGCCTGCTCGAAGGCGGGCGTCCAGACCGTCCAGTCGTGGCCGCCGTCGAGGACGCGCAGCTGCGCCGAGATCGCGGGCGAGCGGCGGGCGGCGTTGTACAGGGCGGCGGACTCGAAGTCGAGATCGTGGCGGGCGTCGGCCGGGTCGGGGTTGGCGTACTCGTCGTCGCCGACCGCCACGAACAGCCGCACCGGCAGGTCGGGGTCGAGCTCGGGCAGCAGCGCCGGGTAGTTGAGGTCGCGGTAGACCTCGTCCGAGAACTTCTGCTCGCCCTCGCCGAAGGCGCCGTGGTCGCGGGCCGAGGAGTCCGACGGCGGCAGCGGCGTATAGACGGCGGGGCTGAGCACGGCGGCGGCGCCGAAGAGGTCCTGGTGCGCGAGCGCGAACCGCAGCGCGCCGGCGCCGCCCATCGAGTACCCGCCGACCAGCCGGGCCTGCCTGATGGGCGCCGTCCGGTACGTCGCGTCGACGTGCGCCACCAGGTCGCGGGTGAGCGCCGTCTCCACCGGGCGGCCCGGCGGGTCGTCGCCGGCGTAGCGGGAGTCGACGTACCAGCTGCCGCGCTCGCTCCAGGGCGCGTCCGGCATGACGGCGATGACGGGCGGGACGCGCTCGGCGGCGATCAGGTCGTCGAGCACCGTCTTGACCCGCGTCCAGGCCTGCATGGTGTCGCCGCGGCCGTGCAGCAGGTAGAGCACGGGGTGGCGATCGGCGCCGCGGTCGTAGCCGGCGGGCAGGTAGACGTTGTAGGCGATCTCCTCCCCCAGCGCCGGGGACGGCGCGGAGCCGGTGGTGATCGTGCCCTCCGCCCGCGCCTCCGTCTCGGCGGGCCCGGTGAGCGGGCCGCTCAGCAGGGACAGTGACACCAGCAGGGCCGGCGCGCCGGCGGCGATCCATCGGGGTAAGCGCATCTGCCACTCCTGTAAACGTTTACCGTACGCGCCTCGCGCGCCTGTTGTTTCGGCAGAGTTTCAGGGGGTTCCCGGGGGATGTCAACCCGGCATCAAGTGGGGTGCGCGGAAACGGCGCCCGGCCGCGCGCCGAAGCGTCGCGGCCGGGCGGATTCAGCGGTGGGTCACCACTCGCCGCCGTCCTCCTCGTCGCCCTCGAAGATCTCCTCGACGATCTCGCCCGCCACGAGCCCTCCGACCACGCCCGCGGCGACGCCGGCGGCCATCGCGCCCATGCCGCCGCCGTGGTGCTCCCCGTGGTGGCCGTGCCCGCCGTGGTGGCCGTCGTGGTGGTAGCCGTCGTGACCGCCGTAGTGGGCGCCCGGGTGGGCGTACTGCGACAGGCCGTCGAGCCAGCGGCCGAGCTCGGCGGACCAGTCGGTGCGCAGGGCGTCGTCGTGGCTGACCTGGAAGCGGCCGACGGCGTCGCTGGAGGAGTAGCGGCCGCTGCGCTTGTCGGCCTCCAGGACCACCGTGAGCCCGTGCGGGTCGGCCACGAAGGTGACCTCGACCTCGCCCACCAGCCCGGCGTACCGGCCCGTCGGATAGAACTCGATCTCCTGGTAGAACGGCAGCGACTGGTCGACGCCGTAGAGCCGGCCCGCCTCGAGGTCGGCCGACTTGAAGCCGAACCCGAGCCCGAGGAACGCCTCCAGGATGCACAGCTGCGACGGCAGCGGCTCCACCGCAACCATGTCGAGGTCACCCTTGTCGACGGCCTTGGCGATGGCCAGCTCGGTGCGCACGCCCACCGCCATGCCGCGCAGGGGCTGCCCGCCGATCTCGCTGATCGGGGCCTCCCACGGCACGGGGATGCGGAAGGTCAGCGTGCGCTCCTCGCCCTTGCGCAGCGCGAAGGGGCCGGAGACCTGCGCGCGGGAGAACTCGCTGACGCCGGCGTGCTCGCCGTCGCCGTGCTCGACCTCCACCCGGGCCACCAGACCGAGCGTGACGTGCTCGATCTCGGCGTCGAAGTCGCCGCCCTTGAGGCGCACCTCTCCCTCCAGCGTGCCGCCCGGCTGGGTCCGCGGCGTGGACAGCACGGTGTCCACCGAGGGCGCGCCGACGCCGAACGCGCCCAGCATCCGTTTGAAGACCACGGCTCTGTTCTCCCTGTCGAAGATCGATAGTGTGACGACCGCCTCAACGATCGGCCGGGAAGCGGAGTTCCGGCGTGAGGCGCCGCTCCAGCTTGGCAGTCGCGCGGGCCGGCCGTCCCGGTCATCGACAGGTGTTCACCCGGACTCGGGCGGCGCGAACGTCGTGCTGAACGTGATCGGGTTGCCGTACTCGGCGCCGTCGACCATGCGGCCGTCGCGCCACTCGAAGCTGTAGACGTACACGTTGCGGTACGGCCGGCCGTCGGCGGTGGTGAAGTCGCCGTCGGCGCGGACGAACGACGTGCGCCCGCCGTCCGCGACGCTGATCCGCACGTTCGCGAACCGGATCCTGCCCATGATCGTGAACGCGTCGCGGGCGTAGCCGAGCACCTCCTCCCGGCCGGTGAAACGGGCGGCGTCCTCCGTCCTGCCGGAGAACGACATCGGCAGCGTCAGCGTGCTGTCGTCGGCGAGCAGCGCCGAGACCTCCGCGAGATCCTTGCGCTCGAACGCGCCGAGCAACGCCCGGGTGCGGTGCTCCGTCGCGGCGACGCCGTCCAGCCGAGTCTCCATGAGCCATCCTCCGATACTTGATATCATGTGAGATCCAGTATCACTCAATGCCGGCGGGAAACTCAATACACTCGGGGGCATGGATCGGCGCGAGGCCCCCGGGGGCTCACTCCGCGAACGCAAGCAGCGGCTCGCCCGGGAGGCGATCATCGAGGCGGCGCTCGCGCTGTTCGACGAGCGCGGGTTCGAGAAGGTGACGGTCACCGACATCGCCGAGCGGGCCCAGGTCGGGCGCGCGACGTTCTTCCGCTACTTCGGCGACAAGCAGGAGGTGGTGTTCGCCGACGGCGGCGCGTTCGAGGCGGTGCTGGCCGAGGCGGGCGGGCCGCGGGCGGACGATCCGATCGGCGACCCGCCCGGCGACCCGATCGGCGACTCGCTGCCGGCCGCGCTGGCGTTCGCCCGGGCGGTCGCGGTGTCCTACATCACGCGGCTGACCGCCGACCCCGCCGCCTACAACCGGCACGAACGCCTCGTGGACAGCCACCCGGAGCTGCGGGCGCGCAGCCTGATCAAGCAGCGCGGGCACGCCGAGGTGCTACGGGAGCTGCTGGAGAGCAAGGGGGCCGGTCGCGAGACCGCCGCCCTGGCCGCGGAGGTGGCGGTCGCCGCCTACCACGCGGCCAGGACGATCACGGGCGACCGTCCGCAGGAGCTGCCGGCGGCCGTCGAGGCGGCCTTCGACCGGCTGGCGGGCGTCGACGGGATCAGCGCCCGCTCCACCTGATCTCGTACGGCTCCAGGGTGAGCTCCTGGCCGTCCACGGTCGTGGTGACCGCGCCGTCGCCGGTGTTGACCAGCAGGAGCCGCTCCGGCTGCGCGAGCACCCGCACCTTCGGGTCGGACGACGTCACCGGGTCGAGCCTCACCCCGGCGGGGAACCACTTCGTGAACTCGGCGACGAGCTGCCCGGTCGGCGTCTCGGCCCCCGTCCGCGGGTCCCACAGGCAGCCCTGGCAGGGGCCGTCCTTGTCCTGCGGGTTCCAGTAGAGCGCGGTGGCGGCGCCGCTGCGGGCGAACTCGATCATCGAGGCGGCCTGCACGGCCAGGCGCTTGGGCTCGGCCCACTCGGTGCCGTCCTCGGGCTGGAAGTACCACTCCGACCACCAGATCGGCATGTCGCCGGTCTTCTTCCGCAACCACTCGGTGACGTCGGCGAACTTGCTCAGCGCGCCGAACTCGTCCGGCAGCAGCTGGTGGGCGTCGGTGGGCGAGGCGCCGTCGACGACGATGAAGTCGGCGCCCTTCTTGTTCTCGTACCAGTAGTCGAAGGCGTCGAGAACGTTCTGGTTGACGACCCCCCAGTCGCCGCGCAGCTCCGACCTCCCGGTGCGGTTGCTGTCGAACCCGATGTACGGGCCGCCGATCTGGGCGTCCGGCCTGACCTGCTTCACCGCGTCGTAGACCTTGTTGTACATCTCGGTGTAGCCCTTGTAGTCGGCAGGCTTGGAGTGGTTGGGCCAGAAGCCCTTGAACTCGTTCCACACCATGAAGTACTTGACGTCGTCGTAGCGCTTGGCGACCTCGGCGGCCAGCCGGGCGAAATCGTCGAAGTGCTCAGGGTAGGGGGCGTCCTCCAGGTGCTCGTCCCAGGCGGAGTCCGTCGTGGGGCCCTGGGGGCCGCCCTTCATCCAGTCGGGTGCGCAGCACAGCGTGATGACCGGCGTGGCGCCCGACCGCTTCATGAGGGTGAGCCGGCTGTCGAGGTCCTCCCAGTAGAACCGCCCCGGGTACGGCTCGGGGTTGAGCGCGCCGAAGCCCATGATGTGCTGGTTCTGCAGCATCGGCGTACGGGCGAGCGAGTCCGCCACGATCTGCTCGAAGCGCGGGGTGACGTTGTTGGCGCTGACGCCCGTGTGGGTGAACCCCCAGCGCGGCCATCCGGCCTCCACCTTGGGCGGCGCGGGCGTCGGGCCGCCCTGCTCCCCCTGCGCCGCGGACGTCGGCTGCGGCGGCGGAGTCTCCTGCGCGGCCGGCCCGCAGCTCGCCACGGTCAGCGCCGTGGCAGTGATCCCCGCCACCGTGGCGGTCAGCCGTCCGAGCCGCCGCCACAGCGATCCCCCGATCTTTGATGACACCCGGTTCTCCCCCTTCATCGCGTCGATGCCGCACGTAGCGTTCCATGGGTAGACGAATACGGGCACGTCAGCGGCCTGGTTTCACAGCCAATCGTTACGTGGTGTGCGTCACTGCCGGAACAGCTCCAGCGGGACGGCCTCGGCCAGCGCGCGGTAGCCCGCCGGGCTCAGGTGCAGGTGGTCACCCTCGTCGTAGGCGGGCAGCAGCCGCCGGGGGTCCGCCGGGTCGCGCACGGCGCGGTCGAAGTCGATCACGGCGTCGAACCGGCCCGCGGTGCGGACCCAGGCGTTGACCTCCTGGCGGGCGGCCTCGCGGCGCCCTCCGGGGTCGTCGTACTCGTGGCCGCCGAAGGGGGTGAGGGTGGCGCCGTACACGAGCAGGTCGCGGGCTCGGGCGCGCACGACGATCTGCTCGTAGGCGGCGGCGAGCTCGGCGGCGACGCGCGGCTGGGCGTCCGGCTCCGCGGTGCCGAGGTCGTTCACGCCCTCGAAGACGACGAGGCGGCGCACGCCGCTCTGCGCGAGCACGTCGCGGTCGAGCCGGGCGAGCGCGCTGGGGCCGAGGCCGTCGGCGAGCACCCGGTTGCCGCCGATGCCCTGGTTGGCGACGGCGAGACCGGGCGGCAGCCGGTCGAAGAGCCGGTCCGGCCAGCGGTCGTTGCCGTTGGTGGTGGACCCTCTGCCGTCGGTCAGGGAGTCGCCCAGCACGGCGATCGTGGCCGTGCCCGGCCCGGCCGCCACCTCGACGCCGCTGAGCAGGTACCAGTGGTCGACGGCGGTCGCGCCGGGCAGGCCGGCGGCCTCGACCAGGTCGCCGGCGGCCAGGTGGGAGGTGGTCCTGGAGCCGGGGTGCGAGGTGAGCCCGCGGGAGGCGAGCCCCTCGGCGAGGTGCACGCTCACGGTCAGCACCGAGCCCGGGGCCGCCTCGAAGTCCAGCGGGTCGGACACGACGTGCGCCCCCTTGGGCACGACCGCCGAGCCCCGCCCGGAGAACGTCACCGGCCGCGAGGACTCCGGCACGATCCCGCTCACCCCGGCCGCCCCGCCGCGCGGCAGCGCCACGGCCGCGCGGGTGACGGGCAGCGGCGCGCGGCCGAACGCGTTCGACAGCCGCAGCCTGATCCTGGGCCCGCCGGCCGTGATCCGCAGGGTCTGGCGCAGCGTGACGCCGGCCGGGACCCGGCCCTGCCCGGCGTACGGCGGGGGCGGCATGTCACCGGGTTCGGTGGGCTGGGGAGCCGCGGTCCAGGTGGTGACCCAGCCCATGGATGCCTCCCGACGTCGCAGATCACCGGCACCGTACCGGATGCTTCACTCCGAACCACCACCGGGCGTGGCTTTTACCGGCGGTCGGCGATCATCGCGTACGTCTGCCGGTCCCGTGCGCCTAGGGTCGCGTTCATGGGGTCTCCAGAAGACGCCGGCAGGGAGTCGATCCTGCGGGCGGCGACCAGGCTCTTCTCCGCCCTCAGCTATGACGGCACGTCCATGGCGCACATCGCCGAGGCGGCCGGGCTGGACCCGTCACAGGTCAGCGCGCACTTCCCGGACAAACACGGCATCTATCTCGAGATCATGGGCCACTGCCACCGGCTGATCTCGGAGACCATGCGGCCCCTGGCCGCCGCATTGCGGGACGCACCGCCCGAACGGCGGGCGGAGGCGGTGCACCGGCTGCTGGACGCGTACGTCGACGTGTGCGTGGAGCATCCGGAGGTGCCCGCGCTCTGGATGCACCGCTGGCCGGCGGACGCCGGCGACATCCGGGACGTAGAGTCACGCCACATGCAGCCACTGATCGAGGAGACGGCCGGCGTGACCGACCCCGAGCAGCTGCGGCGGTTCCGCGCGCACCTGCACCTGCTCTTCGACCGCGCGCTCGGCCTGCCCGGCGCCCGGCCGGAGGCCCTGTGACCGGGTCCGAGCGCGCGCGCCGGGCCGTGCGGCTGGCGGTGACCGCCGGGCGGCGGCTCGGGCTGCGCGCCGACGAGCCGCGCGTCCTGCACGACGTGTTCAACGTGCTCGTGCACCTCGCACCCGACCCGGTGGTGGCGCGCGTGCCGAGCCTGACCGTCGACTCGCCCGAGGAGCAGTCCGAACGGCAGCGCCGCGAGCTGGCCGTGGTGAGCTGGCTGGCCGGGCGCGGCACCCCTGTCGTGCCGCCCAGCCCGCTGGTGCCGCCCGAGCCCGTCACGTGCGAGGACGCCTCGCTGACCTTCTGGCAGTACGCCGACGAGCGCGACCCCATGGCCGCCGCTCCCCCGGAGTCGCTGGAGGCGCGCTTCACCGAGCAGGCCGGCTGGGTGGCCGGGCTGCACCGGGCGATGGCCGGCTATCCCGGCGAGCTGACGGTGCTGGCCCCGGTGGTGCCGGCCGCGCGGCGGGCCCTGGCCGCGCTGCGCTTGCGGCCGGGACCGCTCACCCCGTCCGACCTCGACCGGGTGGAACACGAGTGCGCCGTGGCCGAGGCCGTGGCCGCCGACCTGGCGGGCGCGTTCCCCGGGGCCCGCGTCCAGGCCGTGCACGGCGACGCGCCGCACTACAACGTGCTGCGGACCGGGCAGGGGTTCCTGTTCTCGGACTTCGAGGACGTGACGCTCGCCACCGCGGAGTGGGATCTCGCCGGATCGGGCCCGCAGGTGATCGAGGCGTACGTACGGGCCGGCGGCCGGCGGCCGGACGCCGCGGTGCTGGACTTCATGGAAGGGGCCAGGCTGCTGCAGGTGGTGGCCGCGCTGGCGGTCACGCCGCGGATGCCGGAGCTGGCCGGGATGCTGGAGCCGATGCTCCCCCAGTGGCGGGCCCGCCCTCCGCTGTCCGCCCCCTGACCATTCGATTACCCTTCGTAAACAGTTCGTTTCACTTGTACGTGTATTCTGCCCGTATGACTGGAGATGGGTGGTTTGTCTCCTCACCTTGCGTGAACGGGACGTCCTGACCGTGTGGCACGAGGGCGTCCCGGCCCCCGGCGCGGCGAACAACTCGTCTCGTCTCGACGAGCTGCTGATCGGCGCAGTGACGGACGCGGGGGCGCACATAGGCGCCACGTACCTGGTGGACGAGGGCGGCGACCTGCTCCGCCTGGAGAGCGTGTACGGCATGCCGGCGCCCATCGCCAACGCCTGGGCCCTGATCAGGACGAAGGACCCCGTGCCGATCGCCACCGCGGTACGCGAGCAGCGGCTGGTCTGGATCGCCGACCGGGAGCACCTGGCACGCTCCTTCCCCGGAGCGGCGATGGCGGTGCCGTACCACTTCTCGATCGCGCTGACCCCCATCTGCGTCGGCGACGCGGCCTGGGGCGGGTTCATGCTCCTGTGGCCGGCCGGGCGCTTCACCGAGCCCACCCCGCGCCAGCTCGACGTCCTCAGCAAGACCTGCGCCGAGATCGGCGAGGTGCTGCGGTGCGCGGCCGAGCGCGGGCAGCCGATCAAACCGGCTCCGCGGCCCCGCATCCTCCTCCCGCCCTCCGCGGGCGGGAACCCGCGCACCGACATGGTGGCCCTGGAGAGCTTCAACCGCCTGCCCGAGGGCTACTGCTCGCTGGACACGCAGGGTCGCGTGACCCTGATCAGCGCGCCGGCCGTCGACCTGCTCGGCCACCCGCGCGACCTCGTCGGCCGGCGGCTGTGGGAGGCGCTGCCGTGGTTGTCCGACCCGGCGTACGAGGACCGCTACCGGGCCGCGATCGTCGGCAGCCAGGTCACCCACTTCATCGCCCGCAACCCGGCGGGCCGGCAGCTGTCGTTCTGGATGTATCCGGGGTTGTCCGGCATCACCCTGCGCATCACCCCCGGAACGGTGTCGCGTGAGCCGCGCTCCTGCCCCACCGCCCGCCAGAGCCGGCCGCTGCGGCTGATCGCGGTGCACGAGACCCTGCAGCTGGCCACCACGCTCGCCCGCGCGGTGACCGCCCAGGACGTCGTCGACCTGGTCGCCGACCACGTCATGCCCGTGTACGACGCGCAGGCCCTGGCCCTCATCACCGTCGAGGGCGGCCGGCTGCGGGTGACCGGCTCGCGCGGCTACAGCCAGGAGGTCATCGACGAGCTCGAAGGCCGCTTCCCGGCCGCGCCCGTCTCGGCGGACCTGATCCGCCGCGGGGAGGCCGGGTTCTTCTCCAGCTGGGAGGAGATGCGGCAGGCGTATCCCGACGCGGTGCGCGGGAGCATGCAGGCGTGGGCGTTCCTGCCGCTGGTCACCTCGGGGCGGCCCATCGGCACGTGCGTGCTCGGCTACGACCACCCGCACACGTTCGGCGCCGAGGACCGGGCCTCGCTCACCGCGCTCGCCGGGCTCATCGCCCAGGCGTTCGAGCGCGCCCGGCTCTACGACACCAAGCACCAGCTCGCCAAGTGCCTGCAGTCGAGCCTGCTGCCGCAGACCCTGCCCCGCGTACCCGGCCTGGACGTGGCCGCCCGGTACGTGCCGGCCACCCCCGGGATGGACATCGGCGGCGACTTCTACGACCTGATCCGGCTCGACGACAGCGTGATCGCGGCGGTCATCGGCGACGTGCAGGGCCATGACATGACGGCCGCCGCGCTGATGGGGCAGGTGCGCACCGCCGTCCGCGCGCACGCCGGCGCCGGGGCCAGCCCCGGCGAGGTGCTCGCGCACACCAACCGGCTGCTCACCGAGCTCGCCCCCGACCGCTTCACCAGCTGCCTGTACGTCAGCCTCGACCTGCGCCGGCACGTCGCCTGCCTGGCCAGCGCCGGGCACCTGCCGCCGCTGCTCGGCGTGCCCGGCGGGCCCGCCCAGGTCATCGAGACCTCGCCGGGGCTGCTGCTGGGGGTCGACGCCGACGCGGAGTACGCCACCACGAACGTGCGGCTGCCGCCCGGAGGCGTCCTCGCCCTCTACACCGACGGGCTCATCGAGGAGCCGGGGCTGCCGCTGGACGAGGCCATCGACCGGCTGGCCCGCCGGTTCAAACCCTCCTGCGCCCTGTCCCTGCCCGAGCTGGCCGACTCGCTCATCGAGCCGGCCACGCTGGACAAACGCTCGGACGACATCGCGGTGCTCCTCCTGCGCGAGGCCCCCGCCTGATCAGCGCTTGGGCGTCAGGACGACGACCGCCTTGCTCGCCGACAACGACTCCACGCGTACGCCGATGCCGTTGACCGACCCGGACCCGCCCTTGCCGATCTGCGTCCGCGACATCGCGCGGGCGCCGCTGCCGGTGACCCGGACGATGTCGGCGGTGAAGTCGACGGTCAGCCTGGTGATGCCGAACCGCGGATCGACCGGGAACGCCACCCGCTTGGTGAGGGTGAGCCTGCACCGCCCGTCGTAACACGCCTTCACGGCGGCCTTCTTCGCTGCGGCCTGCTGCACTGCGGCGGGTTTCGCGACGGCCGGCTGGGCGGCGACGGGGATGACGGCGACGGACGCGGCCAGCGCGATTGCGGCGGCGATGGTGCGAGGCATGGTCCTCCTTAGCTCTGGTGGCTTCGGTATTCGTGGTGCCGGCCTTCGTGGTGCCGGCCCCGCCCAGTCTGCGTACGCGGCCTGGGGACCGGTCCCGCGGAAACGCTGCGTGACCGATCTGTCACTGGATACATTCGGGTGGTGCGCTTCCTGCAACTGCGTTCCGACCCACAGGCGAAGGGAGTCACGGTACGCCCGGGCATGACCGTGGACGGGCGTTACCGGCTGGTGAGCAGCCTCGCGCGGGGCTGGTCGGGGGAGGTGTGGCTGGCGCGTGACGTGGAGCTCGACCGTGAGGTCGTGCTCAAGCTGCTCGTCCCTCGTGACGCGGCCGACGCCGACCGGGCGTGGGCCGAGGCCCGGGCCCTGGCCCGCCTCAGTCATCCGCACGTGGTCACGCTCTACCACGCCGTACGCTCGGGCCGGCCGCGCGGCGGCCCGTCGTGGCTGGTCATGGAGCACGCGCCGGGCGGAAGCCTGGAGGGGCGCCCGGCGATGCCTCCTGTCATGACGGCCCGGATCGGCGCCCAGATCGCGGGCGCGCTGGCCGCCCTGCACGCCGAGGGCATCGTCCACTGCGACATCAAGCCGGGCAACATCGTCGTCACCGGCGACGGCACGGCGAAGCTGACCGACTTCGGGGCCGCGTACCGGGTGGGCGGTTCCGACACGATCCCCCCGAACGGCGCCGTCAGCTACACCCCCGACTACGCCGCTCCGGAAGTCGTACGCGGCCAACCTTGTCCGAAGTCCGACGTCTTCTCCCTGGGCGCCACCGTCTACGCCCTCCTCACCGGCCACCCGCCCCACCGAACCGACGCCCCGCAC
>NZ_POUD01000263.1 GCF_003236395.1 Nonomuraea aridisoli | reverse complement strand
TCTTGGACGGCGTCTCATTTGGTGAGTCGGCGGTAGCTGATGAGGGCTGCGGCGATGGCGACGAAGGATGCGAAGTGGTCGGCTCGGCGTTCGTAGCGTCGGTGTAAACGGCGGCAGCCGGCAAGCCAGGACGCGGTGCGTTCGACGACCCAGCGATGGCGTCCCAGTCGGCGGCTGGACTTGATGCCTCGGCGGGTGAGGTGCGGGATGATGCCGCGGCTGCGCAGGAAGGCGCGTAGGTGCGGGTAGTCGTAGCCCTTGTCACCATGGAGCTTGGCGGGCCGGCGGCGTTGTGGTCCGCGGCGGGAGCGGATGGGCGGGATGCTGCGTATCAGCGGCTTCAGCGCCAGGCTGTCGTGGGTGTTGGCGGCGTTGATCGCGACAGCGAGGGGCAGGCCGGTCCGTTCGGTGATGAGGTGGATTTTCGACCTGTTCTTGCCGCGGTCGACAGGATTTGGACCTGTCAGGTGCCTCCTTTGGCCGCCCGTACGCTGAGGGAGTCGATCGCGCATCGCGACCAGTCCAGCTGGTCGCGGGCGGCGAGTTTGTCCAGCAGGATCCGGTGCAGCTTGGCCCATACCCGTGCGGCGCTCCAGTCGGTGAAGCGGCGGTGCACCGTCTGCCAGGAGGCGCCGAAGACCGGCGGCAACTGCCGCCAGGCGTATCCGGTGGTGGCCACGTACACGATCGCCGCCAAGATCGTCCGATCGTCGACCCGCCGTCGGCCGCCCGATCAACGCTGCGCTCGGCCAGGCCGCGATGAGGCGGCCGATCAGTGTCGGCTCGGCAACCGCGATGTTGGCGCCGAGGCTGGCGAGGCTGCCGACCAGCAACATAGTCCACGCCAGGACGCTGCCGCGGGAGCCGTTCCGGTTGGCCAGAAGGATGGACATCGAGGCGACGACGATCGTGCCGTCGACCGCGAGCGGGATGAGCACCGCTGCCAAGTGGTCTTCACCGTGCCGAAGACACAGTTCGTGCATGTGGCGGAAGGAGACGACCGCCGCGATCATCGCGAGCAGGAGAATTGCAATAATCGTCGTGCGTTGGATACGGAGTACGGCCCGACTATTCGGCACCATCGCCGCGCCTCCCTGCCCCAGATCTTTTATGGGCTGCTCCATTCACCTCGCCGACCGGTTTCGGATCTTCGAGAACGCGTCCAGTGCGGTCTCGTCTGCGTCATCCAGTGTGTGGAGGTACTTCTCGGTGGTGGCGATCGAGGCGTGGCCCAACCGCTCTTTGACGACCTGCAGGTCAGCGCCTCCCGCCAGCAACCAGGAGGCATGGGCATGCCTCAGGTCGTGGATCCGAACGGTGATCCCCAGGTCGGCTTCCTTCAGTGCGGGCTTCCAAATCTGACGCCGGAACCAGTCGGCAGAGATGTGACCGTCAGTGGCTCGTCGTCGTGGTTCGCGTGGGCTGTCCTTCCCTGAGGACCGTCGGTCGGCGCGGTAGATGGCAAACGCTGATCGGCAGTGCTCGCAGCGGCACTTGCCGGCCGTATAGGCGCTCAGCGTGCCGTGCCGGTAGCTCCTTCCCTTCTCATTCGGCTCGGTGAGGCCCAGCTCGGCAGGATTGGGCGCTAGCCGGAGTATCGGCTTGGCCTTCGAATCCTGCGTCCAGACGAACAGGAGGTCGTGAGCCCCGAGTCCTTCCTCTTGGATGTGCGCCTCGAGCTTCGCCATGATCTGCGCGGTGAGCTTGAAGCGTCGGAATTCCCTGTCCTTCGGGTACTCCTTGACGATGAACCGTCCACCGGTGGGATGGAACTTCGGGTTCACCTCGACGACCGCGCGGGAGACGGTGAGTATCCGAGACCTCTGCGCCAGATCCTTCACCCGCAGCTCGGTCAGTTCACCCCACCTCAAGCCGGTCTCGATCGATGTCTCAACGAGAAGCCGCGAGTCGGCATCGGGAAGCGCCCGGTAGAGCACGTCGAACTGCTCAGGCGTGATGATCGTCCGCGGCTTCCTGGGCACCGGTGGCGTCTTCACACCTCGACAGGGGTGCAGGTACGTCACCTGGTCGTTGAGCGCCGTTGTGAAGATCGCGCTCAGCAGCACCTTGGCGTATTTGATGGTCGCCGGGCTGACACCGTTCTTCTTCATCGTCGCGACCCAGGCTCGGACGTGCTCAGGAAGGATGTCGATCATCCGCATCTCGCCGAACTCTGGAATCAGATGGCGGTGGATCGTGTACGTGTAGCTCTGCCGGGTCGTGGCTTCGATCTCGTGGTTCGGCAACCACGTGTCGAGGACGTACCGTTCGAAGGTTTGCCGGCCTCTCCGCGGGTCCCCCACCCGTCCCTGCGCGACGAGGCTCTCAGCGTCCCGCCACGCTCTGTCGGCCTCCTTCTTGCTGGAAAATGTGCCGGCGGACTTCTCCTTGCCCTTGAGGTCGAGGTAGTAGGCCGTGTACCGAGGCTTACCGTCTCTGCCGGTGCGCTTCCGCGAGAATCCCAACCTGTCGATCGCCTCCTTGATCGTCTGACCGTCGTTTGACCGTGAGACCCGCTGTCACCAATGGGCACCCAAAGCCATCGATGGGTGTCGCGACACCCCCTTCTACCTGCGATTTTACGGCTGACAAGCGATCTGACCAGGGGGTCGTATGAACGCGTCACCCCCGTTCGGGACGAAGAGGTCGTGGGTTCAAATCCCGCCACCCCGACAGTGTTACCGCAGGTGAAGGGCTTGATCTGCTAGGCGGATCGGGCCCTTCTTCTGTTCCTGGGAGAAATTTGGGAGACGACCTTGGTCGCCGTCCCGTCGCGCCACCGAGCGAGCTGCCGCCGCATGCTCGCCTGCAGCACGTCGCGGCGGTCAGGAGGGGGCGCGTCGCGGTGGTCGGCTACCTGGGCCCACACGTCTGCCTGCTCGTACCAGTCGAGCCCGGCGGCGCGCAGCATCGTCGTGCACAGCAGGATCGACAGTTCACGGCGATGCGCGCCGCCGCGGCCGGGATCGGCAAGGTGGGCGAGCAGGTGCCGGCTGTCGTGGTGGAAGAGGCGGTGGGCGCACGCCATGCCGTCGGCGCCGCCGAAAGCGTGGGTCTCGGGCTCGTAGACGACGTCGGTCACCGCGTCGATCAGGCGGGCGCGGGCGAGGTCGTCCAGGCGGTGCCGCAGGTGCGCGTGTGCCCGATCCGTGTCGTGGCGGGGCAGGTAGCGGATGCGCCAGCAGGGTGCTTTCCGGATGAAGAACCACGCGTTGACGAGCTGCTCGTCTTCGGCCGCGGTCAGCAGCGGAGCGACATGGGCCACCGCGGTGCGCTCCGCTGTCTGCCAGTCGGGGAAGGCGACGTTGATCTGTCGCCACGGGCCATCCATGTGCGTTGCCTCCAGCAGGGGTCAGGCCAGGAGGAGGGCGGTGTCCCAGCCCGACACCACGGCGCCGGTTCCCACGGCGTGCAGGGCGAGCGCGGCGCCGGCTGCGCCTTCGAGAAGCCCGCGCTGGGCGACGCTGTGGCACGGGTACGCGGTCCCTCCATGTCATCGGGCCACCTGTCGTGTTGGCGCCTGGGTTCGTCCGTCAACGGCGGGATGGGGAGGCTCCGGCTTGCTGCTCTGTAGTGCCGCTGGAGGGGGTCGTCTCTGGCGAGGTTGTCGAGCCGGTGCGCGCCAGGAGGATTCCCTCGACGCCCTGCAGGAAGGTTTCGGAGACGAGTACGGGGTCGAAGAGGCAGCCGGCCGCCATGGCGCCGTCCCTGAGCAGGATGAAGTGTCGGGCTGCTGGGCCGGCGGGCGCGTCGCCGATCTGAGCCAGCAGCTCCGTGACGGTGTCCAGGAACCACTGGCGGTGGGCCAGAACGAATTGGCGGATCGGATGGGCGGGGTCGGCGTATTCGGCCGCCGCGTTGAGGAAGGCGCAGCCGCGGAAACCGGGAGACTGGATGCCTTGGGTGATGGATCGGGCGACGGCACGGACTTTGTCGACGGCTGACCGGCTGCTCGCCTGGGCAGCGGCGACCTGTCCCCGGATTCCTTGGTCGGCTTGGCCGAGGTAGGCGAGGACGAGGTCTTCCTTCCCCGTGAAGTGCCGGTACAGCGTGGCCCGAGTCACGTTCGCCTCTGCGGTGATCCGGTCGATGCCGACGGAGTGGATTCCTTCCGCGTAGAAGATTCTGGTCGCTGTGCTGAGTAGCCGCGCTCGCGCTTCGGAGGTGCTGCCGCCCTTGGTGCTTGAAGTCATCTCTCCAGGTTAACTCACGAAGAGGTAGAACGTTCGGTATTGGCATCCCTTGGCCGACGCGTCGAGGCATGCCTGCACCCACATCGAGCCCGTCCGTTTCGACCGACCTCACCGAACGACGCGTCGTGCCGCGACCAGCACGGGTCCGCCCGGCACCGTGGGAAACCGCCGTTCGTCGTCGAGGTCTAGGGACTGGACGGAGAACGGAGTTGGCACGGCACCCGGGGACGGCACGGCTTACGAGCGGACAGGGCGAACGTCCGGCGTTCGGGGTCCTGCTGCATGGCCTGGGTGAGGCACTGTCGTGTGCCTGCGGAAGCTTCAGCGGCTGAGAGCTGGTCAGGCCCGTCCCTGCAACCGCTCGCGGTGGCTGGCGTACTCCTGCGGGCCGACGATGGAGACGATGTCGAAAATCTCGGCGGGGACGGTGCCGCGCACGAGCTCGTACATCTCGGGGTCGATGTCGTGCAGCAGCATGCCGAACAGCAGGGCGTGGCTCGACGGGGGCAGATGGGCGAGACCGTGCTGGCCGACCTCAGCGAACTCGGTGGCGCTCAGGTGGTTGTCGATGAGGGAAAGTATGCCCGCCTCCTCGGCCGTGAGGTGCACCTCCAGGGTCGGCAGGAGGTCGCGCAACGAGCGGACGGCCGCGTCACGGCTTGCCTGGTCCGGTGTGGCTCGCCACTGCTTCATCGCGGTGTTGACGGCGTCCAGCCGTCGGTCGATCTCATCGTGTTGGGACTGCATCGAGTCGAGCAGCGGGGCGACGTCGGCGGGGGCTCGTTCCTGGAGCTTCGGCCAGAGAAGGGCGTCCTCGGCTGCGTGGTGGGCGTGCAGTAGCCCTGCGACGAGATCGACATGGTCGGCGACCACCGTCGCGTGGCTCCCGTCTCCCGGTTCCACGTTCTCCGCCAGGCCTGGCATGGCCCGGAACTCGCGCCGGAACATGTTGTGAACGGCGATCATTTCTCTGCTGTCGGCTCGTTCTGCGGCCTTGGACATGAGCAGTCTCCTAAAACAGAGGGCCACCTCTGGTCAGTTGTCTCTGACAGGTAAGGCCCGGGTTTTGTCATCACCGAGGAGCTCGACCTCCCGGATCAGTGTCCTGATTCGTGGGCGAGCCTCCGCGTTCCGCAACAGGCTACATCAGGAGACAGAACGTTCGGTACCGTGCTGGAGTTTGCCGGGCGACAGCGATTTGGGCCAGCAAGAGGGAGAACGTTCGGTCTTGACGTGTGGCGATGTTCCTGCCAAGCTACGGGGCAGAACGTTCTACCTCGTGATAGCGGGTCTCCGGCGCTCGCCATATACGGCAGTGGCCACCCGGGCGCGCTACGTCCTGACGCCCAGGCAGGACCGCGTGATCGCGCCGGTCCGGGGAGATGCGCGGCCGGCCTGATCGGAGAAGGCCGACTAGAGCAAACCCTGAAGTCTTCCTCCCTCGAACATCCACCGAAAGGATCAAAGTGAGCACCATCGCTGCTCCATCCGATACCACCAGAGCGGCCTCTGCCCTGCGACGGCTGTACTTCGTCCGGTTCGCGTTCGCCATCGTCTGGGCCCTTGTGATGTTCACCATGGCTACGAAGCTCAGTCCGGTTGCGGCCGTGCTCCTGGTGCTGTACCCGCTGTTCGACGTCGGTGCGGCCGTCGTCGACGCGAACGCCTCGCGCGCCACTCGGTCGCCGGTGCTGCTCTACGTCAACATGGCGGTCAGTCTTGTCGCGGCTGTCGGCGTGGGCGTCGCCTCCGCGTCCGGCATCCCGGCCGTCCTGCGCGTGTGGGGGGTTTGGGCGATCGTGTCCGGGCTGGTCCAGCTGATCGTGGCTGTTCCCCGCCGCAAGATGGGTGGCCAGTGGCCGATGATCCTCAGCGGCGGCATCTCGGTGCTGGCCGGGGTGTCGTTCGTCGCGTCGGCCGGCGCGGCCCAGCCCACGCTCGCCAGCGCGATCGGTTACGCCATCCCGGGCGGCATCTTCTTCCTCATCTCGGCCCTGCGCCTGGGCCGCGCCGCCAGGCAGGGCTGACATGGACGACCACACGTACGACGTCATCGTCATCGGCGCGGGCCCGGTAGGCGAAAACGTCGCCGACCGGGTGGTGCAGGGCGGGCTGAGCGCCGCCATCGTCGAGCGGGAGCTGGTCGGTGGTGAGTGCTCCTACTGGGCCTGTATGCCGACCAAGGCATTGCTGCGGAGTACGGCCGCGCTGCGGGCGGCCCGGCAGGTGCCGGGAGCGCGTGAGGCGGTGACCGGTGACCTCGACGTCACGGCTGTGCTCCGCCGACGTGACACTTTTGCGGCGCACTGGAAGGACGATGGGCAGGTGTCCTGGCTCGACTCGGCCGGGATCACGCTGTACCGGGGCCAGGGGCGGATCAGCTCCGACCGGGTTGTCGAGGTCACCGATGAGTCCGGCACCGCGTCGCTGACCGCGCGGCATGCGGTCGTGGTGGCGACCGGCAGCGCCGCGCTGCTGCCGGACATCCCCGGTCTGCGCGAGGCCGGGCCGTGGAGCAGCAGGGAAGCGGCCGCCGCGAGTGCGATCCCCGGCCGGCTCGCCGTCATCGGCGGCGGCGTCGTGGCGTCGGAGATGGCCACGGCGTTCGCCGCCCTGGGATCGTCTGTGACGATGCTGGCCCGCGACGGTGTACTGCCGAGCGCGGAGCCGTTCGCCGGAGAACGGGTCGCCGAGTCATTGCGGGACGCCGGTGTCTCGGTGCTCCTCGGCGCGGAGGCCGGGGCCGTGAAGCGTGACGGCGACGGTACGGTGCGCATCACGCTCACCACCGGCGAGGACGTCGAAGCCGACGAGGTACTCGTCGCGATCGGCCGCATGCCGAACACCCAGGACATCGGCCTCGGCGCCGTCGGTCTGACGCCGGGTGCCTGGCTCACGGTGGACGACACGCTGCGGGTTCTCGGAGATGACGGGGCACCGCTGGGTGACGGGTGGCTGTACGCCGCCGGAGACGTCAACCACCGCGTGCTGCTGACCCACCAGGGCAAGTACCAGGCCCGCGCCGTGGGCGATGTCATCGTGGCGCGCGCCAAGGGAGAAGCGGTCGACGACAGCACGTGGGGCCGCCACGCCGTCACAGCTGACGAGCGCGCGGTGCCTCAAGTGGTCTTCACCGAGCCGGAGATCGCATCGGTGGGACTGACCGCGGCCGCGGCCGAGGCCGCCGGCTTCCGAGTCCGCGTCGTCGACTACGACCTGGGTGCCGTCGCAGGATCGGCCCTTCACGCCGACGGATACCAGGGGCACGCCCGCATGGTCGTCGACGAGGACCGCAAGGTGATCGTCGGCTTCACGCTCGTCGGGCCCGATGTCGCGGAACTGCTGCACGCCGCGACGATCGCGGTCGTCGGCGAGGTTCCCCTCGACCGGCTGTGGCACGCGGTTCCGGCGTACCCCACGGTCAGCGAAGTCTGGCTGCGGCTGCTGGAAGCGTACGGCCGCTGATCGCCCGCCCGAGGGGGTGGCAGAGAGGGCGACTCGGTTATTGACAGGGGGTACCGCGTTGTCGCGTACTCCCGCGCCGGCTATGGCGCGTCGGCTCCGGCGCCCGGACGTACGGTTGTCGGCACCGCCGAGGAGTGCCGCCTCCTGATGGACCATCTGGGCTCAGGTCCAGAACATGATCATTTTGTCGCGGCCGACCACTGACCAAGGCCGGAATCTTGAGCAGGCGGATGAGGATGGATACCGAGAAAGATGCCGTTTCAAACAGGCTCGAACGCGCAGCCATGACAGAATTTCCTTTGCACAGCACCGTTTACGTCTTCGTGCACGGCGCCTGGCACAGCTCGGCGCAGTGGGCGCCGACACAGCGGGCACTCGCCGAGCTGGGTGCGGCCAGCGTGGCTGTGGACCTGCCCGGGCACGGGTTCGACGCGCGTCTGCCGTCCGGTTACCTGCTGCCCGGCCAGCCTGGTCTGCTGACCGAGAAGTCGCCGGTCGCCGGCGTGACGATGGACGCCTGTGCCGACGCGGTCGTGACCGTCTTGCGGCAGGTACGCCGCTACCACACGGTTGTACTTGTCGCGCACAGCGCTGGCGGCGGCCCCGCCTCCTTGGCTGCGGAGCGAGCGCCCGAACTCGTCGACAGAGTCGTCTACCTGTCCGCGTTCGTTCCCGCCGGACGGCCGAGGTTCATTGACTACTTCGGCTCGCCGGAGAACGCCACCGCGTCCGGGCAGAACGCGTACCTCGGTGATCTCGAAGCGATCGGCGCCCTCCGCATCAATCCGCTGTCACCAGACCCCACCTACGTAGAGGGACTGAGGGAGACCTACTACCACGACACGCCTGCAGACCGCTTCGACCGCTGGCGCTCCGCGCTGAGCCCCGATCTGCCACTGGCCATCCCCCTGACCCCGATCACCCTGACTGCGCCGCGCTGGGGGCGGATACCGCGGACCTTCCTGCGATGCGGACAGGACCGGGCTCTGACACCGGCGGCGCAGGATCTGATGATCGCGGAAGCCGACAAGTCCTTCCCCGACAACGCGTTCACCGTGCGCACTCTCCCCGGCGACCACAGCCCGTTCGCTTCCCGGCCGCGCGAACTCGCCGCTGCCATCGTCGCGTGAGCGAATGATCCACTCCGGTCGTGAATGCGGGTCACCCCGGACTCGCAGCGGGTTCCTTCCACGCCGCCACTGGCGGTGTATAGAACGTTCAGTCTTGTGACTCGCTCTAGGGGCTCGCCGTAGCCGACTACGCGCTGCCCCACCATCCCCGGCGCTTGTTGTGCCGCAAAAGAAAGGAACCGTAATACCATGAGCGAACCTCTTTACGTCGGCATTGCCACCTCCACCGGCGACGGCAGGGCGGGAGGGCAGGCGAGGACCAACGACGGCCTGCTCGACATCTCCCTGGCGATCCCGAAAGAAATGGGTGGCCCCGGTGGCGCGACCAACCCCGAGCAGCTGTTCGCGGCGGGCTGGGCCGCGTGCTTCCACTCGGCGCTCAAGGCCGTTGCGGCACAGCAGAAGACCCAGATCAGCGACTCCGCGGTCGTCGCCGAGGTGCAGGTGCACTCGACATCGGAAGGCGGGTTCAGTCTCAGCGCCGCACTGCACGTCGAACTGTCCGGTGCGGAGCAGGCGGCGGCCGACAAGCTCGTCGAGGCCGCCCACGCGATCTGCCCGTACTCCAACGCGACCCGCGGCAACATTCCGGTGACCGTGGACGCGACCGTCGCTTGATAACGGTGGCCGGGCTGATGTGGACTGTCAGCCCGGCCGTTTCGGCCGAATCATTCGGCAACGGCGATCTGGCCGTCTGTGTTGGAGAACTCGGGTTCCAACGCCTCCACCGACGCCGTGATCGCTTTCCGGAACCGTTACAACGACGAACGCCTCCGTCTCATTGTCGGTCTGCACCGCCTCATCCGAGAAATACACCGGCAGCCTGCCCGGTCAGAAGACGGCGGCGATGCCGGCGCACTCGGCGATCGGTGTGCATGCTGGCATCGGCGTCAACGTTGCCACTAACCGTACCCACGCAGGATGGCGTGACAACCAGTTCTCCTACCTGCGCCGTATCGACAAAGCACTCACAAGCGGGCAGTGCTCAGGCCGGTGGCGGTGACGTGGTGGCGGAAGCTGCCGAGGATGCGGTGGATGAGGCCGTGCACGCGCAGGCGCCGCAGGCCGTAGGTGATCTGGCTGCCGGTCATGAGCTCGGGACGTTTCCCGAGCAGGGGCGCCAGGTGGCGGCGCAGGTCGGCGTGGGTGAAGCCGTGGGGCAGCAGGTGCGGCACGGCCCGGGCAGTACGTTCTAACGCGACGCGCCCGCACGTTCCAACAGCTCGGCGGTCGCCTCCCACAGGCGCCGCTCCCGGTCGCGGTCGTGGGCGACCGGCTGCACCTCGGTCAGCTTGGTCTTCACCACGAACGCGCCCTCGTGCAAGTGTGCCCACTCGTCGTCGAGGGCCATCGCAGCCAACAGCGGCCCCGAGCGTCGCGGCGTCGACACGCCGGGTACACGGCCCAAGGCGCGGCTCATCGCCTGAAACGCCGCGGGCACGCTACGGCCCAGCGCGGTGCCGGGCATCCAGCCGGGTTCGAACACCGACACGTTGATCCCGGCGCCGGTGCGACGCTGCAGCTCATGGGCGTAGTACAGGATCGCCAGCTTGGAGTTAGCTTGCGCCAGACATTGGCGTGATAGGCGTTCGAGCCGAGCAGCACGACCCGCGCCGGGGCGGTGAACGAACCGAGCAGGTCGCCGATGAGCTGGGCGTGGGCGAGGTAGTTGACGGCGAAGGTCAGCTCGTAGCCATCGGGCGAGGCCCGCCGGGTGTCGCCCGACATGGTGCCGGCGTTGGCGACCAGCGCGCGCAGCGGCCGTACGGCGCCGGCGGCGAGCAGGTCGCGCACGGTGGCCGCGGCGGCACGGACGTCGGCCGGGCTCGACAGGTCGCAGCCGATCTCGCGGACGCTGCCGCCACGCGCGCGGGCCTCATGGCGACCGCCGTCAGGTCCCGCGCCCGGCCCGGACATGGTGCCGTCGCGGGTCACCCCGAGCGTGCAACGCCTGCTCGACCGGCTGTCGCACACCCCGGTCGTCGTGTACGACGCGAGCTGGACCCTCGTGCTGGCCAACGCGCCCTACGACGCGCTCATGGGCGAGACGAGCACCTGGCGCGGCCTGGAACGCAACGCCGTCTGGCGCAACGTCGGCCGCCTGCCCTCGCGGGTCGTGCACACCCCGCGGGAACAGGCCGAGCATGAAGCCCGGCTCGTGGCCGACCTGCGCCTGACGGCCTCGCGCTACCCCGCCGACAGCCCGCGCTTCGCCGAACTCTGGGACGCCCGCCCCGCCTCCGACCGACACGTCGCGGCGAAAGACCATCGACCACCCGGCGGCCGGGCCGACCACCCTCGACTGCGACACGCTGTTCGTCGCCCTGGATGACCTGCGCATCACCGTCTACACCGCTGAACCCGGCACCGAGGACGCCGACCGCCTGGCCCTCGCCATCGTCCTGGGCACCCAGTCGCTCGCTCTGACCAACGTACGTCCGGGGTGCCGGGCGACCCGCCATCGGGCGTGTCAGCTTGCTGGGTGCGGTGCAGTCACCGGGTGGTCGACCTGGAGGCGGGCGTTCGTATCCATGAAGAACGCGCGGTCGTCCCGTCCACGAGGCACTCGAAGGTGCCGATGTTGCGCAGCGTGAACGCTCAGCCGGTCTGGCGGGAAGCGGTGGACCGTCGGTGTCCGAGCCGGTCAACGGCGGTGCGTCAGAGGGTGGGGAGAATGCCTCCGTCGACCGAGACGGTGATGCCGGTGAGGTAGGAGGCGCGTGGGGAGGCGAGGAAGGTGATCACCTCGGCGGCTTCCTCGGGCCGACCTGGGCGGCCGAGCGGGGCGGCGAGGCGCTGATGGAACTCCTTGCGGACGGTCTCCAGGTCCTGGCCGGTGCGTTCTGCCGCCTGTCGCAGGCTTGTTTCCACGGCGTCGGTCTCGATGACGCCCGGCATGACCGCGGTGACCCGCACGCGGTGCGGGCCGCAGGCGAGCGCGAGGCTCTTGCTGTAGGCGTTGAGTGCGGCCTTGGCGGCGGCGTATGGAGCGCCGTTGGGCTGGGGGTAGCGGGCGGCGTTCGATGACACGTGGACGACCGCCCCATGGCCCTGTGCGATCATGTGCGGGACCAGGGCGCGGTCGAGGCGGACGGTGGACAGCAGGTTGGCTTCGAGGTTGGCCAGCCAGTCCTCGTCGGTCGCAGCGAGGACGCCGTCGGGTACCTGGATGTTGCGTCCGACGTTGTCGATGAGCACGTCGATGCCGCCCAGAAGGTCGAGTGCCGCGGCTGCCGCCTGCTGGACTCCGCCGGGGGTGTTCAGGTCGGCGGTCACCAGGTGCACTCCAGCGGGGACCGCGGCCGGGTTGCGGGCGACGGCGACCACGTGTGCGCCGGCCGTGACCAGGCGGCGCACCGTGGCGGCGCCGATGCCGCGGGTTCCTCCGGTGACGACGGCACGTGCACCGTGCAGGCCGAGATCCGCGCTCGGATCGGGGAGCAGGGACGGACGGGTGGCGGACATGGCGCTCCTCAGATGATGGGTGGTGGTGCGGAGGCGGAAGGACGTGCAGTCCGATGAACCAGAATCGGAAGGCGGATCAGGTGTGGACATCGGTCAGTTGGTGGCGTTGAGGATCTCCTCCAGACGGCGTTCGCCCTCGCGCGTCTGGGCTCCGGCCGCGAGCTGCCTGTGCGCGAGCACGGCGGCATCGGGTGTGAACAGGCCGGTCAGCACCTCGTTCTCGATGCCGAGCCCCTCTTTCGTGACCTGGGCAGCCGCGGCGTTCACGGCGATTTTGACCGCTGCGACGATCTCCGGACGCAGCCGTGCGATGCGGCGGGCCAGGGTGTTGACGAAAGCGTCGAGTTCGTCGGCCGGCAGTGCGCGGTTGACCAGCCCGTAGGCGGCGGCGAGTTCGGCGTCGATGAGCTCGCCGCCCAGGATGAGTTCCAGGGCGCGGGCGCGCCCGGCGAGCTTGGTGAGGTACTGTGTACCGCCGCCGCCGGGAATGATGCCCATGAGGGTCTCCGGCTGAGCCTGCCCGGACCGGCCGATCGCGGCGAATCGCAAGTCCAGGGCCATCAGGAACTCGTTGCCGCCGCCGCGGGCCAGGCCGGCGAGCTTGCCGATGGTGACCTGCGGCAACGCGCGCACCTCCTCGTGTACCACCTGCATGAGGTTCATCGCCGGCGGCACGGGCGCGTCGGGAACGGCTGCGATGGCCGCGCCGGCTGCCTCGATGGCCGCTTGCGGGTTGGTGATGAAGCCCATGTCGCCGTGCGCGATGAAGAAGTCCGGGTCTGCGCTGTCGAACACGATCACCCGGACATCGTTGTCGTGGCGCACCCGGGCGACGAAGGCACGCAGTGACGGCAGAAGGGTGCCGTCGGCCAGGTTCAGCGGCGGGTTGTCGATGGTGACGGTGGCGACGCCGTCGGAAACGGTGACCCGGATTCCAGCCAGCTCTTCGTATGACATGATCAGCTTCTTTCTGTGATCGTCTACCTGGGTTTCGATGGACGCAGGCAGTGGGCCGCCTGTGTCAACGGGTGGGTCGCCGGGTTCAGGACGGGTCCGGCAGAGGGATCGCACGGAAGACGTGGTCGGGATCGAAACGGCGTTTCACCGCCAGCAGCCGCTCGGTGTTCGGGCCGTAGGCGTGTGCGATCTGTGCGACCTCGTCATCCCCGAGCAGGTTGGGGTAGCCGCCCGGCAACG
>NZ_POUD01000262.1 GCF_003236395.1 Nonomuraea aridisoli | reverse complement strand
GTCCCGTCCCGGCGACCCCGCGCCCCCGCGCGGGCGCCCGACCATGCGCGGCGACATGAAGGCGCGGATCAGCGCAGGCGGCGCGGCGACCGCGGGCGGCACTGCGGGCGGCACTGCGGGCGGCACTGCGGGCGGCACTGCGGGCGGCACTGCGGGCGGCACTGTGGGCGGCACTGTGGGCGGCACTGTGGGCGGCACTGTGGGCGCCCCGAGCGCGAGCGGCGGCACGGGTGCGCCGGGTGCCTCGGGGAACGGCCGGGAGGCCGGTGCGGCGGCGGAGGTGGCGCAGGCGGAGTTGCAGGCGGCGCTGGCCGGGCGGCCCCTGGTCACGGTGGACCGGTGCAGCACGGCGCTGCGTGCCGGCTACACCGGTCCGGCGCCGATCCAGGCGCTGCGTCCCGCGCTCGGCATCGGCTGCTACGCGGCGTGGGCGCCGGCCCTGCCGGGCATGGTGGTCACCGCCGAGGACCGCACCCGCACCCGTTCGGTCGCCGAGCGGAACGGCTGGCTGCGCCGCGTGCGCCACGACGCCGCCCGCCACCTGGTGGCGCTGGACCGCCCGCCCGTCATCTCCGCCTGGCACGGCGACCGCCTGCAGGAGCTGGCCACCGCGGGCGGCACGGTCGCGGCGATCGACCCCGCCGTACGGGTCGTGCTCGAAGCCCCGCACCTCCTCGACGACGTGCTGCGCGCGGCCGACGTGCCGCGCGCGGCGCGGATCCGGTGCGTGCCGGCCGAGCGGCTGGCGAGCCTGGCCGAGCTGCGCCGCGCCGTCGGCACCGAGCGGGTCGTGGTGCAGGCGGGCGGGACGTCCGGCGGGCGCGGCACCGTGGTCGTGTCGGGCGAGTGCGACATGGAGCGGGCGGTGCGGCTGCTGGGGCCGTACCGGGTGGCGGCGTACGTGGAGGGGTGGCCGTGCGCCGTCGCCGCCCTCAGCGTCCCGGACGGCGCGGGCGGCGTGCGCGTGTACGCCGACCGTCCCGCGCACGCGACGACCGGCGTCCCTGAGCTGGGCGTCGGGCCGCTGCGCGGCGCCGGCGCGGACTGGTCGCGCCCCTGGCCGGCGCCCGCCGCCGCGCTGCTCATCGAGTGCGCGGAACGCATCGCGCTGTGGGGCTGGCGGCGGTACGGCGTGGCGGGGCTGTTCGGCGTGCGCGCGCTGCTCACGCCCGGCGAGCGGGTCTACGTGACGGCGATCAAGTGGCGGCACGACGAGAGCACCGAGGTCTCGGCGGTCAACCAGCAGGTCGTCGGCCTGCCGCCGTTCGTGCTCGGGCACCTGAGCGTGATGCTGGGCGGGCGGGTGAGCTGGCTGGAGGACCCGCAGGAGTTCAACCAGCTGAGCCTGCTGCGCGCCACCCAGCCCGGCGGGCCCTTCACCGTCAAGGTGCGGCTGAGCGCCGACGGCCCGGTGCGCGTCGTCACCTCGCGCGGGTCCGGCGTCTACCGGCTGGACGACCTCGGCCGGCTGTGCTGGGTCCGCGCGGGGGCGCACCCGTCCGACGCCGCGTCGGACCGGGGCGAGTTCCTGCTGGCCAACCTGCCGGCACCGGACGTGGTGTGCCATCCCGGCGCCGACGTCGCCACCGTCGAGGGCGTCACGGACGGAGGCACCCGGCCGTTCCACGGCCCCGCCTGCGCCTCGCCGTTCACCCGCCGCATAGCGGCGGCCCTGCACAAACGCTTCCTCCCGGCAGGCCCGTGAGTCAGGAGGCGGCCAGGACGCGTGCCAGACGGTGGAAGGTCTCCTCCGGCGTGCCGGGCGGCGGCGAGACGCGCAGGACGGGTCCGCGCAGGTGCAGCGGCGCCCGCGCGTGCGGGACGACGGAGACCAGGAGCGAGGCCTCGGCGGCGCGGGCGGCGGCGCGCACGGGCGTGTCGCCGGGCGGTGGCCGGAGGGTGACCAGCGCGGACGGCTCGTCCAGCGGCTCGGCCACCCGCCATCCTCCGGCCCCGTCAAGCAGCCCGCGCGCGAGCCGGCCGAGGCCGGCGAGGTGGGCGTGCACGGCGTGCGGCCCGAGCGCGTGATGCTCGCGCGCGGCGACCCCGAGCCCGGCCCGCGCCGCGATCGCCCCTTCCGAGGTCTCGTAACGCGCCGCCCCGGGCACCGGGATCACGCCGTCGGCCGCCGGTGCGGCGTCCGCCCAGTGGTGGCCGCCGAGGGTCGGGGTGGCGGCGTCCATGGCGGGGGTCGGGCCGGGCACGACGAGGAAGCCGACGCCGCGCGGGCCGGCCAGCCACTTGCGGGACGTGCCCACGTACGCGGTGGCGCGCGTGCCGCTCACGTCCACGTGGCCCAGCGACTGGCAGACGTCCAGGACGAGCGGGATCCCGGACGCCCGGCACAGCGCGCCGATCTCCCCGGCCGGCTGGACGACGCCGCTGTGGGAGCCGATGTGCGAGACGACCACCAGGTCCAGGTCCGGGTGCAGCGCCTCGGGAGCGATGCGGCCGTCGCCGTCCACGGGCAGGTCGAGGAGGTGCCAGCCGTTCCTGGCGGCCAGGCGGCGCAGCAGCATCACCGTGCCGCCGTACTCGGTGCGGGCGTGGCCGACGCGGCTGCCCGGGGCGAGCCGCCATCCGCCGAGCAGCGCCGCCATCGCGGCCGTCCCGCTCTCCAGGAACGCCACGTCGGCGGGGGCGGCGTCGACCAGCGCCGCCAGCGCGGCCCGGCCGTCGGCGAGGTCGGGCACGGCCGTGTACCCGCCGCGTTCGCGCTCACGCCGCAGCTGCGCCACGACGGCGTCCAGCACCCGGTCGCTGGGCACGTTGCAGCCGGCCGCGTCGAGGTGCCCGGCCGGCATCACCCCGCGCGCCGCCCGCCATGCCGCTCCCACGTCGGCCGGCGCCGGCTCCCTCGTGCGTGCCGGCGGGTTGCGGACGGTCATCGGCCGGCGAGCAGGAGGGTGAAGTCGCCGTCCGGGTCCGTGTAGTGGCGGCGGACCCGGAAGCCGGCGTCCTCGAGTTCGGCGCGCAGCCCCTCCGGACGGAACTTGGCGCTGATCTCCGTACGCGTCTCCTCCCCTTCGGCGAACTCCACCACGAGCCCGAGCGCGTCGATCCGCACCCGCATGTCCCGGGTCGCCCGCAGCCGCATCTCGATCCACTCGTGGTGCTCGTCGTAGCGGGCCACGTGGGTGAACGCCTCCGGCTCGAAGTCCGCCCGCAGCTCCCGGTTGATCACCCGGAGCACGTTCCGGTTGAACTCGGCCGTCACCCCCTCGGCGTCGTCGTACGCCGCGACCAGCCGCGCCGGGTTCTTCACCAGGTCGGCGCCGAGCAGGAACGTCTCCCCCGGCCGCAGCGCGGCCCGCAGCTCCTTGAGGAAGACGGCGCGAACGTCCGGCTCCAGGTTGCCGATGGTGCCGCCGAGGAAGGCCACCATGCGCCGGCCGTTCTGCGGCAGCAGCGACAGGTGCCGTTCGAAGTCGGCGCACACCGCCCGGACGTCCAGCCCGGGGTACTGGACGGACAGCCGCCGGGCCGCCGACTCCAGCGTGACGGCGTCCACGTCGACGGGGGTGTAGCCGCGCAGCGGGCCGGCGCCCTTGATGGCCTCCAGCAGCAGCACGGTCTTCTCGCTGGTCCCGGAGCCGAGCTCGACGAGCGTGTCGGCGCCGCCGGCGCGGGCGATCTCACGAGACCGTTCCCGCAGGATGGCGAGCTCGCGCCGGGTCGGGTAGTACTCGGGCAGCCGGGTGATGCGGGAGAACAGCGCGCTGCCGGTCTCGTCGTAGAACCATTTGGGCGGCAGCCACTTCGGTGACGACGTCAGGCCCACGGTGACGTCGTGTTCGAGTGCCTGGCGCAGGTAGTCGCGGTCGAGGTGGTTGATCACGTGGACGGGCGAATGGCTCACGGTCATGAGACCTCCCGGTTGGTGAGGGGCTGGACGCGGACGCCGGAGGCGCCGGCGGTCAGCAGGCTCCGCTCGGGCACGGCCTGCCAGCCCGGCAGGTCGTCGAGCGGTTCACTGGACACCACGACGCCGTCGTCCAGCCGGCGGTGGAAGAGCGTGTCGCCCCAGACGGTGGCGGCGATGGAGGCGCCGTCGCAGGCGAGCAGGTTCAGGCGGGCGCCGGGGTCCTTCTCCCCGGCCCGTACGACGACCTCGGCCAGCGCGTCGGCGAGCCCGGCGCCGGCGCGCCCGCGCAGGAACACGGCGGCGGCGACCCAGGCGGCGTCGCACGCGCTCTCGGCCCGGTCGGGCAGGTCGTCGGCGAGGTCGCGCAGCGCGTCCCTGCTGACGCGGCCGTTGTGGCTGAGCAGCCAGCCGCCGTCGGCGAACGGGGCGGTGGCGCTCTCCTCGATCGGCATGCCGACCGTGGCCGAGCGCACGGCGGCCAGCAGGCAGCCCGAGCGGGCCACCTCGGCGAGCGCGGGCAGGTTGGCGTCGGTCCAGATGGGCACGGAACGGCGGTAGCGGACCGGTTCGGGACGCGCGGGGTCGTACCAGCCCATGCCGAAGCCGTCGGCGTTGACCATGCCGAAGCGCTGCCTGCGGGGCGCGTACGACTGGCGCAGCAGGCCGTGCTCCGGCTCGTTGATGAGCCAGGCCAGCGGGCGGGGCGCGCCCAGCCAGGCGGCGTGCCGGCACACCTCAGACCAACTCCGAGCGGGCGCACCGGAACCCGGTGAAGATCTGCCGGCGGATCGGATAGTCCCAGTTCCGGAACGTCGTCCGCACCGCCGCCGGGTCGGCCGCCCACGAGCCGCCGCGCAGCACGCGGTACTCCTGGCCGAAGAACACCTCGCTGTACTCCTTGTACGGGAAGCTGCGGAACCCCGGGTACGGCTGGAACCAGGAGCCGGTCCACTCCCACACGTCCCCCACCATCTGCTCGGCCCCGTACGCGCTGGCCCCGTCCGGGTAGGCCCCCAGCGGCGCGGGACGGGCGGCGCGGTGGCCCAGGTTCGCCAGCGACGGCCCCGGGTCGGCCTCCCCCCACGGGTAGCGGCGGGCCCGCCGCTCGGACGGGTCCCAGCCGCAGGCCTTCTCCCACTCGGCCTCGGTGGGCAGCCGTTTGCCCGCCCAGCGGGCGTAGGCGTCGGCCTCGTACCAGCAGACGTGCTGGACGGGCTCGTCCATCGGGACGGGCTCGGTGCGGCCGAAGCGGGTGCGCCACCAGGAGCGGCCGTCGTTCTCCCAGAACAGCGGGCCCTTCGCGCCGGTGTTCTGCCGCCACCGCCAGCCCTCGGGGGTCCACCAGCGCGGGTCGTCGTAGCCGCCGTCCTCGATGAACGCCGCGTAGGCGCGGTTGCCGACGGGCAGCCGGTCGATCCAGTAGCCGGGCAGGTCCACCCAGTGGGCGGGGCGCTCGTTGTCGTAGGCCCACGGCAGCGTGTCGGTGCCCATGAGGAACCCGCCGGCGGGCACGTACACCTCCTCGGGGCCCGCGTCGCGGCCCGGCGGCAGGGCGGCGTCGCGGACCAGGCCCGGCTGGCCGGACAGCTGCAGCGTGGCGAGCATGGTCTCGTCGTGCTGGTGCTCGTGCTGGATCACCAGGCCGAACACGAAGCCGTCGCGGTGCAGCGGCGAGGCGTTCTCGAGGTCGATCCGGTCGAGCACGTCGAGCACGCGCCCGCGCACGCCCTCGATGTAGCGGCGGGCCTCGGCGGGGCCGAGGAAGGGCAGGCTGGGGCGGTCCTTGCGCGGTGTCTTGAACGCGTCGTAGATGTCGTCGATCTCGGGACGCACCGGGTCGATCCCGGCCGCCTCGCGCAGCACCCACAGCTCCTCGTAGTTGCCGACGTGGGCGAGGTCCCACACCAGGGGCGACATCAGCGGGGAGTGCTGGCGTACGAGCAGCTCGTCGTCGGCCTCGGTGTAGGCCAGCGACCGCTCGCGCACGGCGATGAGCTCGGCGGCGATGCGTTCCTTGAAGTCGTTCATTGTTGCCCTTCGTCGTTGAGCCAGGCCGGGACGGGCCGTCCCGGCGTCGGGTCGATCAGGTCGTGAGCCGGGGAGCGGCCCGCCGCCACGTACCGGTCGGCGAACGCGGCCACCGCGCCCGCCAGGCCGGGGCCCGCGCCGATGCGCGGCATGGCCTCCAGCGCCGCGCGGAAGCACGCCTCGGCGGCCCGGCGCAGGCGGGGATCGGACAGGCCGCACCGCGCCGCCGTCTCCCACGCCGTACGGCACTCCTCCGCGGCGGCCATCGCGGCGTCGGCGGCCCGGTCGTCGGTGACGAGGGCGTGACTCACCGCCACGCACACCGGCCAGGCGTCCGGCCGCTGGGCGTCGAGGTAGCGGATCTCCAGCCAGCCGCGCGGCCGGACCGGCGGGAAGAGGGTGGTGGCGTGGTAGGCCAGGTCGTCGGCGGTGGGCGGGCGCTCGCCGCCGCCCGCCAGCCAGTCGCGGAACGTGGAGCCGTCGCGTACCGGACGGCATCCGCCGTCGCCGTCGCGCACCAGCATGAGGCGGGCGTCCAGCAGGTACCGCGCCCAGGCGGCGGCCGGGTCGGCGTCATGAGGCACGGGCGCGGTCCTGGTGGGATCGAGGCCGGCCCAGACGGCCTGGCGTCCTGACATCCAGCCGCACGGCCGGCCGCCGCTCAGCGGTGAGTTGGCGAACGCGGCCAGCAGCACGGGCCCGAGCGCGTGCGCGCGCTCCCACCGGACCTCCGGCCGCTCCCCGAGGTCCAGGTTGACCTGGATGGACGCGGTCGAGCACATCATCAGCGCCCCGTACGGCCGGCCGAGGAACTCGGCCATCGCGTCGTAGCGCGGCAGCCGGAGCTGGCGGCGGGCGGGACGCACGGGATCGAGGCCGACGCCGCCCAGCGCCAGCCCCTCCGCGCGCAACGCGGCCCGCACGGCCGCCACGTCACCGGACAGGCGCTCCAGCGTGCCGGCGAGCGGCCCGGCCGGCCCGGACAGTTCGAGCTGGCCGCCCGGCTCGAACGTCACCCTGCTCCCTCCCGCCAGCCGGGGCAGCGCCCCCTCGACCCTGGCCGACGGCACCTGCCGGGTGGGGTCCGTACGGTCGAACACGAGAAACTCCAGCTCGACCCCCACCCGGTCGCCCGCGGCAGGACGGAGGCAGCGGCGCGCGAAGTCCGCCACCTCCGAGACGCCCCTGAGCGGCGCGCTCTCGGCGGTAAGCCCGATCATGGCTGTCCCTTCGCCTGGCACATCGGGAGTACAGATCCGCGAGCCGCGCGAACGTTACAGACGAATTTGGCGAATCAGGCAAAATCCGGATATTTCGGCTTATCAGGCGTCCAGCGGCCGCCACGCGGGGCCTGCCCCGTCGCGGCTCACCCGGCCGAAGACCACGTCGGCGAGGTGGACGCCGAACCCGATCGTGCCCGGCTCCGACAGCTCGTCGGCCAGCCGGCGGCGGCGCGCGGCACTGCGGGCGCGGTCGTGGTCGTTGCCGGCGGACCATTCGGGGTGGTCGAACTGGATCGGCGAGTGCACGGTGTCGCCGAAGGCGATCAGCCGCCTCCCGCCGCCGGTGATGACGTACTCCGCGTGGCCGGGGGTGTGACCGCCGGTGACCCGGACCCGTACGCCGGGGAAGACCTCCTGCCCGTCCGCCACCGTGCGCACGCGCGGCGCCAGCGCGGCGACGATCTCCTCGGTGGTGCCGTGGGCCTCCAGCACCTCCCGCTGGGCCCATTCCTGCTCGGCCACCAGGTACTCGGCGTGGGCGAGGGCGGGCCGGTCGCCGCCCGGGGCGGGATGCCAGGCCCAGCCGAGGTGGTCGACGTGCAGGTGGGAGAAGGCCACCGCCTCGATCGTCTCGGGTCCACGGCCGAGCGCGGCCAGACCGTCCAGCAGCGCGCCCCCGCGGATGGGGCCGCGCGGGGTGCCGGGATCGGGCGGCAGCGACCGCGGCCCGAAGCCGGCGTCGATGAGCAGCGCGCGCTCGCCGTGCTCCACCAGCAGGCCGCCGAGGCTCGCCACCAGATGGCCGGAGTCGTCCAGGTACTCCGGATGGGCGGCCCAGACCGCGTCGGTGGTGTCGGGGAGCCAGCCGCGCGGCGGCAGCCGCACCACCCCGTCGGGCACGAAGGACACTTTCGTCTCCCCCAGCCGCACCGAGCGGATGCCCGCCGGCCGCCGCAGCCGTTCCCCGTGGTCGTTCGTCATGGTGTCCTCCCCAGTCAGGTCGAGGACGCCACCATAAGGTTCAAGCTAGAAACATTCAAGCTAGAAATATTCTGGCTTGATGGACTTGCTACGATGGGCGCATGACGACGTCCGAATCCCGGGCCACCGCCGAACGCGAGCTGTGCGGCCTGGTGAACGGGCTGGCCCAGCAGATCGCCGACCACGTACGCGACCGTGCCGTCGCCCTGGGCCTCACCCCGGCCCAGGCGACCGCACTGCGGGAGCTGACCGGGCCGATGACCATGCGCGAGCTCGCCGAACGCATGAGCTGTGAGCCCTCCAACGCCACCTTCGTCGTCGACAAGCTGGAGAAACTGGGCCTGATCGAGCGCCATCCGCACCCCACCGACCGCCGCGCCCGGCACCTCGTCCTCACCGAGGCCGGCACCGCCCTGCGCGAACGCCTCCTCGCCCTCCTCACCCAGGAGTCCCCCCTGGCCGGCCTCTCCCCCGACCAGCAGCGCGTCCTCCACGACCTGCTGGAACAGGCCGTCGTCCGCCGCTGAGAGACACGGCGCCGGTCCGTAGGCGCTAGCACGTGAAAGGGCCGTCCGCGAGCCCTTGCACGAGCCCGTAGTAGCGTCCCCCGGCACGCATGCCGAACGCGCCGGTGACGTCCTCGCCATTACGCAGCACGCGCACGTCTCGGGCCGGCCGTACGGGGGAGGACGACCTCGACGAGCGCCTGACCTCCAGAGACCAGGTCGGCGTACTTCATGGCGGGCTCCTCAGAACGAGATGGCGCCGGTCACCAGCACGACCGCGGTCATGACCAGGGTGGTGGCGAACGCCCAGCCGAAGATGAAGCGCTGGTGTCGGCCGAGTTGCACGCCGCTCATCCCGACGAGGATGAACGTCGCGGCGGTGAGCGGGCTCAGCGGGAATCCGGTGGTCATCTGGCCGAGGATGGCGGCCCTGGCCACCTCGGCCGGCTCGATGCCGAGGCCGCTCGCCGTCTGCGCCAGCACGGGCAGCACGCCGAAGTAGTACGCGTCGGGGGTGAAGACCAGGCTGAGCGGCATGCCGGTGATCGCCACGAGCAGCGGCAGGTGGCCGCCGAAGGAGTCGGGGATGACGCCGACGAACGCGGCGGCCATCTGGTCGATCATCTTGGTGCCGGTGAGGATGCCGGTGAAGACGCCGGCCGCGAAGATCATCGTGGTGACGAGGACCACGCTCTTGGCGTGCTCGTCGAGCAGCGCCTGCTGCTTCTCCCAGGTGGGGAGGTTGACCACGGCGGCGATCGCGAAGCCCACCACGAACAGCACGGGCAGCGGCATCAGCTGCAGTACGAGCGCGACCAGCAGCAGGACGGTGAGGACGAGGTTGAAGGCGGTCAGGACCGGACCCTTGCGCTCGGGCGCGAGCGGCGTGCCGGGCCCGTCGCCGCGCACCGGCTCGGGCTCGGGCTCGGGCTCGGGCTCGGCGGACAGGGTGACGGTGCCCAGCCGGCGCCGCTCCCGCAGCCCGATGAGGTACGACGCCACCAGCACCCAGGCGATGCCCGCGGCCATGGCGGGCAGGATCGGCGTGAACAGCTGGGAGCTGTCGAGCTTCAGCACCGCCATCGCGCGGGCGGTGGGTCCGCCCCAGGGCACCATGTTCATCACGCCCGCGCCCAGGCAGACGACGCCGGTGAGCACCAGCGGGCTCATGCCGAGCCGCTTGTAGACCGGCAGCAGGGCCGAGACGGTGATGAGGAAGGTGGAGGCGCCGTCACCGTCGAGGGCCACGCACATGGTGAGGACCGCCGTGCCGACGGCGATGCGCAGCGGGTCGTCCTTGGCCAGGCGCAGGATGCCACGGATCAGCGGATCGAACAACCCCGTGTCGATCATCAGGCTGAAGTACAGGACCGCGAAGGCGATCATGATTCCGGTGGGCGCGACCTTGCCGAGCCCTTCGAGGATCATCGGGCCCATACCGGCGGCGAATCCGCCCGCGAGCGCCGTGACCACGGGGACCAGCACGAGCGCGGTGAGGACCGAGACGCGCCTGGTCATGGTGAGCACCAGGAACAGGCCGATGGTGAGGAAGCCGAGGAACGCGATCATCGGGCTCCTTTCGCGGGAGGTTACGGAGAAGTTTCCGAGCACCGACGTTTCACGTCCACCATCAAAAGTGGATTTATCCATGCATCATGCGCAAAAGTAGGAACCATGGACGCCAGCCTCCGGCAGCTCGCCGCGTACGTCGCCGTCGCCAAGGCCGCGAGCTTCACCGCCGCGGCGGCGCAGCTCCAGGTCTCGCAGTCCACGCTCAGCCGCGCCGTGTCCGACCTGGAACGCGTGCTCGGCGCCCGCCTGCTGGAGCGCGACACCCGCAACGTGCAGCTCACCGCGGCGGGCCAGGAGACGCTGCGGGTCGCCGAGGAGATCGTCGACTCCCACCGGTCGGGGATGAAGCAGCTGCGGCGCTTCCTGCTCGGCGAGTCGGGCGTGGTCGCCATGGCCACGCTTCCGTCGGTGGCGGCCGTGCTGCTGCCGCGCCTGATCTCCGCCTTCCGGCGGCAGCGGCCCGCCGTGAGCGTCCGCATCATGGACGGCCTGGAGAGGGCCGTGCTCGGCCGGGTGCTGAACGGTGACGCCGACTTCGCCGTCACCACCGTCGGCGCGGCCTCCGACCGCCTCGACCAGCGCCCGCTGATCCGCGACCGCTTCCGCGCCGTGCTCCCGGCGGGCCATCCGCTGGCCCGCCGCGACGAGGTCGCCTGGGAGGACCTCGCCGGCGAGCCGTTCCTGGCCGTCGGGCCGGAGTCCAGCGTGCGCAGGCTCACCGACGCGGCCTTCGAGCAGGCGGGGGCCGAGGTGCGGCCCGCGGCGGAGGCGAGCAACGTGGCGACGGTCGGTGGCCTGGTCGCGGCGGGGCTCGGCGTGTCGGCGATGCCCGCCCTCGTGCTGCCCTTGCTGGGCCCTGGGCACGTCGTGCACCGGGAGCTCGTCGGTCCCGTCGTCGAACGGCGGCTGGACGTCGTGGTGCGGGCCCGGCAGGCGCTGCCTCCGGCCGCCGCCGCGTTCCTCGACCTGCTGGACGAAGCCCGCACCGAGGGGCGCGAGGTGCCGGCCGGCGCGGCGTGGATCGCCGACTGATGCGTTGAGCGCATGAATATATCCGTCCGCGGTGCTGGACCCGCATTGCTGAGCCTGGGCACGATGGACTTCCGGCGAACGGGACGAAGGAGTTCATGCGTGGCCTCTGAACAGCGCGGTCAGCTGCGCGGGTTGAAGGTGGTGGAGTTCGCGCACGTGGTCGCGGGGCCGCTGGCCGGCTCCATGCTCGCCGACCAGGGGGCCGACGTGGTCCACGTGGAGCCGCCCGGCGCCGGCGACGCGGCCCGCGCGATGGGGCCGACGCGCGACGGCGTACCGCTGTGGTTCAAGGTCGCGGGCCGCAACAAGCGCTCCGTCACCCTGAACCTGCACGAGCCCGACGGACGCCGGATCGCCCACCGGCTGGTGGCCTGGGCCGACGTCGTGATCGTGACGCTGCGCGCCGGCCGTCTGCGGGCCTGGGAGCTGGACTGGCAGGCCGTGCACCGGATCAACCCCCAGGCCGTCCTGCTGCAGATCTCCGGGTTCGGCGCGACCTCGTCGCAGGCCGACGCACCGGGCTTCGGCAAGGTCGGCGAGGCCAGGAGCGGGGTGGTGCACCTGACCGGGTTCCCGGACGGGCCGCCGGTGCACACCGGCTTCTCCCACGGCGACGCGGTGACCGGGCTGATGGGCGCCTACGCCGTTCTGGCGGCCCTGCACCGCAAGGCCCACGACCCCTCCTTCGACGGCGAGTGGATCGACCTGGCCCTCTTCGAGCCCCTGTTCCGGCTCGTCGAGTGGCAGGTCATCACCCACGACCAGCTCGGGGTCGTGCCCGGCAGGTCGGGCAACCAGTTGGCCGTCGCCCCCGCCGCGGTCATCAACACGTACCTGTCCGGCGACGGCGACTGGATCACCGTCACCTCCGCGACTCTCCGTTCCGTGCTGAACGTCGTCCGCCTGCTCGGGCTGCCCGACGAGGAGTACGCCACCACGGCGCAGCAGCTCGCCGGGCGCGAACGGCTGGACGAGGGGCTGCGCGAGTGGGTCGCCGCCCGGGGCACCGACGAGTGCCTGCGCGCGTTCGCCGACGCCGAGGTGGTCGCCTCGCGCGTCTTCACCGCGGCGGACATCGCCGCCGACCCCGTCTACGCCGAGCGCGGCGACATCGTCACCGTCGACGACCCCGATCTCGGCCCGGTCCGGATGCAGGCCGCGCTCCCGCACTTCCACCAGGTGCCCGGCCAGGTCTGGCGCACCGGTCCCGCGCTCGGGCAGGACAACGCCCTCGTCTACCGCGACTGGCTCGGCCTCGGCGCCGGGGAGCTCGCCGACCTGGAGAAGCGCGGTGTCATCTGAACGGCCTCGGCTGCGGTCCCTGCTCTTCGTCCCCGGCACCAGGATCGACTGGCTGGCCAAGGCTCGGGCGGCCGGCGCCGACGCGGCCATCCTCGACCTCGAGGACGCCGTCCCACCGGCCGGGAAGGCGGCCGCCTGCGCCCGGGTGGCCGAGGCCGTCGGCCGAGCGACGGACGACATGGCGGTCTTCGTCCGGATCAACCCGCTCGACGGCTGGGCGGGCGCCGAGGAACTGCGGGCCGTCGCCCATCCTCGCCTGGCCGGGGTGATCCTGCCCAAGGTGAACGGCCCCGCCGACGTGCGCCTGGCCGACCGGCTGCTGAGCTGGTGCGAGCGTGAGCTCGGGCTGCCCGCCGGGCACATCGCCCTGGTGCCGCTGCTGGAGAGCGCGACCGCCCTGCGGGAGGCGTACACGATCGCCCGGGCCGCGCCGCGCGTCGCCTACATCGGGGCGGTCACCGGCAAGGGAGGCGACGTCGAACGGGCGATCGGCTACCGCTGGAGCCCCGAGGGCACCGAGACCCTGGCGTTGCGCTCGCGCGTCCTGCTGGACGTGCGCGCCGCGGGTGTGCCGTGCCCCGTCGCCGGCCTGTGGACCAGCGTCGCCGACCTGGACGGGCTGCGCGCCTTCGCCGAGCAGAACCGTGCGCTCGGCTACGAGGGCATGATGGCCATCCACCCCTCGCACGTCCCCGTGATCAACGAGGTGTTCTCCCCCGGCGCGGAGGAACTGGCCCGTTGCCGGCGGATGATCGCCGCGGTGGAGGAGGCTCAGGCGCGCGGCGCCGGAGCGATCACCTTCGAGGGCGACATGGTGGACGAGGCCATGGCGGCCCGGGCCCGGGCCGTCCTGCGCGACGCGACTCCTGAACGATGACACGGGGCTGCGCCGATCCCGGTGTCAGCCGTTGGTGAGGCGGCCGGAGCGGCGGCCGCGGAAGGCGGAGAGCAGGCGGGTGCGGGTTTCGGG
>NZ_POUD01000261.1 GCF_003236395.1 Nonomuraea aridisoli | reverse complement strand
CCGCTGTCCGTCGAGGCTTCGGACGGGTCCGGGACACAGGCTCCGGTTCCCGTTCCCGCCGAACCCTCGGCGCTGGTCGCGGCCGAGGCGTTGACGCCCGGCGCGGACGCCGCGTCGGCGTCGGTCTCCGCCCGGCCTCTGGACGACGCCGAGCTCCAGGCCCCGGGGCCGGTCTCCGCTCTGGCGCTGACGTCGGCCCTGGACCACCCTCCCGCCTCCGCGCCGGTCTCCGATGACGCCGCGGTGCCGGTGGGGGAGAGCGCGGCGTGGGAGGCGGTGGTGGCGGCGGTCGACAGCGGCGACCCCGAGCGGGTGGCCGCGTGCGTGCTCACCCTCGACGATCGGGCGCGCCGCGAGGTGGCGGCGCTGCTGCCCGGCCACATTCCCGTGGCGCGCAGCCGCGCCGTGGCCAGGCGCGTCAAGCGCGAGGACCGGCACCGGTTGTCGAACGAGGCGGCCTGGCGGCGGCACGTCGCCCGCGCCGGCCGCGTCGTCCCCGAGGACGAGCGTTACCAGTGGGACGCCCCCTGGAGCGCCATCCGGCAGCCCATGCCCGACGAGAGCTGGGCCGGCCCGCTCCGGGTCGCCGGGGCGGGCGTCATCGGCGGCGCCGCCGCCGTGCTGGCCTGGCTCGACCGCCGCGACCTCGAACAACCCTGGAACGAGCCCGACGCCGACCACGTGGTCGAACGCGTCCTGGCCGAGCGCCCGCCCGCCTGGCAGGCGGATTTCGCCGTCCGCGCCGCGCTGCGGCTGAGGCCGGTCCCGCGCAGCGGCCGCCGCGCCGTCTCGGGGGCACGGCTCGCGCTGGCCATGCTCCGCCGCAGCGGCGTCACCCCGCCCGAGCACGACCCGCTCGTGCTGGCCTGGGCGGGCGCCGTGCCCACCGCCGCGACCCTGCGCGACGACCCGCTGCTCGGTCACCTGCTGCCCCGGTTGTTCGAGGCGGAGGGCGTCGGCGCCGTCCTGCGCGACGAACCGGCCGGCGAGCCGCCGCCCGCCTCCTGGCTGGCCGCCCTCACCGAGCTGGAACGCACCGGCCGGATCGGCCGCGACCAACTGCTCGACGGCTGCCTGCGGCGGTTCCTGCGCGGCGGCGCCGCCCCCGACCTGCGCTTCTTCGTACGCCTGCACGAGCTGCTCGACCCGTCCGCCGACGAGGTGCGCGCACGGCGCCGTGACTACCTGCGGCTGCTGCCCGCCGCGCCCGGCCCGGTGGCCGAGATGGCGCTCCGCCACGTCCGCCGCCTCGGCGACCTCGATCCCGCCGACCGTACGGAGGCCATGCGGGCGCTGCTGCTCAGGAGCGAACGCAAGCTGGTGACCGCCGGGCTCGCCTGGCTCGACCAGACGGCCCGTGACCCGGCCGCCGACCTGGACGAGCTGGCCCCTGCGCTGGCGTACGCGTTCGCCTGCGAGTCGTCCGACGTGCAGGGGCGGGCGGTGCGGATGGCGGTCAAGCACGCCAAGCGGTTCACGGCCGTGGGCGCCGGGGCCATCAAGGACGCGGTCGGCGTCCTGCCGCCGGAACTGGGCGAGACCCTGGTGGCGTTGTTCGGCGGGGAGGCGGCCGAGGACGCCGCCGGCGGGTTCACGCCGGCACCGCTGCCGGAGCCCCGCCGGTCGGGGCCGTTCGCCGCGCCCGTGGCGACCGTCCGGGACCTGGACGACCGCCCCGACGGCTCCTCGTGGGAAGCGGCCGAACGCTGGCTCGCCGGCATCGTACGGCTGCACGCGGACGACCCGGACGCGCTCGCCGCCCGCCTGGCGGCCGAGCCCGTGCGCCCGCAGCCGCCCACCGGCCCGTGGACGAACGTCGCCCGCTGGTCCGAAGAGATCGCCCGCCTGATCGTCACCAGCGACACCGCGCCGGCCGCCGTACGGGCCGCCGGAGCCACGAGCCGGCTGGGCGAACTCGTGTGGCCCGTCGCCGGAGCCGGGAACCGGCCGGAGCGGCTCGCGGAGCCGGCGGAGGCGAACACGCCGTCCGAGGCCACGCGGCGTGGTGAGTCGCGGTTGCCCGCGGACGCGCCGGCCCCGCACCTGTTCCTGCTGCGGCGGTGGGCCGAGGTGTACGACGCGATCGAGGCGGAGGCGCTGCCGCCGTACCTGCTGGCCGAGCCCACCGCCGACACCGGCCACCTGGACGCCGCCGACCTGGTGGAGCGGCTCGCCGGGTACGAGCGCGACGGGATCGCGCCGCTGCCCGCCGACCTGCAGCAGGCGCTGCTGCGGCTGCCCCGCGAGATCCCGCCGGACGTGGCGCGGCGGGCCGCGCGGCTCACCTCCGAGGCGGGCCGGGCGGCCGCTCACTGGATGAGCGGGGGACGGCCGCAGGCGGCCACCTCCGAGATCACCTGGAGGTTCGACTCCGGCGGGACGCTCCGCCTGGTGCCCCGGGTCCAGGTCACGGCCCCGTCCGGGCTGCCGCTGGTGGACGCCCTGCTCGCCGACCCCGGCGAGTGCTCTCTGGACGACTTCGGCGACACCCTGCGGTGGTGGCCGTATCTGATGCCGTCCGACCGGGAGGTCGCCGCCGCCCACCTGGTCCCGCACCTGGCCGACCTGTGGGACCCGGCCGGCGTCGAATCCTCCGTGGCGTGGGCGCTGGTACGGACCGGCGGCCCCGCGGGCGAGGCCGTCGGGCTCGTGCACGCCTACGTGCTCGGCGAACGGGCGTGGAGCACGCCGGAGGAGCGGGCGCGCGTCGTGGTCGAGCCGGCCGCCCGGGGAGACCTCGGCGCCGAGGCGCTGGGACGCCGGCTCGCGCTGCTCGTGAACCTCACCTGGGTCAAGCCGGGGCCGGTGTTCGAGGCCCTGGAGGCGGCGGCCTCGCTCGGGGCGCACCGGGAGGTGTGGCAGATCATGACGAGTTTCCTGCCCGCGTTCCTGCCGGGCCCGGCCAAGCGCCCCACCACCCGGCACGCCCAGGCCCTGGCCTTCGCCGTACGCGCCGCGCAGTGGGCCGGGGCGCGGGGCGCCCTGCCCTGCGTCACGGAGATCGCCGAACGCCGGGCGTCGAGCACCTTCGTCCGCCACGCCCGCCGGCTCCACACCTACCTCACCTGACGCGGCGCCGTCCCCGGGAGACGTCTCGGGGACGGCCGGCGGTCAGAGGTAGAGACCGGTGGAGTCGTCGGTGGGGGGCGGGGCCAGATCGCCGCCGGCGCGGAGGGCGTACAGCTGGGCCAGGGTCGCGCCTGACGGGCCGATGCCCTCCGAGGAGCCCAGCCAGGCGACCGCCTCCTCCTTGCTCAGGGGCCCGACCTCGAGCTGCGCCAGGCAGCGGCCGGGGCGGACGACGGCGGGGTGGAGGCGGGTGAGGTCCTCGTTGGTGGTGATCGCCACCAGGACGTCACGCCCCTGGCCGAGCAGGCCGTCGGTGAGGTTGAGCAGGCGCGAGAGGCCCTGCCCCGCCTGCGCCTTCGCCCCCGCGCTGATCAGCTCGTCGCAGTCCTCCAGCACGAGCAGCCGCCAGCGCTGCGTCTCCTCGTCGGTGTCGTAGCCGACGGCCACCTCCATGAGGTATCCGGGCTCGTTGAACAGCCGCTCCGGATCGAGCACGCAGTCGACCTGGCACCACTCCTTCCACTGCTTGGCCAGCGTGCGCAGCAGCGTCGTCTTGCCGGTGCCCGGCTGGCCGTGCAGGAGGATGAGACGGCCGTTCACATCGGCCGGGGTGATCGACATCAGCCGGTCGAGCGTGGGACGCACCTTGGCCGAGTAGTTCTTGCCGATCTCCGCCCAGGGCTGCGCCGTGATCGGCTTCTCCGAACGCGTGCCGCCGTGCGTCCCGCGCCACCAGAAGCCCATCTCCACGTGATCGACGTCGGGCGCGGCCTCCTCGGCCCCCTCGATGCTCTCCGCGAGCACCGACTTGGCGAGGTCGTCGCTGATCGCCGTCACGCTGACGGTGGCGGTGCGATTGCGGTGGCGTACGACCCGGAGGGTCCAGCCGTCGCCGGCGATGAGCCGCGACTCCGAGCCGTCCTGGATCCGCGCGGCGCGCAGCAGCCGCCCCTCGGCGGGGCTGAGCGGGGCCTCGGGGCGTACACGCTCCAGGTTGGCCAGGCGCGACCACGGCTGAGCCCCCGTGGCGAAGGGCGACAACGCCAGCGCGTCGATGACGTCGACGGCCGAGTCGGTGTCGTCGAGCCAGATGTTCATCGGGACACCGGAGGAGTCGGAACTCGTGGACGGCACCTCCCTCATCACAGACATGAAGCTCATGATCTCCCCCACGTGGCCGGATGTCGAAGCATTTGATGGAAAAAGTGCGTCATCCCGCCATTCGTGCGGACCGCTTGCTCCTTCTTCCCCACGGCCGCCAAGATCCACCGGTACCTTGTGTCGTCGGGTCAAATCACTCCTTACGCGGAGGTATCGGGGAAGTGTCGAAGGTCACGTTCCGTGAGCGGGTGCGGTACTGGTTCGACAACACCATGTCGAAGGGCACGGCCTCGCTGATCGGTTGGCTGGCCGTGGTCTCCGTGGCACTGATCGCGATCACCGCCGCGCTCACCCTGTGGCTGGCGCCGGGCGAGCCCGAGGGCGTGAGCCACGCGGGCGAGGTGTTGTGGATCTCCCTCATGCACGCGCTCACCCCGAGCAAGGTGGCCAGCGACAAGGGCTCCGTCGCGTACATGACGGTGATGTTCGCCGGATCGCTCGGCGGCATCTTCATCGTGAGCATGCTCGTCGGCCTGTTGTCCAACGGGCTCAAGGAGAAGGTGGACCGCCTGCGCCGGGGCCGCTCCCGGATCGTCGAGTCGGGGCACACGGTGGTGCTCGGCTGGTCCGACCAGGTGTTCACCATCGTCGGCGAGCTGGTCAAGGCGCACGCCAGCCAGAAGGGCTCGGTGATCGCCGTCCTGGCCGACCGCGACAAGCTCGAGATGGAGGAGGCCATCCGCGAGCATGTCGACCTCGGCAGGACCCGCCTGGTGTGCCGCACCGGACGCCCGACCGAGCCGCACGACCTCGCCCTGATGAACCTCGCCGCGGCCAACTCGGTCGTCGTGCTCTCGCCCGACGGCGAGGACCCCGACGCCCACGTGATCAAGATCCTGCTCGCCCTGGCCAAGCGTGAGGGCACGCACCCGCCCGTGGTCGCGGCGCTCACCTCCAGCCGCAACATCGCCGCCGCCCGCCTGGCCGGTGGCCCCGACGTGCACCTGGTCGACTCCGACGACACCGCCTCCCGGCTCATCGTGCAGTCCTCGCGCCAGTCCGGCATGTCCGTGGTCTGCATGGACCTGCTCAACTTCGACGGCGGCGAGATCTACATGCGCACCCCGAAGAAGCTCGTCGGCGTCACCTACGGCGAAGCCCTGCACGGCTACCAGACCGCCTGCGTGATCGGCCTGCGGCGGCCGTCGGGCGTCGTGCTCAACCCGCCCATGGACACCGTCATCGACGCGAGCGACCAGGTCATCGTCATCGCCCACGACGACTCCCACGTACGCCTGGCCGCCGGCATGCCGTCCGTGGACGAGTCGGCCATGGTCACCCCGCAGGCGCCGGCCGCCCGCGAGCCCGAGCGCATGCTCCTGCTCAACTGGAACGGCCGCGCCGAGCAGATCGTCCGCCACCTCGACGGCTACGTCACCCCGGGCGCGGTCCTGGAGATCGCCGCCGACCACCCCAAGGCCGGCACCGACCTCGTCGGCCTGAAGAACCTCACCGTGAACGTCAAGGACTGCGACACCACCGACAGGTTCGCGCTGGAGTCGCTCGGCGTCGGCCTCTTCCAGCACGTCATCGTGCTGTCCGACGACCGCTTCGACGCCCACCACTCCGACACCCGCACCCTCATGACGCTGCTGCAGCTGCGCGACATGCAGCGCACCCTCGGCGAGCACTACTCGATCGTCAGCGAGATGCACGACGAGAACAACCGGGCCCTGGCCGAGGTCACCGAGGCCGACGACATCGTCATCAGTGACACCGTCATCGGCCTGCTGCTGGCCCAGCTCGCCGAGAACCGGCACCTGGCCGACGTGTTCGGCTACCTCTTCGACTCGCGCGGCTCGGAGATCTACCCGCGTCCCGCCGGCGACTACGTCAAGACGGGCACGAAGGTGACGTTCTCCACGATCGTGGAGTCGGCGCGGCGCCGCGGCGAGACCGCCATCGGCTACCGCGACGCCGCGGGCCGCAACGAACCGCCGCACTACGGCATCGTCCTCAACCCCGACAAGTCCGAGAGCGTCGTGCTGGGGGACAAGGACTCCGTCATCGTCCTCGCCGAGCGCTGAGCGGCTTCTCCCACCGCCGGGGTTACCGTTTGCCTGTGAGAACCATCGACTGGGTCGACGGCGCCGTCGAGCTCGTGGACCAGACGCTGCTCCCCGACAAGTGCCTGGTGCTGCGCATCCACACCGTGCGCGAGCTCGTGGAGGCCATCCGGCGGCTGGCCGTGCGCGGCGCGCCCGCGCTCGGCGTGGCCGGCGCGCTCGGCGTCGTCCTGGCCGACGGCGACCCCGAGCAGATCGCCGAGCTGCGCTCCGCCCGTCCCACCGCGGTCAACCTCGCCTGGGGCGTCGACCAGGCCGCCGCCCGCCTGCACGAAGGGCGCGAGGCGGTGCTCACCGCCGCGCTGCGCGTGCGCGACGACGACATCGCCGCCTGCCGGGCCATGGGCGAGCGCGGCGCCGACCTGCTGGAAGGCGACCGGCTGCGCGTCATGACCGTGTGCAACAGCGGCGGCCTGGCCGCCGTCGAACGCGGCACCGCCCTCGGCGTCGTCCAGACGCTGCACGAGCGCGGGCGGCTGGCCGAGGTGCTCGTGCTGGAGACGCGGCCGCTGCTGCAGGGCGCCCGGCTCACCACCTGGGAGCTGGCCAGGATGGAGGCGCCGCACCGGCTCATCGCCGACGCCGCGGGCCCGTACCTGCTGGCCAAGGGGGAGGTCGACGCCGTGCTCATCGGCGCCGACCGCATCGCCGCCAACGGCGACACCGCCAACAAGATCGGCTCGTACGCGCTCGCCCTCGGCGCCGAACGCGCCGGGGTGCCGTTCGTCGTGGTCGCCCCCGAGTCCACGATCGACCCGCGCACGCCGACCGGCGACCACATCGAGATCGAGGACCGCGGCGCCGAGGAGATCGTCACCGTCAGGGGAGTGCGCCTGGCCCCCGAGGGCACCCAGGCGCTCAACCCGGCCTTCGACGTGACCCCGCACGACCTCATCACCGCCATCGTCACCGAACGCCGCGTGATCCGCCCGTAGAGCAAATTCTCCGATCCCCAGGTCCCCGTCCATTACCCGCGTTACCCTCCGTAGAGGAAACCGTTACTCTCGGAGAGCATCGTGGACCTGATGGCACGGCAGGACTGGAACGCGCGTGAACCGCGCGGGGACTACACCCAGCTCGAAGACGCCAAAGGCGTGAAAGTTCACTACACGGGCGGCTGGGTCGACCCCCGGGTCGTCGCCGATCACGCAGGCTGCGTCGACCTCGTGCGTTCCATCCAGCGTTACCACATGGACGTCAACGGCTGGATTGACATCGGCTACTGCGTGGACGAGAAGACCGAGATCCTCACGCGGCAAGGCTGGAAGTCGTACCGAGAACTCCGGGCCGGCGACATCGCGCTTACGCTCAACCACGAAACGGGCATGTCGCAGTGGCAGCCGGTGCTGGAGGTGTGCGTGTTTCCCGCCATGGAGCGGGAGATGATCCGGATGGAGGGCGTCTGTCACTCATCCCTGACCACTCCCCATCACCGCTGGCCTGTGGAACGTTACCGGCGACGTACCGGCACCGGACGACGGAGAGGGGATGACGGGAAATGGCTCCGAACGGGAAAGGCGAAGCGCACGGTCACCAGCCATGAGCGGCTGTGGGTGACCACCGAGACCCTCGGTTACCGGGACCGCATTCCGATCGCGGCTCCCTGTGCTGATCTGCCCGCCGAGCCGAAATGGTCAGACGCCTTCGTGGAACTGGTCGCATGGTTCTGGACCGAGGGACACGTCAAGCGCACCCGGGCAGGAGTGTCGAGCGGCGTCACGATTTGCCAGTCGTTGAAGAGCCCATGGCATCTCATGCGCATCCGCGCCGCCCTGCACGCGGTCTTCGGGCCTTCCGTCGATCGCTTCCCCAGACAAGGGAGGGCGACCGACGGAATCCCTCGATGGAGGGAAGCAACCAACGATGATCTTGTGGAGTTCCACCTCTCGGTTGACGCAGGCCGCCGGCTGATCGAGGTGGCCCCCGGCAGGGTGCCGGCTTTCGATTTTTTGCTGTCGCTGTCCCAGTCTCAGCTCGGTCTGTTCATCGAAACCTCAATGGCGGCGGATAAAAACGGGCAATGGACGCTGTCGCAGAAAGACCGTGCGGCTGCGGAGGCATTCATGTTCGCGGTGCTGCTGTCAGGGTCGGGAGCATCGCTTCATCGCGTACACCCGAGGGGTGACACCAAGACCGAGATGTGGCAGGTCACGATTCGGCGGCAGCAGTACTTCACGCCGCGGCCGGCTGCTCAGCACAAGACCGCCGCATTTGCCATCCAGAAGGAGACGTACAACGGTCCGATTTGGTGTCCTCGAACCGAGAATGAGAGCTGGTTGGCTCGCAGGGACGGTACGGTCTACTTCACCGGCAACACGATGATCGTCTGTCCGCATCAGAAGGTGTTCGAGGGGCGGGGGCTGCACCGGCTGCCCGCCGCCAACGGGCCCGGGCTCAACGTCGGCCACTACGCCGTGCTCGGGCTCGTGGGCGAGTCCGGCCTGGTCGAGCCGCCCGACGGGATCCTGCACGGCATCCTCGACGCGGTCGAGTACCTCCGCGAGGAGGGCTTCGCGGGCAAGGAGATCAAGGGCCACCGCGACGGGTACGCGACCGAGTGCCCCGGCGTCCACCTCTACGCCTGGATCCGCAACGGCGCTCCCCGCCCGGGCGTGCCGGTGCGGTGACGAGCCGGGTGAATCCGGCGCCGGGCCACGCGAGCCCGGGGTTACTGACTCGGCGACATACCGCCTAGTATCCGAATCATGGAACTGGCAGCGGGGTTCGCGTCCACATCACGCGACGACTGGCGGTCGCTGGCGCTGGAGGTCCTGCGCAAGTCGGGCGTCGAGGCGGGCTCGCCGGAGGAGGCGCTGTCGCGCACGACCTACGACGGGCTGACCGTCGCGCCGCTCTACGACCTCGACGATCTGCCCGGCGACCCGGGCGCGCCCGCAGCGCCGCCCTACGTGCGCGGGTCCCGCGCCGCCGCCGGGTGGGACGTCCGGCAGCGGCACGCCGTGCCCGACCCCGAGGCCGTGCTCGCCGACCTGGAGAACGGCGTCACCTCGTTGTGGCTGGTCGTCGGCGACGGCGCGATCCCGGTCGACGCGCTCGCCACGGTGCTGAAGGACGTCTACCTCGACCTCGCCCCCGTCGTCCTGGAGGCCGGCCGGCAGACCGCGCGGGCCGCCGACGCGCTGCTCGGGCTGGCCGCCGCCCGCGGCGTCGCGCCGTCCGGCAACCTGGGAGCCTCCAGCGCGTACGGGCCCGCCGCGGCGGAGCTGGCCGTGCGCTGCGCCGCGGACTTCCCAGGGCTGCGCGCCGTGATGGTGGACGCGACGCCGTACCACGACGCGGGGGGCAGCGACGCCGAGGAGCTCGGCTGCTCGATCGCGCGGGGCGTGGCCGAGCTGCGGGCCCTCACCGGCGCCGGGCTCTCCGCCGAGCAGGCGCTCGGCCAGATCGACTTCCGGTACGCCGCCACCGCCGACCAGTTCGCCACCATCGCCAAGCTGCGCGCCGCCCGCCGCCTGTGGGCCAGGGTCGCCGAGGTGTGCGGCGCCCCCGAGGCCGGCGGCCAGCGGCAGCACGCCGTCACCGGCTCGGCCATGATGACCGCCCGCGACCCGTGGGTGAACATGCTGCGCACCACCCTCGCCTGCTTCGCCGCCGGGGTGGGCGGGGCCGACGCGGTCACCGTGCAGCCGTTCGACGCCTGCCTGGGGCTGCCGGACGACTTCTCCCGCCGCATCGCCCGCAACACCCAGTCGCTGCTGCTGGAGGAGTCGTCGCTCGGCCGCGTGATCGACCCGGCCGGCGGCTCCTGGTACGTCGAGCGCCGCACCGCCGACCTCGCCGAGGCGGCCTGGGCCTGGTTCCAGGAGATCGAGGCCGCCGGGGGGATCGACCGGGCCGCCGGGCTGGTGTCCGAGCGCATCGCCGCCACCCGCGCCCGCCGCGAGGCCGACGTCGCCCGCCGCCGCCTGCCCATCACGGGCGTCAGCGAGTTCCCCGACCTGAACGAGAAGCCGGTGCACCGCCGCCCCGCCCCCGTGCCGGAGGAGGGCGGGCTGCCCCGGGTGCGCTATGCCGAGCCGTACGAGTGGCTGCGCGACCTGGCGGACACGCAGCCCGAGCGGCCCACGGTGTTCCTGGCCACCATCGGGCCGCCGGCCGCCTACACCGTGCGCGCCTCGTTCGCCGCGAACCTGTTCCAGGCGGGCGGCCTGGCCACCGAGACCGCGGGGCCGGGCACCGATCCCGAGCAGATCGCCACCGCCTTCGCCGTCAGCGGCTCGTCCGTCGCCTGCCTGTGCTCCACCGACCGGCTCTACGAGCAGCACGCCGCCGCCGTGGCCGCCGCCCTGCGCAAGGCGGGCGCGAGAAGGGTGTGGCTGGCCGGCAAGGGGCAGTACGACGGGGTGGACGGCAATCTCCACGCCGGCTGCGACGCGCTGGCCGTGCTCCGCGAGACCTTCGACGACCTGGAGGTGGCCCGATGATCCCCGACTTCTCCGGCATCCCGCTGGGCGACGGGCCCGCCGCCGCGGGCCCAGGGCCACGGCCGGAGGCCGAGGTGTGGGAGACACCCGAGGGCATCGGGGTCAAGCCGCTCTACACGGCCGCCGACCTGGAGGGGCTCGACTTCCTGCGCACGTACCCGGGGGCCGCGCCCTTCCTGCGGGGCCCGTACCCGACGATGTACGTCAACCAGCCGTGGACCATCCGCCAGTACGCGGGCTTCTCCACGGCGGAGGACTCCAACGCGTTCTACCGGCGCAACCTCGCCGCCGGGCAGAAGGGCCTGTCGGTGGCCTTCGACCTGGCGACCCACCGGGGCTACGACTCCGACCATCCGCGGGTGGCGGGCGACGTCGGCATGGCGGGGGTGGCGATCGACTCGATCTACGACATGCGGCAGTTGTTCGACGGCATCCCGCTCGACCGCATGTCGGTGTCGATGACCATGAACGGCGCCGTGCTGCCGGTGCTCGCGATGTACATCGTGGCGGCCGAGGAGCAGGGCGTCGCGCCGGAGCAACTCGCGGGGACCATCCAGAACGACATCCTCAAGGAGTTCATGGTCCGCAACACCTACATCTATCCGCCGGCGCCGTCGATGCGCATCATTTCGGATATTTTCGCTTATACCAGTGAAAAGATGCCGAAATTCAACTCCATCAGCATTTCCGGTTATCACATTCAGGAAGCCGGGGCCACATGCGACCTGGAGCTGGCGTACACCCTGGCCGACGGCGTCGAATACCTGCGGGCCGGCATCGCCGCCGGGCTCGACCTCGACCGGTTCGCGCCGCGCCTGTCGTTCTTCTGGTGCATCGGCATGAACTTCTTCATGGAGGTCGCCAAGCTCCGCGCGGCGCGGCTGCTGTGGGCCAGGCTCGTCTCCGGGTTCGGCGCGAAGAACCCCAAGTCGCTGAGCCTGCGTACGCACAGCCAGACCTCCGGCTGGTCGCTCACCGCTCAGGACGTCTTCAACAACGTCGTCCGCACGTGCGTCGAGGCCATGGCCGCCACCCAGGGCCACACCCAGTCGCTGCACACCAACGCGCTCGACGAGGCGCTCGCCCTGCCGACCGACTTCTCGGCCCGCATCGCCCGCAACACCCAGCTGCTGCTGCAGCAGGAGTCCGGCACCACGCACGTGATCGACCCCTGGGGCGGGTCCTACTACGTCGAGCGCCTCACCCACGACCTCGCCGAACGCGCCTGGGCCCACATCCAGGAGGTCGAGGCGGCCGGCGGCATGGCCAAGGCCATCGAGGCCGGCCTGCCCAAGCTGCGCATCGAGGAGGCCGCCGCCCGTACCCAGGCGCGCATCGACTCCGGCCGGCAGCCGGTGATCGGGGTGAACAAGTACCGCGCCGGCGCGGACGAGACCATCGAGGTGCTCAAGGTCGACAACAGCGCCGTACGCGCCCGGCAGCTCGACAAGCTCGCCCGCCTCAAGGCCGAACGCGACGGCGAGGCCGTGCGGCGCGCCCTCGACGCGCTCACCAAGGCCGCCGGCCATCCCGCGCCGGGCCTGGAGCACAACCTGCTGAAGCTGGCCGTGGACGCCGCCCGCGTCAAGGCCACCGTGGGCGAGATCTCCGACGCGCTGGAACGCGTGTTCGGCCGGCACACCGGTCAGGTGCGTACGATCACGGGCGTGTACCGCGACGAGTCAGGCCCGGCCGAGAGCATCGAACGCGTCCGCCGGGCGTGCGCCGACTTCGAGCGCGCCGAGGGCCGCCGGCCGCGCATCCTGGTGGCCAAGATGGGCCAGGACGGCCACGACCGCGGCCAGAAGGTGATCGCCACCGCCTTCGCCGACCTGGGCTTCGACGTCGACGTCGGCCCGCTGTTCCAGACGCCGGAGGAGGTCGCCCGGCAGGCGGTCGAGGCCGACGTGCACATCGTGGGCGTCTCGTCGCTGGCCGCCGGTCACCTGACGCTGGTGCCCGCGCTGCGCCAGGCCCTCGCCGAGCTCGACGCGGGCGACATCATGATCGTGGTGGGCGGCGTCATCCCGCCCGGCGACCACGACGAGCTGCGCGCCGCGGGAGCCGCCGCGATCTTCCCGCCCGGCACGGTGATCGCCGACGCCGCCCTCGACCTGCTGGAGCAGCTCAGGGCCCGTCAGTAGGCCGCCTGGTCGCACATCGTGATTGTGATCGTCCGCTGGAGGGCTATGGGGGCGGTGATCCGCAGCGTGACGCTGTGGCTGCCGCCCGTGCTCCTCAGGGGGCGCGGCGCGGCGAGGTGGCGGCGGCCGTTCTCGGCGATGAGCGCCGTCGAACGGGCGACGTCGGCGCCGTCGACGACCCAGGTGTAGTCGAAGCTCGTCGCCTCGCCCGTCCGCCGTACCAGGGCGCGCAGGGTGACCTTGCCGCCCGCCCAGCAGACGCCGTCCCTGGTGCCGGCGGGGCGCACGTTGGCGATCGCGAACCCGCCGACGGCGCCGTCCGCCGGGGTGTCCCCGCCGGTCCCGTCATCGGCGATGGTGCTGGGGGTGCCGTCCGTCTGCGGGCTCGGCGGCGCCGTACGCGTGGCCGTCCGTGTCGGACCGGCCTGCGGCGTCGCCGGGGGAGCGTCGTCGACGACGGCGAGCTTGGCGGTCATCGACGTCGGCGTCGTCGGGGTCAGCCACAGGATCGCCCCGCCCAGCACGACCACGCACAGACCGGACGCCACCGCGACCAGCACCGTCCTGACCCGCCGCCCACGCCCCTCACCACGAC
>NZ_POUD01000260.1 GCF_003236395.1 Nonomuraea aridisoli | reverse complement strand
CGATCTGGTGGTGGGGTGGCGGGAGTTCAGGTCGAGGACCTGGCTGTGGGGCGTGATCGTGATCTGGTGCGCCCTGCAGGTCACCGCATCGGGCCCGACGCTGACCCTGGGCCACAGTACGATCGTCGCCCAGTACGGCGCCTCCACGCTCGGTCTGGTCATGTCCGCGATGGGCGTGGGGAACCTGCTCGGCGGGCTCGCCGCTATGACGATCAAGCCGGGGCGTCCGCTCCGGGCCGGAGCCATCACCCTGACGTGCTACACCCTCATGCCGCTCGGCGTGGCCCTCGGCTGGCCACCCACCGCGCTGGCAGCCTGTTACGCGATCGCCGGCATGGGTGCGACCTTCTGGGTGGTCATGTTCAACACGGCCGTGCAGACCCATGTCCCCCAGGAGCTTCTCGGCCGGGTTCACGCCTACGACGCCGCCGGCTCGCTCGTCATGAAACCTGTCGGCCAGGCGCTGGCGGGGCCCCTCGCCCTGCTGCTGGGAACGGTGCCGTTGCTGTTCGTGGCCTCCGCGATGGTGCTGGTCGTCTGCTGCCTGCTGCTCGCCGTCCCCGCCATACGCGGTCTCGCGCGGGCCGATTCCTGAACGCCGCGTCCCTGGCCGGATGAGTGGCGGTAGTGCTCGCCCGACCGGGACCGCGCCGCGTGCGGCCCTGCTCGGCGCGACCTGTCCGAACTCAACCTGATCGTGCTGCATCCGGGCAACGGCGCCGGCGCCGCCGCGATCTCCGGTGGGCTCAACGTCGACACGTCCATGGGCACGACGCGGCTGGAGGGCGGCAAGGAGCAACTCGACCGTCAACGTTCGTCCGTCGGCGGACAGCCATGCCGCACCGATGTCCTCCCATGAGGAGGTGGCGCAGCCGGTAAGCATCAACGCGGCGCAGGCCAGGGCGACTCGAGCCCACGGTTGTGGTGAGCGTGCGGACGGGACCGCCTGAGTCTCGGTCTGCCAAGCGGATCACCGCGTGACCCTTTCTGACCCCATACCCGTACACGGCCGCCCAGAGCTCGCATCTAGCCAGCGGAGTGACAGGACCGATGTCGTCTCAGAGGTGTTCCGTCACCTTCGGCGATGTCCCCTAGAGAGACATCGGTTCGTCGCGTACTTGGGCGGCCGTGACGGCGACGGTGGTGACGACGTCGGCCACGGTGGCGCCGCGGGACAGGTCGTTGATCGGCTTGCGCAGCCCTTGCAGCACCGGCCCCACCGCGACCGCTCCGGCGCTGCGCTGGACGGCCTTGTACAGGTTGTTGCCGGTGTTGAGGTCGGGCACCACGAAGACCGTGGCACGCCCGGCCACCCGGCTGTCGGGCATCTTGGCCCGCGCCACGGTGGGGTCGACCGCGGCGTCGTACTGGATCGGGCCCTCCACCTGGAGGTCGGGACGGCGCTCGCGGACCAGCTCGGTGGCGGTGCGCACCTTGTCCACCTCGGTACCGGCGCCCGAGGCTCCCGTCGAGTACGACAGCATCGCGATCCGGGGATCGACGCCGAACATCGCCGCGGTACGGGCCGAGGCGATCGCGATGTCGGCGAGCTGCTCGGCGGTCGGGTCGGGGTTGACCGCGCAGTCGCCGTACACCAGCACGCGATCGGGCAGGCACATGAAGAACACGCTGGAGACCAGGCCCAGGCGGAGGATCTCGAACGCCGGCCTGATGGTGTGGGCGGTGGTGTGCGCCGCGCCGGACACCATGCCGTCGGCCAGGCCGGTGTGGACCATCAGGGTGCCGAAGTAGGAGACGTCGGTGACGGTGTCGCGGGCCTGCTCTACGGTCATGCCCCGGTGCGCCCTGACCTCGGCGTACGCGCGGGCGAACCGCTCGCGCAGCTCCGCGTCGAACGGGCTGAGCACCCGGGCCGCGGCCAGGTCGAGGCCGAGCTGGGCGGCCTGTACCCTGATGCGTTCCTCGTCGCCGAGCAGGGTGAGCTCGGCCACGCCGCGGCGCAGCAGGATGTCGGCCGCGCGCAGGATGCGCGGCTCCTCGCCCTCGGGCAGCACGATGTGGCGGCGGCGGACACGCGCCCGGTCGAGCAGCTCGTACTCGAACATCAGCGGCGTGACGACGTCGGTCTTGGCGATGTGCAGCCGTTCCAGCAGCAGCCGGCCGTCCACGTGCCCGGCGAACAACCGCAGCGCCGTGTCGATCTTCCCGCCGGCCTCGGGCGTGAACCGGCCCTCCACCGACGACAGGCGGGTCGCGGTGTCGAAGGTGTCGTGGTCGGTGGCGATCACCGGCAGCGGGATCGCCATGCCGCGCAACAGCCGCTCCACCGGGGACGGCAGGTCCGTGCCGCCGGTGAGCACCACGGCCGACAGAGCGGGGAAGCCGGGCGCCTTGTGCGCCGCGATCAGTCCGGGCAGCAGCGCGGCGGCCCGGTCTGAGGGGAGGATCACCGCCGCGCCCTCGGTGAGGCGGTCCAGGATGCCGGGCAGCGACATCGCGCCCACCATCAGCGCGCTCGCCTCCCGGCCGAGCCCGTCACGCTCGCCGAGGAAGAACCTGCCCTGGCAGGCGTCCAGCAGGTCGGCCACCGTCGGCGCGCGCAAGGAGGGGGTCTCCGGAAGCACGAACACCGGTGCCGAATGGTCGAACGTGAGCCGGTCGGCGGCACGGGTGACCACGACCGCGAGCTCGTGGGCGTGATGGTGGGTCAGCTCCCTGGCCGACAGCTCGACCGCCGCGCCGACCTGCGCCGCCGTCCGATTCCTGCCGCTCACCACGTTGATCACGGGCGTGCCCAGGTCAGCGGCCAGCCGGGCGTTGAACCCGAACTCCGTCGGCGCCCCCACGTCGGTGTAGTCGGTGCCGACCACCACCACAGCGTCACACCGTCCGGCCAGCGCGCGGTAGCGGGCCACGATGTCGCCCGCGGCGCGCCCGGCGTCGGCGTGGACCTCGTCGTAGCTGACGCCGGCGCAGACCTCGTAGGGCAGGGCAAGCTGGAATCTGCTCCTGATGGTGTTGATCAGAGCGTCCTCGCGGCCCGCCCGCACCACCGGCCGGAACACCCCCACCGTCTCCACCTGGCGGGACAGAAGCTCGACCAACCCCAGGGCGACGGTTCCCTTGTTGCTGCCCGCCTCACCCGCGGCGACGTACACAGAACGTGGCATGACTCCCATTCTGAGTGAGCACGTTCATCGGCCGATCCGCGCCCATCCGGGACACACGTCCCACTGGAAATGACGCGGAGCCCTCGCTGACGGGACCTTCGCCGCTGATGGGTGCGCCGCTGCACCCCGCGAGGCTGCAGGTGAAGCGCCGGAGCAAACACCTGACCTGACCGCTCACCCGAACGGCGCAGGCCCGTCCACCCGCACATCTCATGGCCGCCAGCCTCGATCAGGCCGCCGGTCCACCACGTTGGGGAAAGGTCTTGCTTCGCCTCGACATGAGATCCTGCCGCCACTGCTCGGCGGCCTGGATCAGGTTCTGGCTGACATGCTCGAAGAACTGGCTCATGTCCTGCAGTCGGGCGCCGGCGGGGGTGGTGGGGTCGAGGATTTCGGCGCCGTCACGGGCGAGATCGGCCATTGTGGCGTTCTGCCGGGCGCTGACCAGCCAGGCTCGGTACCAGACGTCGGGGTCGATGACGTACCGGTCGCGCCGCCGGCGGGGGTCGCGTTCACGCCGGATCAGTTCTTGCTGTTCGAGTTCGCCGATGGCCTTGGAGATGGATGCCGGGCTGACCTGGAGACGCTGGACGAGTTCGGCGGCGGTGAGGCTGCCGCTGTCGGTGGTGTAGAGGCAGGTGAGCACCCGGGCGGTCATTCGCGACAGCCCTGTCGCGATCATCACTGCGGTGAATCGTTCCTCCAGGGCGTGGACCGCTTGGGGGTCCCGCCCGGGTACGCCGGTGGCGGCCGGCGGCGCCGGGGCCGGGGCGGGGGCCTGCTTGCGCCGGCGAGCCCGGCTTTCGGTCGCCTGATGCGCCCGGATGGCCTGGTAGTCGTCGGCCCCACCGTTGCGGGTCACCTCACGGGTGATGGTGGAGATCGGCCGTTGCAAGCGCTTGGCGATCTCGGTGTACGTGAGTCCTTCGGCCAGCCCCGCGGCAATGTCCTGGCGGTCCTGATAAGTCAGCCTGCCTCCCGGCATTGCGCGCTCCTCCTGTCGCCGTGGCACGCCCAGCTCACTTGGTGTGTCCCGGACGGATGGACAGTATTGCGTTCAACGTCACCTCATTGCAAGTACGCTCATTTGCCTTGCATTCATTCTCATACTCATTGCAAGTCTCATGTCCGTCCACCTGCATTTATCGGGAGATTTGAGAATTATCCTTGCGAGTTTCGTGAATGCAAGATAGCTTTTCGCCTGCGCTGAATAAGTACTATCGCGAGCGAGGCGATCGGTGTGAGGGCCTCACGCTGACGTCCCTCGCCTGGAAGGAATCGACATGACCAGATCTCTCCCCTCAACGGCAGGCCTGCTCATCACCACCGTGGCGTTGGCGGGGGCCGCGACGGCGGCCCCCGCGGCATCCGTCTCCGCGGCGGACGCCCCCCGCCACGCCCCGGTCCAGAAAGCGCTCGACCAGGCCGTGGCCGACGGCGGTGTGCCCGGCATGGTCGCCGAGGTCCGCGACCGTCGTGGGCGGTGGTTCGGCTCGGCAGGGGTGGCCGACACCCGAACCGGCCGCAAGCGTCAGCCGCACGAGCGGTTCCGTATCGGCAGCGCCACCAAGCCGTTCACGGCCACCGTGGTCCTGCAACTGGCGGCCGAAGGGAAACTGAGCCTCGACGACACCGTGGACAAGTGGCTGCCGGGCCTGGTCAAGGGCGACAACAACGACGGCGGCACGATCACCATCAGGCACCTGCTCAACCACACCAGCGGGATCTTCAACTACGGCAACGACAAGGAGGAGTTCGCCAAGCTCTCCGGCCCCGCGTGGCTCGAGCACCGCTACGACACCTACACGCCTGAGCGGCTCGTGAAGATCGGCCTGCGCAATCCGCGCTCCTTCGAGACACCGGGTGACGGCTTCGTGTACTCCAACACCGGCTACATCCTCGCCGGGATGATCGTCGAGAAGGTGACCGGCAAGACGCTCGCCGACGAGATCTCGCGGCGGATCGTCCGCCCACTGGGCCTGACCGGGACGTACCTGCCGGGCAAGGAAACGAAGATACGCGGCCCGCACCCACGGCACTACTCGACCTTGTTCGCCACCGAAGCCGACGCCAAGGTCCACGACGTGACCGACCAGAGTGCCAGCACCGGCTGGGCGGCCGGCGGCATGGTCTCCACGGTCGGTGATCTCCACCTGTTCACCGGCGCACTGCTGCGCGGCAAGCTTCTCCCGCCCGCCCAGCAGCGAGAGATGTTCACCATGGTCAAGACCGGGATCAAGCTGCCGGACGGCACCTGGAAGGACACGTGGATCACCGACACCACGTACGGTACCGGCGTCTTTTCGTGGGAGCTGTCGTGCGGTGCGCAGGTCTGGGGCATCGGCGGCGCCATCACCGGTGGGTTCTCCTTCGCGATGGGCACCCGGGACGCCAAGCGCATGATCGTCACCAACATGAACATCGACCGGTATGGCCGGCACGACTCTCTCGACACGGTCAAGACCGTGTTGCAGGCCGAGTTCTGCCCATCCGGTTCCCAGACGCGAAACACGTGACGATCAGCGTGGGCTGAGAGCGCGGCGCCGGGCGCCGGTATACGGCGTGCTGACCGCACCCGCGGTGTTCGACCAGGCCGCCGAGGCGCCGTTGGTGTGGCTGCGGCCGTCGCCCGAGGAGGAGCCTGACCAGGCTTGCTGCGCGCATCTCCTGATCGTCCGGCAGGTAGGGCGTGGCGGCCTGCACCTGTTCTCGGCCGGATGCTCCAGGCGCCGAACGTCCTGAGACGCGGGTCGTACGCGGGCCGCAAGCCTTGGCCTTCGGCGTTCCGGGACCGGGGTTCGGGTGGTGACTGGGAGCGGAAGGGTGGGTGAATTGGGGGATTCGGTGTTGCCGCGGAGGGAGTGAGCGCTGCAGGGTTGGGGAACGACCGCCGTTCCCCCACGTCGGAAGTGCTTGCCGTGCGTCTGCTGGCGTTCCTCGCCCCTCTTGTCTTCTTGCTTCTCGTCGCCGCTCCGGCGCAGGCGCACATCCGCGCGACTTCCGTCGCAGTCGACCTGCGCGGCCAGGGTGACGGTGTAGCCGCTGTCGTCGACGTGGAGTACGACGTTCTCGGTCGGCTGCTGGGTCTCGACGGTGTCCTCGGCCCGGACGCGGTCGGTGCGGACGGCGCGGCCGCCGAGGTGCCGACGGAGGTGCGGCGCGCTTCGCTGGACGCGCACGCGAGCGAGGTGGCGGCGTACGTCGGCGAGCGGCTGCGGCTGAGCCGCGGCTTGATCGGGTGCACCGCTGAGGAGGGCGCCCGGGTCGAACTCGTCGACTCCGGCGCGGTGCAGGTCGCGCTCGCCTACGACTGCCCCGCGTCCGGCGCGCTCACCGTGCGCAGCGACGTCTTCCACGCCTCCGACGGCGTCGTCGACGAAACGACCACGATGGTGGCGTACGACATCGACGGCCATCGCGGTTCGACGTTGCTCGACGCCGCCCGGACCAGCGTCACGGTGGGGCGTACCAACCTGGTCGGCGAGATCCCGCGGTTCGTCCTGCTCGGGGCCGAGCACCTGCTCTTCGGGCTCGACCACGTGCTGTTCCTGCTGGCGCTGCTGCTGGGCGCGAAGCGGCTGCGTGACGTCGTCGAGGTCGCCACGGCGTTCACGGTCGCGCACTCGGTGACGTTGGTGCTGGCCGCGATCGGCTGGGTCAGCGTGCCGGGGTGGATCGTCGAGCCGCTGATCGCGCTGTCGATCGCGTTCGTCGCCCTCGACAACCTGCTTTCGCCGAAGACGAGCCACCGGCTGCCCGTGGTCTTCGGCTTCGGGCTGCTGCACGGGCTCGGCTTCGCGGGCACACTCACCGTCGACGGGCCGTTGTCGGCCTCGACGCTGGCCGACCTGGTCGCCTTCAACGTCGGCATCGAACTCGTCCAGTTGGCGATCATCGGGCTCACCTTCCCGGCGCTGCTGTTCCTGCGCAGGGTCGCGACCACGCCGGTCGCCACCCGCGCCCTCACGCTCGGCACCGTCGCGGCGACCGTCGCCGTCGCCGGTGCCGGTCTGGTCTGGTTCGTGGAACGCTCCCCGCTCCTGGCCTGACACCCACCTCCCTCATCCCGAAGGAACCCGATGTCCGCGTTAATCTGGACACGCGCCCGCCTGCGCGTGGTCCTTTACACCGCCACGCTGGGGCTCGCCGCCAGTGTCGTGGCGGGCCCGCTCACGACGTACGCGGCGAACGCCATCGACCCGCCGGAGGCCACCGTCAGCGGCGTCGTGTACGTCGACGCCAACGGTGACGGCCGGCGTGACCCCGGTGAGGCCGGCCTGGCCGGCGTGCGCGTCTCCGACGGAAAGGTCGCCACCACGACGACCGCCGACGGCTCCTACTCGCTGACGATCTCCACCGACCGCCGCAAGACGGACATCGTGTGGGCCGCTCAGCCGCGGGGCTACCGGTTCGGCCTGGACGAGTACAAGGAGCCGAAGTTCTGGGCCAACCTCGGCCAGCTCGCCGACGACGCCACGCCGACCGCGGACTTCGCGCTCGTCCGTGACGAGCTCTCCGACGGCGACACGTTCTCATGGGCCAACATCGCCGACCCGCACGTCAACGCGCAGCTGCCCGACCAGATCCGCGAGATCAACTCCACCGGCACCGACCTGCGCTTCATCGCGGTCAGCGGCGACCTCACCAACGACGCCAGCCAGGGGCAGTTCGACACGTATCGGCGCGGCACCCAGCAGTCGGCCGTCGGCGTGTGGCCGGCCGTCGGCAACCACGAGTACGCGAGCGGGTCGGCGTACGCGGACAAGATCGAGAACTACCGCAAGAACGTCGGCCCGGAGTGGTACTCGTTCAACTACGGCAACCGGCATTTCGTCGTGCTGGAGAACAACGGCTCGGCGCCGTTCGACGAGGAGCTCGCCTGGCTCAAGGACGACCTGGCCGCCGGCGTTCCGCTCGACGACGACCCGGCCAACGACATCGAGGTCGTCGTCCTCACCCACCAGCCGATGAACGTCCCGTTCGGCTCGCCGTCGACGTACGACGCCTTCGGTGACGTGCTGGAGCAGTACGACGCGCAGCTGATCCTCGTCGGCCACGAGCACTCCAACCACGTGGAGAACAACTCGGCGTTCGCCTCGACCGCCAAGCACATCCAGACCGTGTCGAGCTCGTACACGATCGACAACGCGCCTCGCGGCTTCCGCTACATCCACATGGCCGGCCCGGGCTTCGACAACCCGTTCCGGATGTACGGCGAGAACGAGCATCTGACCATCGTCAGCCCCGCGCCGGGCTCGAAGGTGCCGGCCGCGAACTTCCCGGGCATCCAGATCAACGCCTACGACACCGGCGACGAGGTCGTCTCGGCGCGCTACCGGATCGACGGCGACAGGAACTGGATGCCGCTGCACCACAGCGGCGAGTTCACCTGGCAGGCCAACCTGCCCAACAGCCGCCAGAGGGCCGGCGGGCACACCATCGAGGTCAAGGTGGTCGACGCGGCGGGCAAGACCTGGACGAAGTCGGCGGAGTTCACCTTCACCGGCGAGCCGGCGCTCAAGCCGGTCGCGGGCGGTGACTGGGACCAGCACCACGGCGACGAGGCCCACTCCGGAGTCGCGCCGGAGCAGGAGGCCGGCCGCCGCCTGGCCTGGAGTTTCCGTACCGGCGGGACCTTCCTCACCGGGTCGCCGGTCATCCACGACGGCGTCGTCTACGCGGGCACCCGCGACGAGAACGGCGACGGCAACAGCCGCATCCACGCCGTCCAGCTCAAGAACGGCAAGGAGCTGTGGAACCACGAGGTGCCGCAGTCGATCCACGGCAGCCTCGCGTACGGCGACGGCCTGATCTTCGCGCCGACCCTCGGCTCGGAGCTGTACGCCGTCGACGCGAAGAGCGGCGAGCTGCGCTGGAAGGCCGTGCCCGAGCAGGCGCCGGCCCCGAACAACCAGCGCACCTACGGCTACTACTCGCCGGCCGTCTCCGGCCACACGGTGCTCTGGCCGTACCAGACCCGCTTCGGCATCGGCAGCCAGGGCGTGCTCAAGGCGCTCGACACCCGCACCGGTGAGCAGATCTGGGCCTCGCCGATGTCCGGCAACCAGATGAGCGACGGCACGCCCGCCGTCATGGACGGCACCGTGTACGTCGGCAACCAGACCGCCGACCGCGTGCTCGCCTACGACCTGGCCACCGGCGCCCGCAAGTGGACCGGGACCGAGTCGCTCGGCAGCTGGCAGGACGGCGTGCCGACCGCGGCGGAGGGCAAGGTCTTCATCGGCGCCAACAACGGCATCGCGGCCCGTGACGCCAAGACCGGCGCGACGCTGTGGACGTACCGGAGCTCGCGCTCCTCGCTCGTCTCCAGCGGTTCGACCCCGAGCGCCGCGGCCGTCAAGGACGGCGTCGTCTACATGGGCTTCCCGAGCGGCGCCGTCGTCGCCCTCGACGCCGAGACCGGCAACGTCTTCTGGGAGCGGGCGCTGCCCGGCGACATCTACCACGGTGGCGTCATGTCCAGCCCGGTCGTGGCCGGCGACACGCTCTTCGTCGGCGCCAACAACGGCAGGTTCTACGCCCTGGCCACCGACACCGGCCAGATCCTGTGGAGCCACGAGATCGGCACCTGGGTGGGCGCCGGCCCGGCCGTCAGCGGCAACACCGTCGTGGCGGGCGCCTGGGACGGCAACCTCTACGCCTACGTGCCGGGCGGCGAGTCCGCGCAGCGCTGGGCGACCGTGTCCGGCACGGTCAGCGACCCGGAGACGGGCGCTCCGATCGCCGGCGCCAAGGTCACCGCCGTCGCCGCAGGTCAGGACGCCGCGGTGACCAGCACCGACGCGCAGGGCCGCTACCGCATCGGCCTGACGGCGTCGACCTGGACCGTCACGGCGGCCAAGCGCGGCCTGATCGCCGACGAACGCTCGACGGCGAGCGTCAAGGTCGGCGCCACCGGCGACACGAAGGCCGACCTGAAATTGATCAAGGTGAGCCACCCGGTCGCCGGCAAGTCGACGTACGCGCCGGACTACGGCAACGGCAGCACGCGAACGGACGTCGTCGCGGGCAAGGAGTACTACTACCTGGCCAACGACAGGATCCGGGCGTCCGTGACGCCGTACACCGCCGCCAACAACGGCGCCGGCGGTCTGGGCCAGGGCGCGCTGTCGGACCTCATGCTCAACGACGCCAACGGCGCCGAGACCCTCGACTGGGGCGAGATGCTGCTGCGTCCGAACCTCACGCCGCCCGACTCGTGGGACCGGCCGAACGACCAGATCGACCTGCCCGACCTCGCGGTCGACGGCGCCGCCGTGGTCGGCGACGGACAGTACCGGGCGAACCCCGCCATCAAGGCGCAGGTCCGCTACGAGACCCTGCCCGATGCTCCCATCGTGAAGATGACGGTCAAGCTGACGAACACCGGCACGGCCGGCTACCAGGGCTACTTCAACTACATGATCGACCCGGACAGCTCCGTCGACAACGGCCGGATCCCCGGCTTCAGCGGTGTCAACCCGGGTCTGAAGACCTCGGGCTGGACCGGGAACCACGTCTACGTCGGCGCTGACACGGCCACCACGAACGGCCAGGCCGCCCACGGTCTGGCGTGGGCGCTGGACACGCCGGCCGCGGTCGGTGCGTACGGTTACGTCGAGGGTCTCTACTACGACGCCACGATGGCACCGGGCGCCACGAAGCAGTTCAGCTTCTACCACCTGACCGACTACGCGACCGCCGGCGGCGACCCCACCGGCGCCATCGCGAAGTGGGCCGGCGAGATCGACCTGCACGACCCGGCCGTCCCGGACGCCGCGCGCGCGGCCGGCACGGTGACCGCGGGCGGCGCGGCCGTCTCCGGCGCCCGGGTCACCCTCGAGCGGGACGGCACGGTGGTCGCGGCCACGAGCACCGACGCCCACGGCAAGTACCGCGTCGAGGCGCCGGCCGGTCAGTACGACGTCCGGGTGGCCAAGCTGGGCTACCAGACGGCCGCCGGCACGGTGACCGTGCCGGTGGAGGGCAGCGGCGTCGCCGACGTCGCGCTGAGCCCGGTCACGGTCGAGGCGAGCTACGGCAAGCAGTTCGGCTCAGGTCTGGTCGAGGCAGGCCATGGCGACGTCATGCTCGAGAACGACAAGCTGTCGATGGCGATCGCGGACGCGTACAACGACTCGCAGCTGTCCGGCGGCACCCGCGGCAAGCCGGTCGACATCGCCGTCCGCGGCATGGCCGACCAGTTCGACTGGATCAACCTGCCGTACGTCTCGGCGACCCAGCCGACCGGCGGCAGCGCGTGGGACATCCGGTCGGTGGCCGCGACCGACGTCCAGATCGTCCAGGCGAGCGGCGACAAGGCCGTCGTCCGGGTGTCCGGGCCGGTCAAGGGGTTCACGGGGCTGACGGCGGTGACGACGTACACGTTGCGGCCGGGCGACGACTTCGCCACGGTGTCGACGGAGCTGCGCAACTCCGGGGCGGCTCCGCTCAGCGTGTGGACCGGTGACGCGATGGACCACGACGCGGCCGGCCAGTCCGGCGTCATCCCGGGCGCCGGCGTCGTGGCGCCGGGCGCGGCGGCGGCCTACGTCCCGACCAAGCCGTACATCGGCATGACCGGGACCGACCAGCAGGTCTTCGGTCTCGTCTACGGCACGCCGGCCAGCGCCTTCGACGTCTACGCCGCGGGCAACTGGGTGATGAGCCGGTTCAACGTCGACGTGCCGGCGGGCGGCTCCTACACCCTCACCCGCAAGCTCGTCGTCACCCAGGGCGCCGACGCGGTGAGCCTCCTCGACGGCGTCCCCACGCCGTAACCCACACAGCCCGGCTCGGCGAGCCGGGCTTCCAGGTCGGCGGTCACCGGGTGAGCACGCTGGTGTTCTCCGGCCGGACTGCCTGCGGCCGGGACCGGGAGCAGGCAGTCCGGCCGGTCAGGCGTTGAAGACGGCCTCGGAGCGGTCGCGGTTTTCGTGCAGGTCCCAGTACAGGGGCGCGATCTGCTCGGGCGTGGCGGTCGGGCTGCCTTCCGGGCCGCCCCCGCCGATCCAGACGTTGATCACCACGTGGGCGGCGTGCACGCCGCTGCCGGCCAGTTCCTTGTTCAGGTTGATCACCCAGTTGCGCAGAGCAGCTTGGGCCGCGTTGGCGTTGCCGAACATCGGCACCGGGTCCACGGAACCGCCGCCGGCGGTGAACAGCAGGGTCCCGGCGCCCGCCTCGCGCATCGCGGGCAGCACCGTCTGGGCCGCCGTGACGGCGCCGTAGAAGGCGTACTCGATCATCGGCTGCAGATTGTCCACCGTGACCTCCGAGGGAGCGGCCAGGGTGAGGCCGGGCACCGGGGAGTGCGGGGCCGGCGAGTACTCCAGTACGTCGATGCCGCCGAAGCGGGCCTTGGCCGCGTTCAGGGCGTCGGTCAGTGAGGCGCGTTCGAGGATGTCGGCGGGGAACGCGGCGGCCGTGATGCCTTCCTGGCCGAGCTGGGCGACCAGCGTTTCCAGCTTCTCCTTGGTACGGGCGATCAGGGCGACGTCGAAGCCGCGGCTGCCGAAGGTGCGGGCGATGGCCAGGCCCAGGCCGGGGCCGGCGCCGACGATGGCGATAGTGGGCACAGTCAGATCTCTTTCGTGTTGTGACCGCCGGGACATGCGGAGATCGGACGCCCGGCCGGTGTGTGGATCAGGTGTGTTGATCAGGCGTGTTGATCAGGCGTGGGCGGCGGGAACCGCGCAGCCGTCCGGGCCGCAGATCGCCGCGTCGTTGTCGGTGACGAGAACGGTCGGGTGGGTCTCGTCCCAGACCTGGCGCAGGATGCCGAGCAGGGTGTCGGTGTCCTGTGCGCCGGGAAGGGCGTATCGGCCGTCGACCACGATGTACGGCGTGCCGGTGGCCCCCAGACGCTGCGCCGTCTCCATGTCGTCCTCGACCTGCTGCCGGAAGCGGCCCTCGGTGAGCACGCGCCGGGTCTTCTCGCCCTCCAGGCCGAACTCGTCGGCCAGGCCGAGGAGATCGTCGAGGTCGGCTGTGGGACGGCCACCACCGCATCGACGAACACCTCACCCTGGAGTCCGCGCCCGGCCACACGCCCGGCTCGTCGGTGCTGCGACTCGCCTCCGGCGGCGACCGGGCGGTCTTCGTCGGAGATCTGCTGCACAGCCCGGTGCAGATCCTCGACCCCGGCCTCAACAGCAACGCCTGCCTGGCCCCGGAACAAGCGGTGGCCAGCCGCCGGCGGATTCTCGGGCGGGCGGCCGACGAACGGGAACTGCTCGTCCCCGCGCACTTCGGCGGTGCGGGCGCCCTGGAGGTCCGGCGGAACGGTGCCGGGTTCGCCCTCGGCCCATGGGCGGCGGCCGGCCCGGCGAGGGGATCGTCCGCCTCTGAGTGAGGCTTGTCCCCACCCC
>NZ_POUD01000025.1 GCF_003236395.1 Nonomuraea aridisoli | reverse complement strand
GGCCGCCTCCGCGCAGCGGCGCAGGATCGCCACCGCGCGGCGGTCGTCCCAGTCGTGCACGATCGAGCTCAGCAGGTACGTGTCGGCACCGCGCACCGGCAGCGGCTCGAAGAAGTCGCCCGCGCGGAAGTCGCACCGGTCCGCCACCCCCGCGGCGGCCAGCACGGCCCCGGCGGCCTCCGCCGACGAGGGCCGGTCGACGACCGTGCCGCGCAGGTGCGGGTGGGCGGCGAGCACGCAGGACAGCAGCGTGCCGTTGCCGCCGCCGACGTCCACCACGTGCCGGGACCGCCGCCAGTCGAGCCCGGCCAGCGCGGTCGCGGCCCAGTCGCGCTTGCCGCCCATCAGCGCGTCGTAGGAGGCGGCGAGCGCGGGATCGGCGGCGAGGTCGTCCCAGAAGCCCCGCCCATGGGTCATCGGGTAGCCGGGCTCGCCGGTCCGCACGACGTCGAGCAGCGCGCCGAAGGCCAGGTCGGCGCGGCCGATCGGGCCGGTGAGGTCGAGCCAGTCACGCAGCCGCCCGGGACCGCCGTCGCGCAGCTGCTCGGCGGCGGGGCTCAGCCCGAACCGGCCGGGGGCGGGCTCGCTGAAGACGCCGCGCGCGACCAGGTAGCGCAGCAGCCGCGTCAGCGCCGCCTCGTCGGCCCCCGCGGCGGCGGCGAGCGCGGCGGCCTCGCCCTTGCCGTCCGCGATGTGGTCGGCCAGCCGCAACGTGGCGGCGACGCGCAGGGCCATCGGCGTCACCAGGTCCGCGGCGGCGAGCAGCGTGCGCATCGCGTCCATTCAGGACACCCAGCCCATCGCGGCGAACGTCCGGGACAACACGTCGGAGCGGTCGTCGTCGGCCAGCCGGATGCCGTCGCGGTCCACCACCAGGTCGCCGAACTCTCCGGCCCGCGTGAGGAACGCGTTCAGCTCGGGCTCCTCGCACGCCGCCCGCAACGACACGCCGGTCCGGCGCTGGAACGTCGCCGCGTCGATGCCCTCTGCGGTGCCGAGCGCCCTGGGCAGCCACTGCACGGTGAGCGCCCCGGCCCCGGCGGGCACGTTCACGTCGAACTCCGCCGGCCTGCTGGTGAAGTCGCGCATCCGGCCCCGATGGTTCAGCAGGTAACGCTGGTTGATCAGCGAGTTCGCGCCGGTGCCGAAGCCGATCCAGTCCATGCTGAGCCGGTAGTACGCCTCGTCCGCGAGACAGCGGGGAGCGCCGAAGTACGACACCGCGTACTCGGGATGCCCGGCCGCGGTGAGCAGGCCGGCGGCGAGCCGGTAGGACCGCAGCTGATGCTCCAGCACGATCGGGGTGCCGCTGCGCTCGATCTGCCTGCGCATCACGGTGCCCTCGGTCGCCCGGTAGGCGTAGACGGAGAAGTGGTTCACCGGCAGGTCGAGCGCCCGCCGTACGGTCTCCTCCACCTCTCGCAGCGACTGGTCGGGGAAGCCGACGATCAGGTCGATGTTGACGTTGCCGAACCCGGCCTCGCGCGCCGCCTCGACGCTGCTCACCGCCTGCCCGACCGAGTGCGCCCGGCCGATCCGGCGCAGCCTCGTCTCGTCGAACGACTGCACGCCGAGGCTCACCCGGTCGAACCCGAGACCGCGCAGCAGCTTCAGCTTCGCCAGGTCGACCGACTCCGGGCTGCCCTCGATCGTCGCCTCCCGCAACGTGGACAGGTCGAACTCCGCGGCCAGGCACGCGTACGTCTCCTCGATCTCCCGCTCCGTCAGGACGGTCGCCGTGCCGCCGCCCCAGTACATGACCTCGCCGCGGTAACCGGCCGCCCGCAGGGCGGGCGCGTGCGCCCGGATCTGGGCGCGCATGGCGGCGAGGTAGCCGGCCCGGGGCGACGACTCGGGCGCGAGCCGCAGGTCGGAGACCGGCACGTCCACCACCCAGTCGCAGAAGTGGCACTTGGAGTTGCAGAACGGGACGTTCACGTAGAGCAGCAGCGGCTCGTCCGTCCGGCGCGCCGTCAGCGGGAGCGCGCTCGTGGTCGTCTCAGCGGTCATGTCCGCCTCCCACCAGGCTCAGCCCCTGCCGGCCGAGCGCCTCGATCCCGGCCAGGCCGTCGGGCCCGGTGACGAACGCCTCCAGCTCCAGGAACATCACCGACGTCGGCCGCGTGCCGACCGGGCCCGTCCTCCCGTCGGGCAGCAGCGGGATCTTGTCCCGGTCGAACGACGACATCGACTCCACCAGGTACACCGCCCCCCAGAGCCGTTTGCGTTCGTCGGAGAACCACGCCTTGAAGCGCATCCCCGGCAGCCTGGAGTAGTCGTCGGCCGCCCGGGAGCGCACCCAGGCGCGCAGCTCGGCGAAGTCGATGTCGACGTCCTTCAGGTCGAACGCCACGATCGCGACGTACACGCGAGATCCTTCCTGGTCACGGGAACGGGTGCGGATCGGTCGTACGCACGGCCGCCAGCCGCGGCAGGTTGTCCAGCCGCCGGTAGGCGTGGCCGAACGTCATGGGCAGCGCGCCGGGCACGAGCACCTTCACGCAGCGGAAGCCGCCCGCCAGGTGCTCGGGCGTGGTCTGGTCGACGACGACCACGTCCATCCCGGCGGCGATGACCGCGTCCGTCATGGCGCGCAGGTCCGCGGTGAGGTCGTCGCCGGTGAACCGGTCGTCGCCGAACCCGCTCTTCGGGCCGTCGGCGCGGCCGGTGAGGAACGCGAGCCGCGCGGCGGCCTCCGGCGCCGCGTAGAGGAGCGAATGGTCGTGCATGGTCGTGACGAGCTCCGGGTCGGCGGCCATGGCCCGCGCCCGGTCCTTCTCCTGCGGGTAGCGGCGGATCACGTCCGCCAGCAGCGGGCCCAGCTCGCTGAGCGCGTTCATCGCGGCCTGCTCCAGGGTGAGCGCCGACCCGGCGGCGTGGGCGGTGGCGGGCTGGTCGGGGCGCCGCTCGGTGTCCACGGCCATCACCCACACGCTGGGGATGCCGTGCTCCGTCGTGGTGTCGAAGCAGAGCACCCGGTGGCCGGTGTCCGCGGTGATCGCGGCGGCCTGCATCGGCAGCGCCGGATCGTCCGCCAGGGCGGGGTCCAGCACCGGCACCTGCCGCCGGGCGTGCCAGGTGAGAAGGAACGCGTCCCGTTCGGCGACCTCCAGCAGGCCGTGCAGGATCGCCTCCTCCAGGCACGAGCCGAGCGCGCAGCCGTTGGAGACCTCGAAGACGAACGGCTGCTCGCCCTCCGGCATGTGCCGCGCGTAGTAGTAGACCTGGTTCTCCGGCACGAGCACGGGCTGCGCCTTGGCGAAGGAATAGCCCCACACCCACCGGCACACCGTGTCCTCGGTGAAGCGCCGGAAGCCGAAGCCGGGGCGGTCGTAGTTCTCCTCCGGGTGCGTGCCGAAGCTGTCGGGGTGGACGGCGTGGCCGGCGATGGCGCGGTAGGCGGACTCGACGACGGTGCGCCGGCCGCCGGGGCTCACCCCGCCGTAACGCTCCAGCGCCTCCAGCACGGCGACGAGCTTGCTGGAGCCGTAGCTGCGGGTACGGCCGACGCCGGGCTCGAGGCCGGTGCCGGCGCGGATCGGCAACATCGCGCTCGCCACCGTGAGACCGCCCTGCACGCCCGCCTTCAGCGGCCGGATCATGCCGGTACGGTCGTCCACGTACGTCTCGATGAGGGCCTCCAGCTCCGGTCGCCTGGTCCTGGGGGCGCCGCCGAGCTTGCGCCGCGGGCGCAGGGCCGGCTCGGCCGGGCCGTCCGGCGGCAGGCCGCCACAGGAGGGGCAGAGCGGCTCCGGGAGGAATCGGTGCCTGGTGACCTCCAGCGTCCCGAGGTCGATCTCCAGTACGGCGTTGACCGTGCGGGGCTCCGCGCCGCTCGCCAGCGCGGCGGTCTCGCCGGAGACGAGCGCGTCCACCAGGTCGGCGGCGAGCGGAGTGAGCCACTCGCTCGGCGCGGGCGCGCGCCGCGCCCGCACGGCCTCCGCCTTGCGCCCGTCGGGCTGAACCCGGCTTCCTCGGATGCGCACGCAGGTACGGCACCCGGGAACGCCCGGCCGTTCCAGCGGCCCGACGGTGACGCGCCCCAGCTCGGTCCGCACCGGCAGCACCGGCCCCGCCCCCAGCGCCACGGTGACCTCCCCGCTCTCCGGCACCCGCGTCGGACTTCCTGGTACGCCCGTGGCGGGCGCACTCGGGCGACTTTCCGCTTCGCCCGTGGCCGGCGCACTCGGATGACTTTCGGGTACGCGCATCACCGGCACACCACCCGCACGACGAACGGCAGGACGGCGTGGACGGCGGGGTCGTGGTCCAGCGGCACCACCAGCGGCCGGTGTCCCGCCGCCGCCATCGCCGCCGCGAGCCCGTCCACGTCCATCTCGGGCCTGGCGGCCGCCTCATGGTCGCCGCGCAGCGCCGGCGGGACGGGCCGGCACGGCGGCGGGGCGTAGACCGGCTGGTCGTTGAGCTGCGCCTGGCGTATCAGCAGGAGGTCGCGCAGGCACGCCGCCACCGCGCCGTCCATGGTCAGCGCCGCCCCGTACGCGACGGCCCCGCCGGACAACATCCCCACCACGGTCGGCACGCCGAGCGGACCGGTGACGTCGTGCACGGTCAGCTCCTCACCCAGCGCCTCGATCATCGACAGGTGATACGCGGGCGCCCCGGCCGGATTCGCCCGCCCGTACGGCCGCGCGGCCCGCTCGACGGCGTCGAGGGCGAGCGCGGCGGCCTGCGCGACCAGCCCCTCCGCGACGGCCTCCTCCCACGAGTACGCCGCAGCGGTCCCGACCGGCACCCGGAAACCGACCCCCGCCGACGCCCCGGCAACGGCATCGCCGCCCGGCCCCCCGCCGGCCACGGCGTCCGGCGGTACGCCTGGCACCGCTCCGGCGTCCGGCGGTGCGTCTGGCACGGCGCCGATGTGCGGTGGCGCGCCCTGCATGGTCGCTGCGTTCGGCGGGCCGCCGAACACGGTCTCGGCGGGCAGCAGGCATGACGTCCGGTCCACCAGGTCGTAGGCGCGCACCTGACCGTCGACCAGGCGGCGCTCGTCGAGTGTCAGCGCGCCGGCGCACGCCAGGGCGGCGAGCGCCGCGCGGTAACGGGCCTCCTCGAAGGTCAGGCCCGCGCCGGTGACCACCGGGCGCGGTGCGGCGCCGAGCCGGCCGCACGGGTCGGACACCGAGGTGGACGTCACGTGCAGCGGCAGTTGCGCCAGATCACCCTCGTCGATCTCGGCGAACAGCCCCACCTCGGCGTCCATGAGCCCCTTGGCCCGCCGGGAGAACTCCGCCTCGCTCAGCGCGGGCGCGGCGCGCAGCTCGCCGATCCGTTCGAGGAACGCCGCCTCGTCGGACGGCGCGGCGGGCAGCTCGTACGGGTGCGCGACCACCTGGTGGGTGGTGGCGGCCAGGGTCCTCGGGTCGAGCACCACGATGCGGGGCGCGTCCTCGGCGCGCAGCCCGGCCAGCAGCCGGAACAGATCGTGCGCCACCTGGTTCGCCACCACCCGGACCACCACCGGATCCAACGCAGGCCCTGCCCGGTCCGGTGCGGGTCCGATCAGCGCGTGGTGTCTGCGCCAGGCGCTCGCCCAGCAGCCGCCGCGGGCGGCCGGCTGCCACCAGATGCCGTCCCCCGCGGGCATGACCTGCGTGAGAAGCACCCCTGAGGCGGCGCAGGCCCGTTCCAGCTCCGCCGCCCGCTCGGGCCGGGCGCGTTCGGCCACGTGGATCACGATGCGGGCCCCGTTCGCGTCACCGTCCACGTCACCGTTCACGTCACCGTTCACGTCACCGTCCGCGTCACCGTTCGCGGCGACGTTCCTCAGCCCGGCGGCGGCGCAGGCGCGGCTCGTCTCGGCCACCAGCGGCCCGGAGCCGACGATGACGGCCGGGACGTCGCGGACGTCCTCGAGGACGCGCCCGGGCGAGTCGTGGAAGTAGCCGAGGTAGGACAGCAGATCGCGGTGCTCCTCCCGCTCGGCGTCGGTGAGGGTGTCCGGCTCGGCGGGGCCGACCTCGCGGACCAGGCCGCGTTCGGTGAGCGTGCCGACGAGCCGGGCGACGAACGCGGCCCGGTCGGCGGGCAGGCCCTCGGTGAGCCGGTCGAGGGTACGGGTGCCGTCGAGCAGCGGCGCCAGGCGGTCGAGCCACCGGTGCAGCGAACCGCCGGAGATGAAGGTCTCGCCCTGGTGACTGATGACGTACACGCCGCCGTCGACCTCGGCGTAGTGGGCGTCGGGACGGAGAAGCAGGTTCAGAGCCGCCATACCGGGGTCTCCTCTCGCCGGCTGCCGAGCATGAACTCGCCGACCGCGCACTCGACGAGCCGGTCCCGGCCGGTGGCGGCGGTGAAGGCGGGGTCGTCGCCGCTGCCGAGCGCGCAGGGCGCGAGGTCCATGGCGCTCGCCACCGCGTACATCGTCTGCTGCAGCACGCCGACGTGCTTCAACATCAGCGCGTAGCCCATGGCCTCGTACTTCCACAGGATCCGGCCGACCCTCGCGCTGATCACGAACAGCACCTGCGGCGGCGACTTCGCGACCGACGACTCGGCGGCCACCTTCAGCATCCTGCGCACCGCCGGATGGTCCGCGCCGCGCACCGGGCGGAGCAGGTGGTCGTGGGCGTCGTAGTGGTACATGCCGGGCTCCAGCCCGTCCGCCAGCCGCACGACCGGATAGACCTCCAGCTCGTACGCCGAGCCGCCGCCCGGATAGGGCTTGCCGGCGTACTCGAAGCCGTCGAGGGTGCGCAGCAGCCGGACCCGCGCGCAGCGGTAGAGGAACGCGCCGAGCTGCTCGGCCGTGATCGGGTGGTCGTCGTCGTGGTCGCGCACGCTCTGCCGGTCCTCCAGCACGGCGGTCAGCGTGGGGTCGGTACGGCGCAGCGCGGCCAGGTCGGGCCGGGCGAGGGCCGTCGGCTCACCGGGATAGGGCGACGGCCGGGCGGGAGGCGGCTCGTGCGCACCGCGCGCCCAGAACGTGCCGCCGAAGCCCGCGCCGAACCAGCCGCGGTCGCCGAGCCGGCTGCGCTCGTGGAACCACAGCTCGTGCGTGCCCCACTGCCGCCGTTCGAACGGCTCGTCCTGCCCCGCCGCCACCAGCATGCCCGCGGCGACCAGGTCGGCGCGGAGCGTCGCGGCGGCCTCGGCCGGCAGGCCGGCGTCGCCGGACGGGTCGGCGAGCAGCGCGGCCACCGCGGGGTCGTGCACGTGGACGTCGCACCACGAGCCGGGCATCTCCAGCACCAGCCCGCCGGAGGCGTCCGTGCGCCGCAGCACCGCGAACCGCGACAGCGTCGGCTCGCCGTCGGGCGGCGCGGGCGGCGCGGGCGGCGCGGGCGGCTCGGCGGGCGCGGCGATCGGCGTGACGGTGTAGAGGACCCGCCCGGCGCAGGAGACGGTTCTGGCCAGCCAGCCGCCGTCGCGCAGCCTCTCCACGTCGGGGTCGGCCTCGTCCAGGGGCACGGGCCCGGCCGCCAGGGCGTCCAGCAGCGCCAGCAGGCGCGGTGACGCGCGGCCGAGCAACGTGGCGTGCGGCCAGGCGGCGAGCATCAGGTCACCGCCGGGGGCGGTCGCCCGGTAGACGCCGGGCCGCAGCGCCCACCGGTGGGTCACGGCCGACTCGATCTGCACGGACATCAGGCGCCTCCCACGGCGATCTCGATGGCGGACACCCCGTACTCCTGCTCGACCGCCGAGGCGGCGAAGTGGCACAGCAGCGACCGCTGCACGGCGCTCACCCCCAGCCGCGACAACTGCAGGTACGTCAGGTTCAGCAACAACCGGTAACGGCGGAACGGCCCCGACCGCAGCACCTCGTCGTGCCAGACCCGGTTACCGCGCAAGGCCCGATGGAACGCGGTGTCCGGCTCCACGGCCGCGCCCGGCTCCACGAGAAGCGCGCCGGAGGCGATCAGGTCGTTCCCGCGTTCGGCGAACTCGTCGAGCAGCTCCACCCACGCCTGCCCGCGCGGCGTCCCGGCCACGACGGCGGCGACCTGCGCGCGCAGCGGGCCGGCGCGCAGGGCGTACTGGGCGTCCCAGCGTTCGCGCATGTGCGGCACGTTCGCCAGGAACGCCTCGGCGTGCGAGCGGAACGACACGAACCCGCCGGTGATGCCGCCCTCGGCGTAGGCGTGCGCGGCGGCCACCATCAGCTCGAACGCCAGCCCCAGCCGCGACTCGCCCGCCGCCACGGCGTCGAGCTGCCCGAACGCGGCGGCGCTGGCCGCGGTGTGGAAGTCGTGGAACAGCTCCTCCGCCGCCGCCCCGCCGAGCACGTGCGCCCGGGACCGCGGAAGGGCCCGGTGCACCGAGTTGTCCGGGTAGAACGGCAGCAGCGGCTCGTCGATCTGCTCGGCGACGGCCAGGTGGCGGTGCTGCGGCAGCAGCCGTTCAGGGTCGATGCGCGCGCGGGACGGGTGGGCGCGCAGATGAGCCTCCATCACGTCGCGCACCCGGTCCCACGACGGCTCGGCGGTGCCGAACCACAACTCCAGGTGCGGCCCGCGTACCCAGTGCCGCTGGAACCACGCCCGCCCCGGCGCCCGCGCGAACAGCGGCCGGGCGGCCAGGATCACGCCGTCGAGCTCGGGATCGTGGTACGCCACGTCGATCCGCCGCCAGCCCATCATCGCCTCCCCGAAGCCGTGACCTCGTGCAGGGCCCGCGCCGCGAGCAGCCGCAGGCGTACCTCGGCCGCCATCGACACGCCCAGCCGGTTGGCCGCCAGATGCGCGCAGTTGTCCAGCACCCGCAGCCGGTCCGGCGCGGGCAGCGCGGCGGCGAGCCGCTCGAACGTCGCCGCCCACGCGTGCAGGCTCGTGCCGGGGTCGTCCGGTTTCGGCGGCAGGCCGCGCAACGAGCCGGCCAGCCGCAGCACCCGCTCCCGCACCGTGGCGAACTCGCCGTCCACCCGGTCCGCGGGCAGGTCCTGGCCGCCGCGCCAGCCCCGGCACAGCAGCTCCACGTCGCCGACCGGCCGCTCGTCGGGGACGCCGGAGGCGTACCAGGCCAGCAGCAGGACGCCGAGCACGGCCAGCTCACGCTGGTTGCCGGTGGGGCGGCGGCCGAGGACGTCGAGCGCGAGCCGGCTGGAGTCCGCGAAATGCCGCTCGACGGCGCGCAACGTCTCCCCGGTGCCGTACTTCTCGGTCTCGGGCCGGTACGGGACGAACTCGACGGAGTTGTTCGGCCGCAACGACGTGAGGTGGTCCGTCACGCCCTCACGGGCCGCCAGCACCGCCGCGACCTGGGCGTACTCCTCCTGAGTCGTGGTCTCCGGTGCCGGGTGCGCGGCGAAGTGGGCGTGCATGCGGGCGGCGACGGCGTCGCGGTCGCCGCCGCGCAGGCGCAGCCGCACGTGGCTGCCGCCGTCCCAGTAACGCAGGAAGAAGAAGTCGGCGCCGAGCTCGCGGACCAGCGGCGCCACCGCGTCGCGCAGCAGCGCGTCGAGGTCGCCGCGGTAGTGCAGGTGCACCCCCAGCCAGGTCATCGGCTCACTCCGATCTCGACGTGGTACTCGGTCACGTGCGCGGGGGCGCCCTCGGCCAGCGGGTCCGGCAGCGCCTCGTCGATGACCAGCACGGCGTTCGAGCGCGCCTCCCGCTCGAACAGCGCGACGAGATGCCAGGAGGAGAAGTCGACATAGCCGGGTTTGCGGGCCTTGCCCAGCTCGGCGCCGGGTTTCCAGCCGCGGACGAAACACCGCTCCGGGATGCCGAGCTCCGCACGCCAGCCGGCCAGCGCCAGCAGGTGCTCGCCGTCCGGCCCGGACCGTGCGGGCACCTGGTCGGCGGGGACCGTCCAGCGGGCGCGCTGCACGACGACGTCGCCCACGGACACCCGGGGGAACCGCTGCGGCGTCCCGGTGCCGGCGAGCTCGCGCAGCGAGATCAGCGGCGGGACGCTGGGGTGGAACAGGTACGTGGGCGCGAAGGCGCGTTCGAGGAACCCGGCCACGGCGGGCAGCGCCAGCTCGCCCATCATGCCGAGGTGGACCGGGTCGATCCGCCCGTGGCGCTCGCTGAACAACGAGACGAGATCCGTCCGCGGGTCGTGCTCGACGAGCAGCTCGCCCAGCGGCACCCGGTGCCGGGGGTCGCGGCCGGACGCCGCGCCGGGGAGGTCGATCTCGTGGACGGTGCTCGGGGTGCGGGTGTTGAGCGCCGAGCCGAACCTGCCGCCGAACTCGGCCAGCGGCAGCCCCGCGCGCTCCGGCCGCTCCGGGGCGACGCCCGCGCGGCCGAGCAGGTGGTGCAGCCGTCCGGAGGCACGGCCGTGACCGGCGTGCACGGCGTTCACCACGACCTTGCCGGGCCGGCCCTGCGGGCGGAGCCCGGCGGACTCGCCGGGCAGGGTCTGCAGGTAGAAGCCGGCGGCGGCGGGTGAGGTCAGCCACGCGGGCCAGTCGGCGGTGTCGGCCAGCACCTGCCCGCGCTCCAGCGTCGCCGAACGGGCGAGCGCCCGGGCCCGCTCGCGCAACCGCTCCAGCTCGCGCAGCCGGTCTTCGCCGGTCAGCTCCAGGAACCACGGCATGGCGGCCGGCCCGAACAGGTGCGGCAGCGCCGCCGTGGCCTGCCGGCACACCTCCAGGAACGGCGTGCGCGATCCGGCGCCGAACCGTTCGCGGCAGAACGCCCCCACCTCGACCCGTACCGGCACCTTCCAGTCGAACACCGACAACCACCGGCGCACGGCGTCCAGGTCGGCGAGCACTTCAGCGGAGAGGTCGGGCGGCGCCGGCCGGGCGGCGCTGACCTCGATCTCGTGCGCGGGCTCGGCGGGCGCGGCGACGCCGAGCCGCGCGGCCACGGCGGCGCTAGCGGCGGCGACGCGCGCACGGCGCTCACGGCCGTCGTCCGGGCCGGGCCGCACAGGCCGCAGCGCGGCCGCCAGCTCACGCAACTCGGGCGCGAGACCCAGCGGCGCGTCACCGAGTTCGCGCTCATTGCCCGACTCGGGCGCGTCGCCCAGCCAGCGGGCCCAGCCGCCGAACGGGTCCGGGTCGTCGTCCGCGACCGGCGACCAGGGGATCAGCAGTTGCGCCGCCACCAACCGGGCGACGAACCGGCCGGCGTCGTCAGGCTCGGCTCCTTCGGCGGCCAGCAGCTCGGCCAGGCGTGGCGCGGTCGGCGACGACCCGGCGTGCCGCAGGCAGAGATCGATCGCCGGCGTGCGCCTGACCGTGACGATCCGTTCGCCGGGCGACCTGCGCACGAACAGGCATTCGTCACCGGCGAGCCGCGTCAGGCTCGGATTGGCACGCAACGGCACCCGTTCCGCCAGCCGAGGATCGGCGAGCAGCGTGTCCCGTACGGCATCGAGGAAAGCGCCCGGCACCTCGGCCACCGTGACGGGATCGAGCGCACCGGCGGGATCGAGCGGACAGTCGTCCCAGCCGGTGAGCGCGCTCACCATGAACGAGCCGAACGGGCTGGTCTTGGCGGAGGCACGGGCGAGGTACTTGACCAGCCGCAGCACCTTGCCCTGTCGCGGCGGACGGCCGGGGTCGGCGAGCCAGCGGTCCAGCGTCGCCGACAGTTCCTCACCGGACAGCAGCAGGCCGCGCCGGAACACCGGGCGGGAGCAGGCGGCGCGCACCCGGTCGAGCGCGTCGGCGTGCTCCTTGGCCAGCACCTCGGCCAGCTCGGCCCGTCGTTCGTCCCACTCGTGCCGCCCCCGCAGCCACGCGGTGACCCGCTCGGCCAGCGGCGGCGGCAGCGGGCACAGCTCCACCAGCCGCGCCGAAGGAGGCCGATGGCCGGGCGCCAGGGCGCGCCGCAGCCCGACCAGCGCGGCCCGGGCGGAGTCGGCGCGCCCGATCAGGTCGAAGAGCTCGCCGGACAGCGCGGCCGCCTCGGCCGCGAGCCGGCGCCGTTCCACGGTGAGGTGCGCGACCAGCTCGGCGGTGTGCGGCAGCCGCAGCTCGGCCAGCACGGCCGAGGGCAGGCCCGCCACCCGGACCGCGATCTCGCGTCCCGCCTCCACCCGCATGCTCTCCATCCCCTCACCCGCGAATGCACCGGCTGGAGCGCCGCCGGCCGGATGCCGGCGGCGCTCCCGACTGCTAGGCGGACGGGCTGCAGGAGCAGCAGAACCCGCACACGCAGTTGCACGATGCGCCGACCTCGGGCATCCCGTGACCGGCGGTGAGGGACTCGACCTCCATGCCACTGTCCGCCATCTCGAAGACGTCCATGGGCAGGTCGTTGAGGTCCAGCTTGGATTCCATCTCGCTCATCTCCTTTCTCGGTGACCCTCATTCCTTCGCGAGCCCGCGGCGGTCGACCGGCGCACCCGTCCCCACGTGGGAGGGCACACGGAATCGCGAAGACTTGTGGAGCAGGGCGTCGGCGTCTACCCGCCGAGCTGCTCGGTCGCGGCGTACAGGTCGACGCTGTTCATCGTGATGTAGGTCGAGGCCATGTCCTCGCGGTGCAGGCGGATGCCGCGCGAGTCGGCGATCAGCCGGCCGCGCCGGTTGATCTGCTCGAGCATCGGCCGCACCGTCGGCTCCTCGCACGCCGCGCGCAACGAACGGCCGGTGCGCAGCTGGAACGTGCGCGCGTCCATGCCGTCCACGGTGGTCAGCGCCTGGGCGAGGAAGTGCCGCGTCAGCTGCGGCGAGGAGGCAGGGATGTCGGAGTCGAACCGGTGCGGCGCGGAGTTGAAGCGGTGCAGCCCGCCCCGGTCGTTCAGCAGGAACCGGGTGCCGATCAGGGAGTTGGCGCCGGAGCCGAACCCGATCCAGTCCATCGTGAGCTTGTAGTAGACCTCGTCGGACTCGCATCGGGGGCCGCCGAAGTAGGCGGTCGCGTACTCGCCGAAGCCGTGCCCGGCCAGCAGGTCGCGGGCGTGGGCGTACGACCGCAGCTGTTCGTCCACGTCGATCTCACTGAGCCCGCGCCGCACCTGCTTGCGCATCACCGTCCCGTTCGACGGACGGTACGGGTAGACGGAGAAGTGGTTGACCGGCAGCGTGACCGCGCGCTGGATCGTGCGCGACACCTCGTCGACGTCCTGGCCGGGGAACCCGACGATCAGATCGATGTTGATGTTGCCGAACCCGGCCTCGGCGGCCATGTCCACCGCGCGCGCCGCCTGCTCGGCGGAGTGCACCCGGCCGATGCGGCGCAGCCTCGCGTCGTCGAACGACTGCACCCCGATGCTGATCCGGTTGAACCCGGCCGCGCGGAAGAGCCGCAGCTTGACGGGGTCCATGGACTCCGGGCTGCCCTCGATCGTCGCCTCGGTCACGCCGCTGAGGTCGAACCGCGACGACAGCGCGCCGGCCACCGTCTCGATCTCGTCCGTCGTCAGGATGCTCGCCGTGCCGCCGCCCCAGTACATGATCTGCGGCCGGTAACCGAGGCCGGCCAGCGCCGGGGCGTGCGTCGTGATCTGCTCCGCGAGCGCGGCGACGTAACGCCGGCGGGGCGAGGACTCGGGGGTGAGCCGCAGGTCCGCGAGCGGCACCTCGGTCACCCAGTCGCAGAAGTGGCACTTGGAGTTGCAGAACGGCACGTTCACGTAGATCAGCAGCGGCTGCTCCGCCGGCATGGGGATCCCCTGTCCGATGGGTGGTGGTCAGACGAACCAGACCTCGGCGGATCGTTTGGTGGCCGAGACGTCCGCGAGCCGAGCGGAGCCGCCGCCGCGCCGCGCGCACAGCTCGTAGAACGCCACGTGGGAGCCGCCGAGCTCGGCGTAGTCGGCCGCGTAGCGCTCCAGCAGCCGGTCGGCGGGCTCACCGGAGATGGCGCTCGACATCAGCGACATGCTGCGCAGGAAGGACGAATCCCTGTCGGCCTCGACGTGCGCGGTGACGGTCAGCAGCACGTCGAAGTCGTGCTTCGCCGCCCAGTCGCCGAGCCCGTTCATCACGACGGGCACGTAGCCGTCGCTCAGCACGCAGCCGACGATCCGGCACGCCCCGCGGTCGGACAGGTGCTCCGGCAGGCCGTCCAGGATGGTCCAGGAGACGTCGAAGCCGTCACGGCCGCCGTCGCCGACGAACGCGAACTGCACGTCCTCCGGCACCGGCAGCAGCGGCGGGTTGGACACGATGTCGTCGAAGACCTCGCCCCGCACGACGTCGTAGAGGTCGCCGAGGCGGACGTCCATCCGGTCCGTGAGGTCGTTCATCGCGATGTTGGTACGGCACAGCGCCGCCGCCACCGGGTTGATCTCGACCGCGGTGACGCGCTCGCTGCGCAGCGCCGCCGTCAGCGCCTGCACCCCGGGCCCGGCGCACAGGTCGAGCGCGTGCCCGCCGCGGTGGGTGACCATGCGGTGGACCAGCGCGAGGGAGTCGTCGCCGAAGTACATCGTGGGGGAGGGGTGCGGGCGCTGGCACCACAACCACTGGCCCATGGGGCGCAGCAGGATGAGGTTCGGCAGCCACACCGCGCCCTGCCCGGTCTGCACCAGGCCCGCGGACGCCAGCCCCGGCAGGACGTCGGCGATCCGCGACGGCAGGTCGTCCTGCGGCACCGCCCGGCCCAGCAGGAACAGCTCCATGAGCGTGCGGAGCGGGCCGTCGATCTTGGCGGCGGTCTGGGCCCAGACGTGCGCCTGCGCCTTCTGCGGCAGGAAACACGTCAGGATCTCGCCGTAGCCGCTGCGGTCGAGCGCCGCCGCCAGCTCCCTGAGGTCGGCGGCCACGGCCGCCTCGTCGATGTCTACTTCGAGCGCGCTGCTCAGCATCCCGCCTCCGTGGGGTGTCGTGGTGTCGTCGTGTGTGGGGGCGCTAGCGCACCAGCGCGGCGACGATCTCGCGGTCGGCGCCGTCGGCCCTGGTGTGCAGCTCGAACTCGACGCCCTGGTACCGCGACCGGTTCACGGTGATGCCCTCACCGGCGTCCGCGTCCTCGGCGAGCGTGCTCGGGTCGAGGACGACGCGCTTGAGCAGCGTGCGCTGGTAGAACGTCGACAGGTAACACTCGGCCAGCCGCGCCGACAGCTCGCTGGTCGCGTATTCCGGGTAGATGCGCAGCGCGCCGCCCGGCTGGTGTTCTTTTTTCGTGTGGAACGGGTTGGGCTGCACCTTCTTGGCGATGTCGCCGCGATTGGCGATGGCGGTGACACCGCCTTCCCGGGAAATCCGGAACGAAATGTTGGGCCCGGCGGGCGGCTGCGTCTCGGCGCCGATCTCGCACAATTCAATCATCGAGTGAACGGTCGCCAGCCACGCCTCCCCGCTCAGCGCCGCCAATTTGCCGACGAAAGCCTGAAAAGCCTCCGGCCGGTCGAACGCCTGGTCCACACCCGCTCTACGCAGGGCGTTCTCCGGGTCGGCGCGCAACTCCGCGGCCACTGCGGGGTCGTTGTCGACCTCCCGCAGATATGCTGACAACGCGCGGACCCTGTCGCGATAGCGGTGTTCTGCCGACACGATTCTCCCTCGGTTTGTCGCACCGAATGTCTCGCTGTTTCGACAGTATGACTCCGCCGCGACACCCGACAAGAAATCCGAACCCGCTGACCAGATCCGTGTTTTCGGTATTCCGTCCACTACACCCGGATCGGAATTCCCGCAAGCGGGCTGACCGACAATTCCGCGCACGTCCGCTCGAGCCGGCCGGGGTCGGCGGACAGCCGGAGGCGGGGGACGTGCACGGCGAGCGCGCCGAGCGCCACCCGCAGCTCCATCCGGGCGAGCGCCATCCCCAGGCACGCGTGCGGCCCCCGGCCGAACGCCAGATGCCGGGCCGTGCGCCCGTTCACCGGCCGGTCGGGGTCGCGGTTGGCCGCCGCGATGGACGGGATCACCAGGGCGCCGGCGGGCAGCCGCACCCCGTCCAGCTCCACCGGCTCCGTGGTGCGGCGCAGCAGCGTGCGGTCGCCCGGCGGCGCGCGGCGGAGCGTCTCCTCGACCAGGTCGCCGATCCGCGCCGGGTCGCCGGCCAGGCCGGGCAGCGGCGCCTCCAGCGCGGCCAGCAGGCAGTAGCCCAGAGCGGCCACCACCGCCGCGTGCCCGCCGAAGACGATGTTGAGCACCACGCCGAGGGTGTCGGCGTCCACCTGCGCCGCCAGCCGACGGCGCAGCTCGCCGAAGGCCGCCGCCCGCTCCCCGGCGGGCACCGGCGCGAGCGTGAGAACGGTGGCCATCGGGCTCAGGTCGTCCGCCGGCAGGCCCACCAGCTGCCCGACGAACAGGCCGAGCACCCGGTGCGAGAACGGCTCCGCGAACGCGTTCACGAACTCGGCCCGCGGCGGGATGCGCGCGGCCAGCTCGGCCGCGATCTTCTCGGCCTGCGGCCTGAGCCGCTCCACGTGGGCGGTCCCGGTGTGGGCGACCACACGTCTGCGCAGCCTGTCGTGCTCCGGCGGGTCCGTGTTGAGCAGGACGCCGCCGTCGTCCTGCGCGGCGGCGGCCGCCCGGCTGAACCGCGCGTCGGTGAGCACCGCCGCCACGTCCGCGTACCGCGTCACCAGCCAGGCCGGGCCGTACGGCGAGTCGACCCGCGCCACCGGGCACTCCGCGCGGAGCCGTTCGTAGCCGGGGTGGACGCCGAGCGGGTGCGGGCGGTGCAACGGGTAGCGCGTCACTGCTCTCTCACCTCGATGGCCAGCTCCACGGCGCGTTCGCCGTCGGGCAGCGCCTCGGTCACCTCCAGGTCGCCGGCCGCCCGCGCCACGATCCGGTCGAACTCCAGCACCGAGGCCCAGCTGCCGAAGTCGACGAACACCGGCTTGTGCCGCTTGTCGAAGGCGAGCCCGTCCCTGCGCACCTGACGGTCGCGCATCCGCACGAAGCAGCGGCGCGGGAGGCCGGTGGCGCGCAACCAGGCGTGCAGGGCGACGAGATGATCGGCGTCGTCGGCACCCCGCCTGGGCGCGGTGGCCGGGCCGACCGTCCACTGGGCTCGGGCGAGGGTGACGCGCCCGAGGTCCAGGCGCGGCCCGGCGTCACGCCGGATCGCCGGGAGCGTCGGATGCGTCAGGTGCGTCGTGCCGAACGCCTCCACCAGCAGGCGTGCCGGCGGCGGCAGGAGCGTCTCGGACATCATGCCGGCGTGCACGGGAACGACCCGCCTGCCCGCCCGCGGCCACCACAGATCCACGACGCCTCGGGCGGGATCGTGCCGGACCTCCAGCTCGGTGAGCGGGATGCGGCGCTCGGGCGGCGCCTGGCCCACCGCGCCCGGGTATTCGAGCTCCCATGCGGTGGCGGGAGCGTGCAGGTTGAGCGTGTGCCCGAAGACGCCTGGCAGCTCGGCGGCCAGGTGGTCGGGGCGGCTCGGGGGCCGATGGTGCGGCAGGAGCCGCGTCCAGCGGGTGATGCCCCGCCCGTGGCCGCCGTGCGCCGCGTTGAGCACCAGCCGCAGGCCGTCGTCGCCGACGTACGGCTGGACGTAGCAGGTGACCGGCCCGGGATCGCGGACCCACGCGGGCAGCCCGCGTACCAGCGCCTCGGCCTGCCCTTCGCGCAGCGCCGCGACCGCTTCCTCCCGCAGCTCGCGCAGGCGGCGCAGCCGGGGATCGGCCGCGTCCGCGAGCGGATCGGGGCTTTCCAGGAAGTCCGCATGCAGCGGGGACCCCGGCGGCGCGTCCGCCGCCCGCGCGTACACCGCCGGCAGCGGGGTGCGCGAGCCCGGCCCGAACCAGTCGCGGACCCGGTCGGCGAGGGTGAGCCGGAGCGGCAGCATCGGATCGTGCACGGCCAGCCAGCGCCGCACCAGCTCCAGATCGTCCAGCGCCGGCCGCCACCACGGCAGCGCACACCGCACCGGCCCCCCGATCGCCGTCTCCCGCAACACCCGCCGGCGCAGGTCGGGGAGCGGCATCGTCGCCAGCCCCAGCGAGGGAAGCGCGCCCTCCATGGCCCTGGCCACGCCGGCACATGCCGACGCGGCGGGGTCGCCGGTGCCGAGCGCGCTCGTGCCGCCGTCCAGTGCCCGCTGGACGCGGCGCAGCGGCTCGGCCGCGGCGTCGTCGGCCGCCCAGTCCGCGAGGTCGGCGAACGGGCGGGCCGACTGGCCGGGCACCGGCACGACGGCCTCGGCGAGCCCGCCGCGCACCAGGCCGGTCAGCGCGCGGTCGGCCCGCGCCGGGTCGTCCGCGAGCTTGCCGGCCACCACGTCCCACCGGGCGCCCCCTTCGGCCCGCAGCAGCTCGACCAGGGTGTCCAGCGCCGGGGTCCGCGCGATCGTGCGCGTCCGCCCGTCCGGGCCGACCACGAGCAGCCCGTCCTCCGACACGTACGTCGCCGGCGACAGGCGTACCACCCGCGCGGCGGCCACACCCGGCCGGCGCGCCAGCACCGACTCGACCAGCGCGCGCAGCCCCACGTCGGCCTCCACCACCACGTCCGGCGGCGCGTCCGGCACCTGCCAGGCCGCGCCGTCGGCGCCGTCCGTGGCCCACCTGACCTCGTGGACGGTCGTGAACGTGCTGAACGGGCTCGTCTTCGCCGCCGTCCGCGTCACGTAACGCACCAGGCTCGCCAGCGTCCCCGCCCGAGGCCGCCGCTCCGGATCGGCGAGCCATTTCTCCAGGTCGGCGGAGAGGTCGGGGCTGGCGTGCGCGAGTCCGTGCCGCACCGCCGGGACGGCGGCCGTCTCACGCAACGCCGCCCATCCAGCCCGCGCCTCCCGGGCGAGCACCTCGGGCAGCTCGGCATGCGCGCGAGCCCGCTCCTCCCACAGCGCGACCCACTCCCGTACGGGACCCGCCAGCGCGGCGGGCAGCGCCTCGACCCGTTTCGGGCGGCGCAAGCCGTGCACGTCCCGCCGGATCGCCACCAGGACCGGCTTGTCGGCGCCGGCGGCCCCGATCACCTCGTACAACGCCTCGGACAACACCGCCGCCCGCCGGGTCAGCTCCGCCGTGAGCTCGACGATCCGGGCGGCCAGCGCGGTGGACTCAGGGCAGGCGAGCGCGTCCAGCGCCGACATCGGCAGCCCGCCGACCCGCGCGATCGCGTGGTTCACCGCCTTCATGGGAACGGATGGGGGTCGGGGTTGAGGTCGGCATGGGTGCGCACCGGCATGCCACGCCCCTTGACCACGGCGGGGTCGAGCAGCCGGGGCAGGCCCCACGTGCGGCGGTTCCGCTCCCCGAACGTCATCGGCACCGTGCCCGGCACCAGGACCTTGACGCAGCGCAACCCGCCCGCCTCGTGCTCCGGCGTCGTCAGGTCGACCACGATCACGTCGAGGCCCGCGTCCGCGAGCCGGCCGATCAGGAACCTCAGGTCGTCGGTCAGGTCCCCGTGCCCGAACCCGGCGGGCGGCGGGCCGAAGGCCACCCGGTCCGTGCCCTCGGTGAGGAACGCCAGCCGTCGCGCGGCCGACCGTACCCCGTACACCAGGTAGTGGTCGATCATCGACAGCACCCGGTCGCCGTCGGCGGCCAGCGCGCGCGCCCGCTCGGCGTGCTGCGGGAAGTGGTCGCGCACGGTCGGCACCATCGGGCCGAGCTCGGCCAGCGCCGCCGCGGCGGCTCCTTCGAGACTCGTGCCGGCGGCGGCCGCGCTGATCGTGGCGGGCTCGCCGGCGGGGACGCGGGCCAGCGCCCACACGCAGGGCACGCCGTGGTCGGGGGTGACGTCGTGGCACTCGACCAGGTAGCCCGTCTCGGCGGTGATCGCGGCCGCCACCGTCGGGACCTGGGGATCGGCGGCCGTCCGCAGGTCGATGCGGGGCGCGCGGGCGCGGGTGTACCAGGTCAGCAGGAACGCGTCACGCTCCAGCACCTCCAGGACGCCGTGGAAGATCGCCTCCTCCAGGCACGACCCGAGCGCGCAGCCGTTGGCCAGCTCGTAGCAGAACGGCTGGTCGTCGGCGGACTCGCCGTAGTGGACGCTCCGCTCCGGCACCAGCACGGGGCCGCCGGCGGCGAAGGAATGCCCCCACACCCACCGGCACACCGCGTCCTCCGTGAACGGCCGGTACGGGAAACCCGGCCTGGCGTAGTGCTCGGGCGGGTGCAGCCCCAGCGCGCGCGGATCCACCGCACGATCGTGTACGGCCGCGTAACTCGCCCGCACGACCGGGCGCCTGCCGCCCGGCCCCACCGCGCCGTACCGCTCCAGGGCCTCCAGCAGCGCGACGGCCGCGCTGCGCCGGTAGCTGCGCGAACGGCCGAAACCCGGCTCGAACGCCGTCTTCCCCCGTAACCTGATCGGCGCGCCCGCGACGGCGAGCGAGCCGAGGGCGGCGGGGTTGAGCGAGTGGACGAGGCCGGTGTGGTCGTCGACGTAGACCCGGGTCAGCCGGTCGAGCTCGCGTTCGGCGTCCCACACCCGATGCCGGTCCGGAGCGCTCTTCGGCCGCGGCCGCAACACGACGCGCGCCCGCTCAGGCCCGTCCTCCGGCAACCCCCCACACCGCGGACAGAAGGGGTCGGGCAGGAACGCATGACGCCTCACCCCGAGATCCGCCAGATCGACCAGCAGAACCCCCTGCCGCACCAACACGCCCGGTCCATCCGCGAGACCGGCCCCCGGGGGAACGCCGGGGGCATGGTGGAGCACCTGACCGGAGGACTCACCGACCACCGCGCCGCCCCCTCGCCCGGGCACCCCGGCGGAATCACCCACCCCCGCCGGGTCGCCCACTCCGGCGGAGTCGGACACCACGGCCGTCACCAGTGCGGACACCGTGTCGAGCGCCGTCGGCGCGAGCAGTGGTGACGCCGCGCCGGTCAGGCTTTCGCCGTGCCGGCGCCACACCGCCGCGCGTTCCGCCGACCGTGCGGCGGCGCGGTGCCTGCGCAGCTCCAAGCAGTCGGAGCACCCCGGCAGTCCCGGCCGTTCGAGGGGTCCGATCCGTACGCGTCCCATTTCGGCCACCACGGGCAGCACCGCCCCGCCCGCCGCCCGAGCGGCCACGATCACCCCGAAATCCGGCGAGTCGGAGACCGCCAGCGTCAGGCCCGCCTCGATCCCCGCCGCCAGATCCGACAGCCGACCGGCCAGCACCCCACGCCCGACGAGCCCCCTCGAACCGGCCGGGACGCGTGCGGACCTCGACGCGACCCCCGGCGAACCCGGGAAGGCGGATGCGCGCCCCACCACTACAGCGCCATGGAGCGCTCGACGTGCATGGGCTGCCCGGGCTCCATGAGCTCGTCGAACGCCTCGAACACCTCGGCGGCGGCGTGGCTGATCCAGTCCGGCTCCGGCACCGTCCTCGGTTCGAACGCCCGCTGGACCGTCACCATCACGCATCGCGCCAATTCGGAGGAACGCAACCCCTCCTGCTGCGGGCCCGCCGAGAAAGCCATTCCGCGCAGCATTTCGCAGGTGGCCGTCCGCATGATGTGCGGATCCACCTCGGGGCAGAGCAAATGATGTCTCCGGAGCGCTCCTAGATATCGGTACATCAATTCTTTGCCCGCCGCCAGCCGAGACAGAATGACCGGCGACTTCTCCGGGCGCAACGATCCCAGAGTCAGCCGGTCGTCAATAAGTAAAGCTTTCAACAATGGCCGTTCGGTGATTATCCGCATCAGATTGACCGCGGTCCGGTGGGCGAGCACCTGGATCGGGTCGCGCCTGACGTGGTCGACGGCGGCCCACGCCAGGACGGTGAACTCCCGGTCGAAGACGTCGTAGAAGATCTCGTCCTTGGTGTTCCAGTGCAGGTAGACGCTGCTTTTGGAGACGCCCGCCCGGCTCGCGATCTCCTCGACGGTCACCCGCCGGTATCCCCGTTGGCTCAGCAGCTCCGCTGACGCGTCGATGATGCGATCCACTCGTTCGGCGTTGCCTCGCGCCGGCACCGTCACGCGTTTTCCCCCCGAGTCCCCGCATCGGCACACGAACAGATACGGCTGATCATCACGCCTCCCAGCGGCGCCGTACGCCTGTCAGTGATCTCCCCGTGCGCTCGCCACCATAACGAGACGGTCACGCGAGTGTCAAGGAAAAATAGATCGTCAACGCCCTCCGGTGAGCGTCTGATCAATGGCCTGACCAGTGCGTTCACCGTATATCGCATGGTTTGTCATGCCGCCCGTTCAGGACAGGCCCCGAGCAATTACCTCGGCAAATCATGAACACTTCTCACTGCGCCGGCCGAAGCCGATAGGCAGTGCGTAAAAAGGCGGTCACGCCGCGGGCACCGCGTAGGCGGTGCCGCAGAAGTACCGGTTGAGCGCGTCGATGGCGGCGAAGATGAGCGGTGCGACCGCCGGGTCCTTGCGCTGGACGTTCATCGATATGGTCATCCGGCGCTCGCCAGACCCGTCGGCGAACGCCAACGTCTGGTAGCCGGGGACGGAGCCGGTGGCGCCCCACATCACGCCGCAGGTCAGCCCGGCCGCCTCCAGCCCGAGCCCGTAGTACGGGAAGACGGGCGCCTGCGGCGTCCCCACCCCCTCCCGCATCCGGCGCAGCGACTCCTCACCGACCAGCCGCCCGCCGAACAGCGCCTGGTAGAAGCGGTTCATGTCCCGCGCGTCCGACACCAGCCCGTACGCGGCCCACGCGAACGACGGGTTCAGCTCCGTGATGGGCCGCAGTGCCCCGGGAGCGGCGGGATCGACGCCGCCGGGCAGGTGGTAGCCGGTGGCGTGCGGCCCGCGGATGACCGGGTCGGTCAGCGGCAGGTAGGAGTGGCTCATCCCCGCGGGCCGCAGGACCCGCCGCGACACCTCGGTGGCCAGGGGGTGACCGGTGACCCGCTCCACCAGCAGGCCGAGCACGATGTAACCGGCGTTGGAGTAGGCGAACCGCCGCCCCGGCTCGCTCACCGGGCCCAGCTCCTCGGCGTACCCGACGAGCTGCTCCGGGCGGTACGTGCGCCCGCCGTACACCATGGGGTCCTCGAACTCCGGGTGGGCGACGTAGTCGGCCAGGCCGCTGGTGTGGTTCAGCAGCTGCCGTACGGTGATGCGGTCGGCTCCCGCGACGACGCCGGGCAGCCAGGCGCCCACCGGCCGGTCCAGGCTCAGCCGGCCCTCCTCGACGAGTTGCAGCACGATCGTGGCGATCACCGACTTGGTGAGGCTCGCCACCCGGAACCGCCCGTGACGCGGCACGGCCTCGCCCGTCCGGAGGTCACCGACGCCGCTCGTGGCGATCCAGTGGCCGTCCGCGTCGTCGACACGCGCCAGCACGCCGGGGGCGCCGGCCGCCACCATCGTGTCCAGCGCCTCCTGGACCAGAGCACGATCGCCCGCCGACACCACGCCGGCCTGCGACGGCGCCGCCACCGTCAGCACGCCCGCCATCAGGCACGCGAGCACCCCTGCCCGCCACCGAACACGCATGGCCACAGCCCTCTCCTCCAGAGATCGAGAACGCTTCACATCCTCCGGTCTCGTCGGAGCGCTGCCATCGGCACCGCTGAGGAACCTGAACTGCCCCTTCCGTCGCAGCCGGCCCGACGGACGTGCGACCGGGGTATGACACGGCCCGCGCTGGAGGACCGCGCCGATCGGCTCGACCGAGAGGCCGGTGGGCTCGTGTCACCGTACGGCGACGATCGCCGCCGTACGCCGCTCCAGGACGACGGCGGGAACGGCCGGCAGCGGGCGTCTCAGGAGACGCTCTGCTGCACGAAGTAGACGATCAGCGAGGCCAGGATGCCGGCGACGTACTGCAGGATCGCCGACGTCCTGATCGGCAGCGTCCGCAGCGCGGCGAAATAGGTGTACGCCGTGATGTCGGCCTCGGCAGCGCCGTGGCGGCTGAGCGCCTCGGACGGAGGGTCGCTCGGCGCCATCAGCGGCGCGATGACCTCGTCGAGGTGACGGCGGACCATGCGCGAGAGAGTCACGTACGGCTGGACGCCCACGTACAGCGCGATGGCCGCCGCCACCACCGGGAAGCCGAGCAGGAAGGCGTACAGGTACGGCCCGGGATTCTGGTAGGCCAGCACGATCGCCGCCGCTTCGATGGTGACGACGCCCAGCGCCATGGCCGCGGAGACCAGCGCGTAGCAGTGGCACAGCCGCACGATCGCGAACGTCCGGGCGGGGTCGATCCACGCCAGGCGCAGCCGGGTGTATTTGCGCAGCCGCAGCGGCAGGTCGGCCACCGTGATGAGCCAGTAGAGCGTGACGCCGCCCAGGAAGCCGAGCCAGCAGGTGTGCACGTACACGGCCGCGTTCGGCTCGATGACGTCGCCGGGCTGGACCGCGGTGAGAACCAGGATCGACGCCGAGACGGCGGCCCCGGCGAACGCGCACAGCAGCTGGCCGCGCGCCCTCAGCCGCCGGTGGAGCCAGCGGATCAGGTCCTCCCTCTCCGGCGCGTCGGCGAGCAGGTCGGCGAGCGGTGCCACGAGCTTCTCGGCGTGGTTCCAGGCGCCCCAGGCGAGGCCGAGCGCGGTGACGCAGACGAGCGTGGCCGCCACGGTGTACAGGGTGGTCCGCGTGTTGTGGAACGCCTGGTCGGGCGCGACGAACACGAGCACCAGGTCCACGAGGTACGGCCAGGAGGCCATCACCAGCACGGACACGCTCGCGGTGAACCAGTTGACCCTGGTGCGCGACAGGAGCACGGCCACCCGCCGCGCGAGCCACACGATCAAGGCCTCCCGATACCCCCGCGCCAGGGCCTCGGCGAGGCGACCGGCGTAGTCGGGGACGACACCTTCGGCCCGATCAGGTCGTACAGGCACTTCCACCGTGTCGCCGGACATATAGCCACCTCGAATAGGGGAACCGCGGAGGGGACGCTCACGTCGCCCTCCAGTATCGCGCGCCGATGATCTCCAATGCAGCGCGACCGACGAGGATCCCATCCCCGCGCCGATATCCGGGCCACCCCTCTCCAGCCCCGACACGCCTGTGTCAGCCGGCGGCTGACACGGCTTTGACGTGATGACCTCGCCGCCCCAGACGACGCAGAGCCTTGGGCGCCCGGCAGCACCGGGCGGACTGTCGGAGATGATCTCTATGGTGCCCCGCATGACGTCTTCATCTAGTGCCGCAGAAGCGGTCTCATGACGGCCTGGGCGCAGGTCCGCGACCTCATCACCGCGTGCGACGCCCGCGGTCTGGCCGACCTCGTGATCAGCCTGTCCGACGACGATCGCGCCGACGTCGCCCGGCGGCTGCCGGACCTGCGCAGAGACCTGCGCGAGGCCGCCGGCCGCCGGGAGCGCTGGTCGTTCGACGAAGGGGAGTGGGAGGAGGCGACGGATGGCATCGGCGGGCACGGCGAGGTGCTGCGCATCGCCGGGGCGGGCGTGCTGACCGGTCCCGCCGCCGCGGTCGCCTGGCTGACCCGGCGTGAGTTCGCCGGCCGCTGGGCCAAGGTCGACGAGGTGATCCGCGTGCTGACCGCGCGCCCGGCCGCCTGGCAGGCCGACGTGGCCGTCCGGCTGGCCAGGAAGATCCGCGCCGCCGACGACCGCAACGCCTCGCTGGCGCTGGCGCTGCTACGGGCCTGCGGGGCCCCGCCGCCCGAGCACGACCCGCTCGTGACCGCCTGGCTCAGCGCCCGGCCGGCCGCCGACGACCCGCTGATCGGCCCGCTGCTGCCGCGGATCTTCGAGGCCGAGGGCGCCGGCCGCGTGCTGCGCGAGGAACGCCTGGAGCCCGTTCCCACCCGCTGGTTGTCCCTGCTGCGGCAGCTGCAGGCGAGCGGCCGGGTGTCGCGCGCGGAGCTGCTGGACGGCTGCCTGCGCCGGTTCCTGCGCGGCGGGGACGCGATCGGCCTGCGCTTCTTCGTCCGGCTGCACCGGATGCTCGACCCGACGCCGCAGGAGGCCGCCGCCCGCGTCCGCGACTACCTGCGGCTGCTGCCCGCCGCTCCCGGCACGGTCGCCGAGCTCGCGCTCGCCCAGGTGAGGCACGGCGGCCCGCACGAGGAGGCCGAGGTCGTCGAGGCGATCGGCGCGCTGACCTTCCGCCCCGAGACCAAGCTCGCCATGGAGGGCCTGCGCTGGCTGGAGCGGGAGGTGCCGCGCCTGCCGAACGCCGCCGAGCTGGCGCCCGCGCTCGCCACCGCGTTCGCGCACGCGTCCTACGAGGTCCAGGGCCGGGCGGCCCGGATCGCGCTCAAGCACGCCGCGGCCTTCGCCCCGGCCGCCGAGACCGTCGCCGAGGCCGTACCGATGTTGCCCGCGGCGCTCGGAACGCGCGTGGCGGCCGTGTACGGCGGGGAGGCGGCGGCCCAGGAGCGGCGCGAGGTGTTCACCCCGCCGCCGCTGCCCCCGCCGTCGGCGCCCGAGCCGTTCCCGGAACCCACCCTGGACGTGCCCTGGAACATGTACCAGTGGCCCGACTACGAGCGCTGGCTGGCCGCGTTCGTACGGCAGGCGGCCGGCGACCGCGAGGAGATGCGGCCGGCGCTGGCCGCGAACTACGGCGGCGACCAGTCCTACCTGTTCCAGCGCGAGAGCTGGGACGACACCCGGTCGTGGTTCACCGCCCTGGCGCTGGAGGTGCTGACGCCCGGCACCGACCCCGGCCCGCCCGAGCCCGAGCCGTTCGACCCGTGGGCCGGGGCGAGCTTCCGGGTGCGCGTCAAACCCGTGCTGGACGGCGACGACCAGAGCGGGGAGGAGGAACGGGCGGAGGAGGAGGGCGAGCCGCAGCGGGCGTTCGACGACGTGCCCGAGCACGTTCGCGAGGAGATCTTCGAGCAGTTGCTGGGGATCGGCGTGTCCAAGGAGCGGGTGGCGGCCATGCGCGACGGGCTGCGCGTCCCGCCGCCGGGGCCGGGTGAGCCGCGCGGTTTCCGCGTCCGCATCGGTTACGTCGGGCACCGGCGGCCGTTCATGAAGCCCGAGCCGCCCGACCCGGCGGTGGAGCGGCGCCGCAGACGGCGCCTGCCGCAGCCGTCGCTGATCTCGCCGCCGCACCAGTTCGTGGTGCACCGGCTCAGCGAGATCTACGAGGCGCTGCGGGACGGGACGCTGCCGCCTCTGCTGCTGGCCACCCCCACCCTCATGACCGGCCACCTCGACCCGGACGTCCTGGTGGACCGGCTGGCGGAATGCGCGGCCGCGGGCGCCGAACCGCTGCCCGCCGACCTGGCGCAGGCACTGGTGCGCCTGCCCCGAGGCCGCCACCCGGAGGCCGCCGAACGAGCCGCGCGTCTCGGCTCGCGGGCCGCCGCGACCGCCGCCGCCTGGCTGGCGGGGGAGGGGCTGCCCGACCCGGAGACAGGCGTGCGCTGGACCTACCTCGACGGCGCCACCGACCGGTTCTTCGACGAGCAGGAGCCGGAGCACCCCCAGTGGGAGATCCGGCTGGTGGCGAAGGTACGGGCCGAGCCGACCGGCCACGAACTGCTCGACGAGCTGCTGCGCGAACCGTCGCGCTGGCGCTGGGACGAGCACGGCCGTGAGACGGGCTGGTGGCCGGCGGTCCTGCCGTCGCACCGGGAGGTCGTGGCCACCAACTACCTGCCGTTCCTGCTCTACCCGAGGATCGCGCCGGTGTTCGTGCGGGCGCTGGCCGACGCGGACGGCCCCACAGGCGAGGCGATGGCTCTCGCCCTGGCCTACTTCGTGGCCGCCGGCCACGCGGAGGCGGCCCCGCTGCTGCTGCGGATGGCGTCCAGAGGTGATCTGCCGGCCGAAGCGGTGGGCGAACAGCTCGCGCTGCTGCTCCGCCGAGCGTCCCAGTTCCAGGAACGGGAGACGGTACGGGTGCTGACCGACGCGGCCCGGCAGGGAGCGTACGCGGAGGTCTGGCGCATCCTCACGATCCTGCTCCCCACCCTGCTGCCGAAGCCCGGCGAGCGCCCGGCCGCCGTGCACACCGAGGCGATGACCCTCGCCGCGGACACGGCCACATGGTCCGGGGCACACGGCGCGATCCCGCAGGTGACGGCGCACGCGTCAAGCGGCGGCCGCAGCCGTTTCGTACGCGAATGCACCCGCCTGCGCGACCAACTCGCCTGACGCCGACCAGAAGGTGGGACAGGAACCCAGGACTCTGTCCCACCTTCGCCCGCCGACACTCAACGAGCGGCGGAGCCTCTTGGTACCTTTCCCCCATGTCGTCATTCAGCTGCTGGGCCGGCGTCGACGTGGCCGACGGACACAGCCCAGAAGCCTTCGTCGCCGCGCTCCGTGCGGCGAGTGACGAGTTCCTCGATGGCACGCCCGTGCGCGTGGCGGTGGTCGGCCGCAGAGTCTTCGTCCACGCGGACTTCGCTCCGCATTTCACCGCCACCATCGCGGACCTGGTCGCGGCCTGGGGCAACCGGGCGATCACGGCCGCCGACTTCGACGAGTACGGTGTCGTGAACGAGGTGCTCGGCCCGAACGGGAAAGCGGTTCATGTCGCTTCCATCAGCGAGCACGAGGCGCCGCTGCCCGACGGCGACACCCCGCGGACCCGCCGAGCCGCCGCCGAACTGTTCGGCGTGGACCCCGCCGTGCTCGACGAGGTCTCGGCGACGTGGGCCGTCGATGGCGCCATGCCGTCCTGCCCAGGGGAGCCCTACCTCAAGTGGTGGGAAGCGCTCGGCGCGCCTTGGCCGGACGACTTCGGGGAGCGTTCGTTCGATGCCCAATAGAGATCATGGTCTGTGATCATCGACGGATGAAACGCACGAGCGTCGCGCTGGTGGTGGCCGGCCTGCTGACTGTCACGATTCCCGGCGGCGCCGTGTACGCGGCTCCCGAATCGAAGTCGCTCGACTCCGTCGTCAAAGCGATCAAGAAGCAGTTCGCGAAGAAGAGCAGCGTGCGCTTCTCCGTCAGGCGACGCGGCGGGCCCCCGCCGGCCTGGGACATCAAGGCGTACGGCGCGTACCGCTTCAACGCTCCAGGCGTGTACGCCACCGACACCACGACGATCACCCAGGAGGTGGAGGGGACAGGCCGCTCCCGCGAAATCAGCATCGGCCGGAAGTTCTACTCACAGGCCTACGTGCGTTCCAAGAACGGCAAGTACGTCTGGAAGTCGCCGTCGACGGTGGGGAAATGGACCTACGGACAGAACCTGGCCGGGGTCATCTGGGGAGAGGACCTGATCAACGGGATCAATCCCGGCTTCCTCCAGCTGGTCGCCTCTCACGGTGCGACCAGCGCCGACGGCGGGATGTTCGAGGGCGTGCGGACGACTCTCCACAGCGGCACGGTGAAGGTTCCCAAGCTGGGTGAGAGGCAGGCCGGGATGACCTTCGGGACCGAGGAGGAGGAATTCGTCTGGGGCGGGCCGATCACCTGGAAACTCTGGGTGGGCCCGGACGACCTGCCGAGACGTTTCCACGCCATCCTGCGGTTCACTCCGCCGGAGGGCGGTGACGTCGACACCATGACGATGAACATCATCTACCGGGGATGGGGAAAGCCCGTCAAGATCACGCCTCCGCCCGAGCACCTCATCACCGACGATTGGTGATCGTCGATACCGCGCCGGGTTTCGGAGCCTGCGCGAAGGCGGCTGGCGCAAGCTTTGCCTCCCGCATCGGGGAAGCGGGCCGAGCACGGGGGATCTGTGTGGCGAGGCCCCTTGGAACTGCGGAGAGCTCGCCGCTTACGCGCTTCGGTTGCCAAGGTGCCGTCCGCTGACCCATGTCTTCCCCAGGAAGGAAGGCACCGCATACGGGGAGACCGCTGATGGTACGCAAGACTCGTCTGGCTCTGGTCGTCGTGCTGGGCGTGGGGGTCGTGGCGCTGAGCGCCGCCACCCTGGGCGAGATGATGCCGGGACGGGACGGCGCCCCGGCCGGTGCCGAGATCAAGAACCCCGACGGCCGGACGGTCGGCTCGCTGCGCGTGGAGGACGCCGGGAACGGCAAGTCCAAGATCACAGTAGCGGTGAAGGGCCTGCCGGCCGGCTATCACGGCTTTCACGTGCACGCCAAAGGCGTCTGCGATCCACAGTCGAAGGACCCGGCCACGGGCAGCCCCTTCTTCAGTGCGGGCGGACACTTCGACCTCGGCTCGCATCCCCACGACGACCACACCGGGGACCTGCCCAACCTGCTCGTCGGCGCGGACGGCACCGGCACCGCCACAGTGGTGACCGATCGTTTCCGCGTGGCGCAGCTCTTCGACGGCGACGGCAGCTCCATCATGATCCACGCGCTGGCCGACAATCACGCCAACATCCCGGACCGCTACCGCAACGCGGCGGGCGAGGAAGGGCCTGACGCCGAAACCCTGAAAGCGGGCGACTCCGGCGGGCGCATCGCCTGTGGTGTGATCACCGGGAGCTAGCCGCGCGGGCCGGGACGACGGCGCGCACCTTGCCGCCCGCGCTGTGCTGGGGCGGTGCGTTCCAGACGTACGTGACCGAGGCGGTGACGGATCAACAGCTCGCTCAACCGGGCCTCGACCGTGTGCCACACGGTGTCGGGGTCGGCGCCGGGAGCCGGGTGCAGTCGCAGGCGCAGCGTCGCCGGGCCGGCCTGGACGATCTGGAACAGCTCCAGTCCGGCACCGTCTCCAGCAGCGTGGCCGGCGGCAGCGGGGCCGGCGTGACCGGTGCCCCGCCGGCCCCGGGGAAGGTGAGCAGGTCGGCCGCGCGGCCTCGGACACGGACGGCCGGGCCTGTAGCGGCCGGCCGATCCGGCCGGGATCGTCGGCGAAGGCGGCGCGTTCGCCAAGGTGATGGCGGGGTCAGTGACCCATTCGTCGAAAGCCGCCATCAGACGGCGTTTGTCGGTGACCGGCAGGGCGGTCACGTCGTCCACGCCGGAGGGCACCCCGCATTCCTGATAGAGGCGGCGACAGTAGGGGGAGTGGGTTCGCGCGTGAGAGATGAGCGCGGCCAGCCGGGCCCGCTGCCGGTCGGCCATCGCGCGCTCGCCGCCCCGCCTGGCCGCTCAGGCATCGGCCCTCAACCTCAAGAGCTTGGTCGAGAACGTCACCGAGACGCCCTTCCCCGTGCGGCCGGTACGTTCTGCAGCAGCTCGGCCAGATCGGCGGGGATCGGCATGGGCTGGGTCAGGGCCACGGCGGCGCGGCCGGTGTTGCCCTCGGGGTAGCGGCGCAACGCCGAGCCCGGCGCGGCCACGATGATCCGGATGACCTGGCCGAAGGCTTCACGCCGGTCGCGCTGAGCGACGGCCGAGGCGAACATGGCGACGTGGTTGCGCGTGTGCGGCCATGGCCAGGGCTGGGAGATGACGTGCGCGCGTTCCAGGTGCCGCCACCGGGCCTCAGGGGCGGCGGCGGTGCGGGCGGCGCGCATCTCGGCCCGGTAGGCGGCCCGCACGCGGGCGGGCATCGGGCGTCCGATCATCGGGGTACTCCTCGGTTCGTCAGGCGTTGTGGCACCGGTGGGAAGGGCGGGCGTCGCGGCGCTTGGCGCTGACACACCGGCCACCCGCACAATCAATCGCCATATCGCGATGATAGCCCGATATCGTTATATCGGCGCAAGGTAGAGCGGCGGGCGCGACGTTCTGGCCTCAAGGGGCTGGTCGCGGAGAAAGCGGAACGAGTGTCGCTTCCCGGGCGGCGGGAAGCGGGCAGGTATGGAGGGCAGGTCGCTGGTGGAGGTCGTCCGGGAGAAAGGGGTGACCGATCCCCGGCTGCTCGCCGCCGTCGCCGCCACGGCGCGCGAGGGGTTCGTGCCGCCGCCCTACGCCGCCGGCGCCGGCCTGGACGAGCCGATCCCGATCGGTCACGGTCAGCCCACCACTCAGCCGTCGCTGGTCGTCGAGATGATCGACGCGCTGCGGCTGTCGGGCGGGGAGACCGTCCTGGAGATCGGCACCGGGTACGGCTACCAGACCGCCTTGCTGGCGCGCCTGGCCCGCCTGGTGTACTCCGTGGAGCGCTACGCCGACCTGGCCGACCACGCACGGGCGAACCTCTCCGCCGCGGGCGTGACCAACGTCGAGGTGGTGGTGGGCGACGGCACGGAAGGCCTGCCGGATCACGCTCCCTTCGACGCGATCATCGTGTCCGCCGCGGCCTCGAGAGTGCCCGATCCGCTGGCCGAGCAGCTCGCCGAAGGCGGCCGGCTCGTCATGCCGATCACCACCGCCGTGGCCGACATGGTCACCCTGTACGGCAAGCAGGGCGGCCGCCTGGTGCGGCGGCGTTCACTCCTGCCCGCCAACTTCGTCCGCCTTGTCGGCGCGTACGCCTGAGCGGAGCGGTGTTCTCGACGATATCTTGTGAGACAGGATATCCTGGATGGGTGAACATCACGGAGCCCATGTTTCTGGCGATGACCGCGCTGGTGGACGAGCCCCGGCACGGCTACGGGATCGTCCAGGAGGTCGATCGGCTGTCCGAGGGGCACGTACAACTCAAGATCGGCACCTTGTACGGCGTGCTCGACCGGCTCTCGGCCGCCGGCCTGGTCGAGCTCGACCGGGAGGAGGCCCAGAACGGACGGCTGCGGCGCTACTACCGGTTGACCGATGACGGCGCCGAAGCGCTCCGGGACGAGGCCGCCAGGATGGCCGCCACCGCCCAGGCCGCCACCGCCCGCCTGCGGGCCAGGATGGCCGGAGGCGCCGCATGAGCCTGCTCGAACAGCGCTACCGCTCCGTCCTGCGTCTGCTGCCGGCCTCCTACCGAGCCGAGCGCGAGGAGGAGATGGTGGACGCGTTCATGGAGCTGTCGGGCGAGGTGCCCGACGAGGCGAACCCGCGGCCTCGGTGGGGCGAGATCGCCAGCGTGCTGTCTCTTTCCATGCGGGTGCGCCTCGGCGGCGCGGGCGCCTCTCCCCGCTTCGTCGCCTGGGGCGAGGCCGTCCGGCTCGTGGCGCTGCTCGGACTGGGCCATCAGGCTGTGGGCAGCGTCATCGAGCTCCTGAACTGGGGTCACGCGCTGGCGTTCGGCACGCACGTCGCGTGGACGGGCCCGCCGGGCTCCCTCGAAAGGCTGGTGTCGATCGCCGTCTCCGCGGCGGCTCTGTGCTCGGCTGTCGCGTTCGTAGCGATCATGCGCGGCCACGTCAGGACGGCGAAGATCACGGCGTTGATCGGCGTGGCACCCCCATTGGCCTACACGGTGATCCCGATGCTCCTGGTTGAGCGGCCGCTGTCGGAGCTCGCGACCCTGGTGTTGACGGTGGCGCCGGTGATCGCGCTCCTGATGGGCTTCCACAGCGATGTCACGCCGCGACGCCGGTCGTGGACGGTCACCCTGTCACCGGCGGCCGTCGGCCTGGCGGTGCTGGGCGGCACCTGGCTGGTCGTCGCCGTGCGACCGTACGACCAGGACTGGCCCTATTTGTGGCTGGGTTTCGGCACGACGATCCTCGTGTGGGCGGCGGGCGCCGTGGTCGTGCTCGCCCGCCGGAGCTCCCCGTCATGGGCGCTGGCCATGACGGCCACCGGGCTGCTCCTGCTGGCGGTGCGGCTGCCACTGCTCGACAACCTTCCCGAGGGCGCCTCGTGGACGATGGTCTGCGCCCAGTGCGCGGTGCTCTGGGTTCTGTCCACCGCGCTCGCCTGGGTGGGGGCGCGGGGCCTGCCGCGCGCGTCCGTGGCCGCGGCCGCCGAAACCGGTCCGATCCTCCGCGAAGGCTGACCGAGACGCTGAGTCCCGGAGTCGAGACTCCGGATAGCAAGAGTCGGGCCTGGGGGTGCAGGACCGCCGGGGTGGGAAGATGGGGGGATGCGGAGCGACGCGCGGGCGAATCGGGACCGGGTGCTGGCCGCGGCCGAAGAGGTCTTCGGCGAGTCCGGCATCGCCGGTTCGACCGAGGAGGTCGCACGCCGGGCCGGTGTCGGAATCGGCACCGTCTTCCGGCACTTCCCGACCAAGCAGGCGCTGGTCAAGGCCACCGTCGTTCGGCACCTCACCCTGCTCGCCGAAACAGCGCGGGCGCGGGGCGAGGGCGGCGAGGCCGGGGCGGCGTTCCGGGAGACGTTCCGGGAGATGGTCTCAGGCGCTCCGGCGAAGCTCGCGCTCGTCGCGTTGCTGGAGGAGCCCGCCGACTCGACAGGCTCCGCCGACGAGGTGGAGTCCGCGGCCACCATGGTGCGCGAAGCCGTCGAGGAGTTGCTGTCCCGCGGCCAGCAAGCCGGTGAGGTGCGCGCGGATGCAACGGTGGATGAGGTCTACATGCTGATCAGAGCGCTGGCCGACGCCCGGGGCGACCGGACCGTCATGGACCGAGCGGTCGACATAGTGCTGGACGGCCTGTCCCCGCGGCGTTCCGAGTAGCCACCCCGCGCGGTCCGCGCCCCGCGTTGACCACGTGCCCGCGCAGTGACACGTAACCGGGCCGGGCCGGGTTCTTGACCCGGGTCCGCCATGCGCCGGAGTGCCGGGACACGGGGGTCTTCTGCCAGGTGGCACCGTCGTCGTACGACACCTCGACCCCGACCGTGCGCACCTCGCTGGCCGCGCCCTGCGAGGTGAGCGTGATCGGGATCTGCATGGTCCGGTGCGTCTCGGCGGTGTTGGTGAGATCCAGGCTCGGGGCGAAGCCGATCGCCGTGAACGGCAGGGTCAGGTCCGGGTCGGCGTGCGCCGGGGTGAACTCCAGCGTGATGTCCCGCCGCGTGGACAGCCGCAGCGAGGGGGCCCGCACGTTGAGCTCCGCCCGGTACCGGCCGGGGGTGGGATCCACGTCGATGCCCACCACCGAGCTGGTGCGCTCGGCGGCCAGAGCGCCGTCCCGGTAGAGCGTGAAGCGCGGCGCGCCGTCGCCCCAGTCCGCCTCGGCGCTGCCGACGTGGCCGTCCGCGTCCGCGTACCCGCCGAGCCGTAGCACCAGCTCGTCGCCTCGCCGTTCCACCGTCGGGTACGGGGGATACGACGGTGTCATCGGCGTACTGTGCACGGCGCCGTTCCAGCGCTCGGTGTTGGCGTCGTGCCCGTGCCGCCTCGAGGGGTGGCGCGCGATGACCTCGTCCTGTGGCCGCTGGATCCGGACAACATCGGCAGCGTGCTGCGCGGACCACGTCGCCGGTGGACGCAATCGCATGCAGCATTGCATCGTTGGATCTTCCATGCATGACCTCACTCAGCGTTGACAGTGATAGCAAGCGCTTGCATGATTGCTTGCATTGTCTCGAAGGAGGAGCGATGACGCCCGACCAGTCCAAGCTCACCCGGCGTACCTTCGGCGTGGGAGCGGCGGCCTTAGGCGCCGCGGCCCTCTTCACCCCGGCCCAGGCCAGAGCCGAGGGCGCTGCGGCGGCGCAGGTCCCGGCCTTCCCCGGCGCGGAGGGCTGCGGCATGTACGTCTCGGGAGGTCGCGGCGGCGACGTCTACCCCGTGACCACCCTGGCCGACTCCGGCCCCGGCTCGTTGCGGGAGGCCGTCAAGGGCAGCAACCGTACCGTCGTGTTCAAGGTCTCCGGCACCATCTACCTGAAGTCGCGGCTGGACATCAGCGGCTCCAACCTCACCGTCGCCGGCCAGACCGCGCCCGGCGACGGCATCTGCATCGCCGGCTATCCCACGCGCATCGCGGGGCAGAACGTGATCGTCCGCTATCTGCGCTGCCGCATGGGCGACATCGCCGGGGTGACCGAGGACGCGATGTGGGCCCGCCGTACGCAGGATGTGATCATCGATCACTGCTCGCTCAGCTGGAGCACGGACGAGGCGCTGTCGGTCTACGAGAACGCGCGCGTGACCGTCCAGTGGTGCCTCCTCTCCGAAAGCCTGACGATGTCGGTCAACCCGGAGGGGCGGCACGGCTACGGCGGCATCTGGGGCGGCGAGAACGTCTCCTACCACCACAACCTGATCGTCCACCACACCAGTCGCACCCCGCGCTTCGCGCCGCGCAGCGCCGCCGGGCCCGACATCGCGCTCAAGGTCGACTACCGCAACAACGTCGTCTACAACTGGGGCTTCAACTCCGCCTACGGGGGCGAGGACTCGGCCGGGATCAACATGGTCGGCAACTACTACCGGTCCGGGCCCGACACCCTGGCCGAGGTGCGCGACCGCATCGTGGAGCCGACGGTCAGCACGCTCGGCGGGCCCGGGTCCTGGTACGTCGCCGACAACCACGTGGACGGGTTCCCGCAGGTCACCGCCGACAACTGGCTCGGCGTGGACGGCGACGTGGCGATCACCAGGTTGACCGCGCCGGTGACCTTCCCGCAGGAGCTCCCAGCCGAGTCTGCCGTGGTGGCCTTCGAGCGGGTCCTGGCCGGGGCGGGCGCGATCCTGCCTCGGCGCGACTCCGTGGACGCCCGCGTCGTGCAGGACGTACGGCAGGGGACGGGCCGGTTGATCAACTCCCAGACCGAGGTCGGCGGCTGGCCGGAGCTCCGTTCCACGACCCCGCCGGCCGACAGCGACGGCGACGGCATCCCCGACGCGTGGGAGACGGCCAACGGCCTGAACCCGCAGGATCCGGCCGACGGCAAGGCGGTCGGCGCCGACGGCTACACCAACCTCGAGCGCTACCTGAACTCCATCGGCCGGACCGGCGCCGCCAACCCCGACGTCCGACTGCTGCAGCCCACGGGCGACGCGCTCGTCACCACCTCCGGAGCCACCGCCAAGGTCTTGCTCGTCGCCGAGGCGGCCGGGCGTGGCGTCCCGCTCGCGCGCGTGGAGTTCCGGGCGGGTGACAAGCTCGTCGGTACGGTGACCAGCCGGCCGTACCGGCTGGAGTGGAAGGACGCCCCCGAGGGCACCCACTACGCCACCGCGACGGCCGTCGACGCGACCGGCACCGCGACGACCTCGACCGCGCTGCCCGTGCACGTCAACCGGGCCACCACGATCGGCGAGTGGAAGGCGGTCGACGTCGGCAGCACGCCCATCCGCGGCGCCGCTTCGCTGGTCGACGGCGTGATGACGGTCAAGGGGTCGGGCGCGATCGGCGGCACGGCCGACCGGTTCCGCTTCGTCTTCCGGCCCTGGCGCGGCGACGGCGAGATCGTGGCCAGGGTCGAGTCGATCAGGAAGGTCTACCCCGAGGTGGTCGGCGGGGTCATGATCAGGAGCAACCTGGGCCCGTCGGCGTCGTTCGCGCTGATGCAGCTCACCTATTTCGGCAGCGGCATGGTCTCCCGCTTCGGCACGCGGGTGAGCGACGGCGCCGAGGCGCAGACGCTCCAGTATCCCGACGTCCCCGAGGACGCGAGCGTGGCCACGCCGTACTGGGTACGCCTGACCAGGAAGGGCGGCACGGTCACCGGCGCCGTCTCCGCGGACGCGCAGACCTGGCACGAGGTCGGCTCGGGCGCCGTCGAGCTGCCCGAATTGATCTTCGTGGGCCTGGCCGTCGACGGGCGGAAGGAGAGCAACGCGATCGCCAACTACGGCACGGTACGGTTCTCCGGGATCTCGCTCGGCTGACAACCGCTGTCATCCATATATTGCCAGTGTCAGGATGGGCAAATACAACAAGGCACTGCAAGTGCTGCATGCGCTTGCAGTAGGGTGGGGACGGCTAACCCCCGCACGGAGGAGACTCAGTTGCCAGCAGCACTTGCACGGTTCACGGCGGACCGGCTACCCGTCGAGGTCTACGAGAGCGAGGCCGCCCTGGGTCGGGCCGCGGCCGAGCGCGCCGCCGCGCTCCTCCGTGACGCGGTACGGCAACGCGGCGCAGCCCGCGTGGTCATCGCCACGGGAAACTCCCAGTACGCCTTCACCGACGCGTTGCGCGACCAGGACATCCCCTGGGACCGGGTGACGGTCTTCCACATGGACGAGTACGTGGGGATCCCGGCCGACCACCCGGCCTCGTTCCGCAGGTGGATCAGGGAGCGCATCGAGGAGCCGTTCGCCCCCGCGGCGGTCCACTACATCGCCGGCGACACCGGTGACGCCGAGGCCGAGTGCGCCCGCTACGAGGCGGAGCTGCGGTCGGCGCCGCTCGACCTGGTGTGCATGGGCATCGGTGAGAACGGGCACCTGGCCTTCAACGAGCCGCACGAGGCGCGTTTCGACGACGACCGATGGGCACGGGTGATCACGCTGACCGAACGCTCGATCGCCCAGCAGGTCGGCGAGGGCCACTTCCCGGCCGTCGCCGACGTGCCGCGGACGGCGATCTCGCTCACCGTCCCGGCGCTGCTGGCGGCCACGGCGGTGCAGGTGTGCGTGCCCGAGCAGCGCAAGGCCTCCGCAGTGGAGACCGCGCTGACGGCACCCGTCTCGCCGGGTTGCCCGGCGACGATCCTGCGGCGGACGCCGCACGCGACGCTGTTCCTCGACCTCGCCTCCTCCAGCAAGATCGACCTGCCGCGGTGATCATCTCCGGCGGACGCGTCCTCCTGCCGGAGGGGATCCGCGACGATCTGGACGTGTTGATCGACCACGGCCGGATCGAAGCCCTGATCCCAGCCGAGGAAAGGGGCCACAGAGCCAGGGACGGCGGCGGCAGGGTGGACGTCGGCGGGCGGCTGGTCACTCCCGGGCTGATCGACCTGCACGTGCACGGTTTCGCCGGCGGGTGCTTCGACGACGGCCCTGGTCCGGCCGCCGGTGTCCTGCGTGGCCTGGCCGCGCAGGGCGTCACCGCCGTCCAGGCGTCCCTGGTCTCGGCCCCGGTCGGCGTCCTGGCCGAGCGCCTGGCGGCCTTCGCCGCGATGGAACGGCCGGCCGACGGCGCCCGACTGCTCGGCGTGCACCTCGAAGGCCCGTTCCTGGCGGCCGCCCAGTGCGGGGCGCACGACCCTGCCGTCCTCGGCCCGCCCTCAGCCGACGACGTCCGCCGGCTGCTCGACTTCCGCGACGTCCTCGGCATGGTGACGCTCGCCCCCGAACTCCCCGGCGCCGCCGAGGCCACCGGTCTGCTCGCCGGCGCCGGGGTCATCGTGGCCGCCGGCCACAGCGAGGCGCGCGGCGACGCGCTCAGGGCCGCGGTGGACGCCGGCCTCACCCACATCACGCACCTGTGGAGCGGCCAGTCCAGCACGGTCAGGGAGGGGCCCTGGCGCGTCCCCGGCCTGCTGGAGGAGTCGCTGGCCGCCGACCACCTCACCGCCGAGGTGATCGCCGACGGGCGCCACCTGCCCCCGGCGCTCCTGGAGATCGCCCGCCGCTGCGTGGGCGAGCGGCTGTGCGTGGTGTCCGACGGCACCCCGGGCACCGGCCTGCCCAGAGGCTCCCGCTACCGGCTGGGCACGGTGACGTGCGAGGTGGGCGACGGCGTCGGGGTGGTGGTCGGCGCGGACGCGTTCGGCGGCTCCACCTCCACGCTGCCCGACATGCTTCGCCACCTCACCGGCGACCTGGGCTGGCCCGTGGCCGAGGCGGTCGCCGCCGCCACGGCCGTACCGGCGCGCGTGCTGGGCCTCGCCCATCGCAAGGGCGCGATCGCCCCCGGCCTCGACGCCGACCTGGCCGTTTTCGACGAAGGATTCCACCCGTGGGCGACCGTGCTGCGCGGCGCGTGGCTCGGCCCAGAAAGGACTGCCCCATGACGAGGGCCTTGGTGCTGGCAGAAGGCGACTCCGTGGCGGTCGTCCTCGACGGAGCCGCCGCCGGTGACCCGATCGCCGCCGGCCCCACCGCCGGCCTCACCGCCGCCGAGGACATCCCGCCGGGCCACAAGGTGAGCATCGCCGCCGTCGCCCAGGGCGCGGAGGTCCTCAAGTACGGCCAGGTGATCGGCCACGCCACCACCCCCATCGCGCCCGGCCAGCACGTGCACACGCACAACCTGGGCTTCCACGACACAGAGGCCGCCCAGTACGGCCCCGCCGCCACCCGGGCCGTCACGCCGGCCGAGCCCGAGACCTTCCAGGGCATCGTCCGGCAGGACGGCCGCGTCGCCACCCGCAACTACGTCGGCATCATCACCTCGGTCAACTGCTCGGCCACGGTCGCCAAGATCATCGCGGATCAGGTGAGCCGGTCGGGGATGCTGGAGGAGGTGCCGGGCATCGACGGCGTCGTCGCCATCACCCACGGCACGGGCTGCGGCCTAGCCTCCGACGGCGAGGGCCTGGAGCTGCTGCGCCGCACGCTGTCCGGCTACGCCGCCCACCCCAACTTCGGCGGGTTGCTGGTGCTGGGCCTGGGCTGTGAGGTCAACCAGATCGCCGACCTGGACCTGCCCGGCGACACTCCGGTGACCACGATGACGATCCAGGACGCGGGCGGGACCGCGGCAGCCGTACGCCAAGGTGTGGAAGCGATCCGCGACCTGCTGCCCGCGCTCAAGGCGGAGCGCACGCCGGTGCCGGCCTCCCACCTGGTGCTGGGGCTCAAGTGCGGCGGCTCGGACGGCTACTCGGGCATCACGGCCAACCCCGCGCTCGGCGTGGCCGCCGACCTGCTAGTCGCGCAGGGCGGTACCGCGATCCTGGCCGAGACCCCGGAGATCTACGGCGCCGAGGGGCTGCTGGCGGCGCGGGCGGCCGACGAGAAGGTGGCGCGGGCGCTGCTGGAGCGGATCGAGTGGTGGCGCGACTACACCGCCCGGCACGGCGGCTCGCTCGACAACAACCCCTCACCCGGCAACAAGGCCGGCGGGATCACCACGATCCTGGAGAAGTCGCTGGGCGCGGTCGCCAAGTCGGGCAGCACGCCGCTGAACGGCGTCTACCGCTTCGCCGAGCAGGTGCGGGACCGGGGCCTGGTCTTCATGGACACCCCCGGCTACGACCCCGTCTCGGTGACCGGCATGGTCGCGGGCGGCGCCAACGTGGTCTGCTTCACCACCGGGCGCGGCTCGGTCTACGGGTGCAAGCCGGTGCCCAGCCTCAAGCTGGCCACCAACAGCGACCTCTACCGCCGGATGCGCGACGACATGGACATCGACTGCGGCCCGATCGCGGCCGGCGAGCTCACGATCGAGGAGTCGGGCCGCGCGATCCTCGACCTCGTCCTGGCCACGGCGTCAGGGGAGCGGACCGCCAGCGAGCGCTTCGACTTCGGCCAGGAGGAGTTCGCGCCATGGCAGCTGGGCGCGGTCATGTAGCGGTCAGGTGGCCGGGGCGAGCGCGGTGGAGCCGCGGACGACGAGCCTGGTCTCGAGCTGGACCACCGGCGGCTCCTCGTCCGACGGGTTCTCGATCATGCCCAGCACCAGGTCGACCGCGGTCATCCCGGCCTCCGCGCCGGGCACGTGGATGGAGGTCAGCGTCGGGTAGGCCATGCCGGACATCGGGCTGTCGTCGATGCCGATCACGCTCAGGTCGTGGCCGACCCGCACGCCCCGCTCGGCCAGCCGCGTCATCAGCCCCAGCGCGATCAGGTCGTCGTAGGCGATCACGGCGGTGACCTCGCTGGCGTACACGAGGTCGGCGGCCCGCACCCCGGCCTGGATCTGCGGCTCGAACGGCCCGTACTCCACCAGTTCCACGCCCTGGGCGGCGCAGGCGGCCACGATCGCCTCGCGGCGCTGGGTGTTGGACCACGAGCGGCGCGGGCCGTTGAGGTAGGCGAGCTTGCGGTGGCCGAGCGCGGTCAGGTGCTCGACCGCCTCCGCCATGCCGTCGGCGTTGTCGACCAGCACGTTGGCCGCCCCCGCGACCTGTCGGTTGACGAACACGATGGGGTTGAGGTGGGCCAGCTCGTGGAGCCGCTCCTCCGAGGCGCGCGGCGAGACCATGATCAGGCCGTCCACGCGCTTGCGGATGACCTGGGCGCGCTGCACCTCGTCGCCGGGGTGCTCGTCGACGTCGGTGATGATCACCGTCTTGCCCTTGAGCCCGGCCCTGGCCTGGATGGCCTTGATGATCGGCGGGAAGAAGGGGTTGGCGATGTCGGGGACGATGAGCCCGATGATGTCGTGGTGCCCCGAGCTCAGCGACCTGGCGGTCTGGTTAGGGACGTAACCCAGCTCACGTGCGGCCCGCCGGACGCGGTCGCGGGTGTGCGGGTTGACCTTGTCCGGGTCGGACAGCGCCCGCGAGACGGTCGACGCGGACAGCCCCGTGGCCTGGGCGACGTCCGCAAGCGTGACTGGCATGAGCTGCGTCCCCCTCCGTAGTTTGCAGCAACGCAACGACGATATCGCACTGGCGGAACGCCGGAAGCGAAGTTGTGTTGCAGAAAATTCTGGTATTGCGGCAATCGCTTGCAGTATGTAGGTTCGCCGAAACGGCTCAGCGTTACCGGAGGAGGCTGGCGATGGCCACGAACATCTCACGCAGGACACTCTTCGGGTACGGCGGCGCACTGACAGGCGTGGCACTCCTGGGCGTGGCGTGCACGGGCGGAGAGACCCCGCTCCCCCCGCCGGTCTCGGGCGGAGACCCCGCCGCGCTCGAGTCGCCGATGCTGGCCCAGCGCGTCAAGGCCGGCACGCTGCCCCCGCTCGACCAGCGGCTCCCCGCCAAGCCCATGATCGTCAAGCCGCTGCAGGAGGCCGGCCGGTTCGGCGGCACGCTGCGGCGGGCCCAGACCAGCGCCGCCTCCGACACCGTCACCGTCGCGTTCTGCGCGGCGGGGCTGGTGGAGTGGACGCTCGACATCAAGGGGGCCCAGCCGAGCCTGGCCGAGTCCTACACCCGCAGCGACGACAACCGCGTCTACACCTTCGTGGTGCGCGAGGGCCTGAAGTGGTCGGACGGCCAGCCTTTCACCGCCCAGGATGTCGCCGACTCCATCCAGCACTTCTTCGGCAACAAGCTCTTCAACGTCCAGCCGCCGGTCTACATGTCCGACGGCGGCAAGCTGCCCAAGGTGGACATCAAGGACGGCCGCACGCTGACGATCTCCTTTGAGGAGCCGTCGGCCATGTTCGAGAAATTCATGTGTCATCCGGGCATCAGCATCCAGCTCGTCAAGCCGTGGCACTACCTCAAACAGTTCCACATCGACCTCGCCGAGACAGAAGACGACAAGGCCAAGGTGGAGGCGGCGGCCAAGGCGGCCGGATTCGACTCCTGGGACATGTACTTCCTCGACCGCGACGACATCTGGAAGAACCCCGAGCGCCCGGTCATGGGCGCCTACATCGTGACCAAGCCGGCCGGCGCGCAGAGCGGCACCGCCGAGTTCGAGCGCAACCCGTACTACTTCAAGACCGACCCCGACGGGCGGCAGCTGCCCTACATCGACAAGATCCAGGTGCAGATGCTGGAGCAGGACGCGCTCGACCTGCGCGCGGCCAACGGCGACCTCGACTTCCAGGCCCAGTTCCTCGGCTACAGCACCACGCAGGTGTACCTGCGCAACGCCGAGGCGCGCGGCTTCAAGGTGCTGCGCTGGGAGCCCGGCTGGTCGCTGCTGTCCATCAACCCGAACCTGTCACACAAGGACCCGGTGCTGCGCAAGCTGTTCCTGGACAAGCGGGTCCGCTTCGCGCTGTCCCACGCGATCAACCGCGAGGAGATCAACAAGACGCTGCTCGGCGGGCTCGGCGTGCTGCGCCAGCCGGTCTCCACCGAGGCCGAGCCGTACTACACCCAAGGCGACGGCGACACCGCGCTCGCCTTCGACCTGGCCAAGGCCAACGCGTTACTGGACGAGGCGGGACTGACCGAGCGCGACGCGGCCGGCACCAGGCTGCGTCCGGACGGCAAGCCGTTCGAGCTGGTCATCACCTTCATCGAGGACAACTCCGAGGTGCCGCGCACGGACGCCTTCGAGGCCGTGCGCCGCCACTGGGCGGCGGCGGGCGTCAAGCTCGCGCTGCGCCCCGTCGACAAGACCCTGTACGCCGAGGTGCGCAGCAGCAACGACTTCGACCTCGACGGCGTCGGCACCCCGGAGAACAGCTGGGACATCGAGCCGGTGTGGTACGTCCCCACCGCCAGCAACAGCCACTTCGCCCCCGCGTACGGCAACTGGTACGCCAGCAAGGGCAAGGCAGGCGACGAGCCGCCGGCCGAGATCAAGGAGCTGATGGACCTCTGGGACACCATGGCGACGGCCACCAGCGACCAGGAGCGCATCGAAGCGGGCAAGAAGATCATGACCGCGCACGACCGGAACCTCTACATCATCGGCATCGTCCGGCTCCCGTTCCAGCCCGTCGTGGTGAACGCCAAGCTGCGCAACGTGCGCGACGACAAGCCCCCCATGCTGTTCCACTACGGCCGTGAAGGTGTCACCAAGCCCGAGCAGTTGTACTTCGCATGATCCGCTTCGTCCTGCTGAGGCTGCTCCACGTCGTCCCCATCCTGGTGGCGATCTCGATCGTGGCCTTCTTCATCATCCAGTTGCCGCCGGGCGACTTCCTGAGCACGCACGTGGCCGCCTTGGAGGGCCGGGGCGAGAGTCTCGACCCGGCCTACATCCAGGCGCTGCGCGAGCGGTACGGGCTCGGCGACCCGTTCTGGATCCAGTACTGGAAGTGGATCACGAACATCCTGCTGCACGGCGACTTCGGGCAGTCCTTCGAGTTCCGCCGCCCGGTCGCCGGGCTCATCGGCGAGAGGCTGCCGCTGACGCTCACGCTCGGCATCGCCACGCTCGTCTTCACCTGGGCCGTGGCGCTGCCGGCCGGCATCTACTCCGCGCGCAAGCAGCACTCGTGGATCGACTACGCGATCTCCGGCATCGGGTTCGTGGCGCTGGCCGTGCCGGCGTTCCTGACCGCGCTCGTGCTCGCCTACCTGGGCTTCGAGTTCTTCGGCCAGAGCGTGGGCGGACTGTTCTCGCCCGAGTACGCCAACGCGCCGTGGAGCCTGGGCAAGCTCGCCGACCTGCTGCAGCACCTGTGGATCCCGGTCGTCGTGCTGGGGCTGGCGGGAACGGCCGGGATCATCCGGATCACCCGCGCCAACCTGCTGGACGAGCTGCACAAGCCGTACGTGGTGACCGCGCGCGCCAAGGGGCTGCCCGAAGGGCGGCTCACCCGGAAGTATCCGGTGCGGATCGCGCTGAACCCCTTCATCTCGACCGCCGGCTGGCACCTGCCGTCCTTGTTCGACGGCGAGATCATCGTGGCCCAGGTGCTGGCGCTCGGGACGATCGGCCCGCTGCTGCTGCAGGCGCTGAAATCGCAGGACATGTACCTGGCCGGCGGCATCATCCTCATCGTCGCGGTCCTCACGGTGGTCGGGACCCTGCTGTCGGACATCCTGCTCGCGGTCGCCGACCCGCGCGTGCGCTTCGGAAAGGCGTGATCATGGCTACCGTCGAGCGCGCCTCCCAGCGGACGCTGATCTGGCGCCGCTTCCGCAAGCACCGGCTGGCCATGGTGGGCCTGTGGCTGCTCGGCCTGATGTACGCCGCGGCCGCGCTGGCCGGGTTCCTGGCCCCGTTCGGCAAGGACAGCCACTCCTCCGACCACGCCTACCAGCCGCCGCAGATCCCGTCGTTCTCCTTCGAGCACGGCTTCTACGTGCACCCGACGGCCGGCCGTACCGACCCGGAGACGCTGGAGCAGGTCTTCACGGAGGACACCTCGCGGGTGGTGGAGCTCGGGTTCTTCGTCAAGGGTGATCCGTACACGCTGCTGGGGTTCATCCCGGGCGATGTCCACCTGTTCGGTCCGGAGGACCCGGGGGAGCGCTTCTACCTGCTGGGAGCCGACCGCACCGGGGCCGACCTGCTGTCCAAGATCTTCTTCGGCTCGCAGATCTCGCTGTCCATCGGGCTGGTGGGCGTGGGGATGTCGTTGGTGCTGGGCCTGCTTCTCGGCGGCGTCTCCGGATATTTCGGTGGATGGGTCGACCTCGTGATCCAGCGGGTCATCGAGTTCATCATGTCGATCCCCACGCTGCCGCTCTGGCTGGGGCTGGCCGCCGCGATCCCGCCGCAGTGGGGGCCGCTCCAGACGTACTTCATCATCACGGTGATCCTGTCGCTGCTCGGCTGGACCAGCCTCGCCCGCGTCATCCGCGGGCGCTTCCTGCAGGTGCGCGGTGAGGACCATGTCCTGGCGGCCCAGCTGGACGGCGTGCCGAAGTCGCGGATCATCTTCCGCCACATGCTGCCGTCCTTCGCCTCGCACGTCATCGCGACCGTCAGCCTGTCGGTGCCCACGATGATCCTGGCCGAGACCTCGCTGTCCTTCCTCGGGCTGGGTCTGCGCGCGCCGGCGATCTCCTGGGGCGTGCTGCTCCAGGACGCCCAGAGCGTACGGACCGTCGTCACCGCGCCCTGGCTGATGATGCCGGCAGTCGCGGTGGTGCTCGCGGTCGTGGCCTTCAACTTCGTCGGCGATGGGCTGCGCGACTCGGCCGACCCCTACGGAAAGAGGAGCTCGTGATGCTGGAGATCCGTGACCTGCGCGTGAGCTTCGACGGCGACGACGGCGAGGTGCGCGCCGTGGACGGCGTCGACCTCACCCTGGAGCGCGGGCGCACGCTCTGCGTGGTGGGGGAGTCGGGCTCCGGCAAGTCGGCCACGGCACGCGCGATCCTCCAGCTCCTCGGACCGGCCGGGCGCGTGGCCGGCGGGCGAATCCTGCACCGGCCGCTGCCGGACTCCGACGTCACCGACCTGGCCGCGCTCGACCCGATGGGCCCGGCGATCAGGGCCGTTCGCGGGCGGGAGATCGGGCTGGTCTTCCAGGAGCCGTCGGCGTCGCTGAGCCCGGTGCACACCATCGGTAACCAGATCGCCGAGGTGCTGGCCGTACACGAGGGGATCAAACCCCGCGACTCGCGCGAGCGGGTCATCCAGGAGTTGCGGCGCGTGGGCATCCCGCGCGCCGAGGAACGCGTCGACGCCTACACCTTCCAGCTGTCGGGCGGCATGCGGCAGCGGGCGGCGATCGCGATGGCACTGATCTGCCGCCCGTCGCTGCTGATCGCCGACGAGCCGACGACGGCGCTCGACGTGACCACGCAGGCCCAGATCCTCGACCTGTTGGCCGAGCTGAAGGAGTCGCTGGGGATGACGCTCATGTTCATCACCCACGATCTGGGCGTGGTCGCCGAGATCGCCGACGACGTGGTGGTGATGCGCAAGGGCAAGGTCGTCGAGGCGGGCACGGTGGAGCAGGTCTTCCACGAGCCCGAGCACGACTACACCCGGGCCCTGCTGGCCACGCTGCCCCAGCGCGACACCGCCGCGCGGGCCGCCGACGAAGCGCCGCCCGAGCCGCTGCTGCGGATCAAGGACCTGAGGATGACGTTCGAGACCTCCTCCGGCTCGATCTTCAGCCGGAAACGTGAGCGGGTCGAGGCCGTCGGCGGCGTCTCCTTCGACGTGCCGGAGGGGTCCACGGTGGGCCTGGTCGGCGAGTCCGGCTGCGGCAAGACCACGCTGGGCCGCTGCGTGGTGCGGGCCTACCGGCCGACGGCCGGGGAGATCCTCTACCGCCGCTCCGACGGCGCCGTCGTGGACCTCGCCACGCTTCCCGGGCGCGACCTGCTGCCCTACCGGCGGGAGATCCGCATGGTCTTCCAGGACCCGTACGGCTCGCTGAACCCGCGCATGACCGTCGGCCAGGTGGTCGGAGAGCCGCTGGTCGTGTCCGGCGTGGAGGACGTCGAGGACCGGGTGGCCGCGATGATCGAGAAGGTGGGACTGCCCCGGGCCGCGCTCAACCGCTACCCGCACGCCTTCTCCGGCGGCGAGCGCCAGCGCATCGGCATCGCCCGCGCGCTGATCAGCGAGCCACGGCTGGTCATCGCCGACGAGGCCGTCTCGGCCCTGGACGTGTCGATCCGCGGCCAGATCCTGGACTTGATGGCCGAGCTGCAACGCGACCTCGGCCTGACGTACCTGTTCGTCTCGCACGACCTGTCGGTGGTGGAGAAGGTCTGCGACCGGGTCGTGGTCATGTACTTCGGGAAGGTGGTGGAGGAAGGCACGGTCGCCGAGGTGTTCGGCGACCCGAAGCACGGCTACACCCGGGCGCTGCTGTCGGCGGTGCCGGTTCCCGACCCCGATCTGCGCGACACCCGGGAGCGCCTGGCCTACTCCGGCTGAGCTCCTTCGACGATCTTGAGGAGGGTCCGGGCCATCTCGCGGTGGCCGGCGGCGTTGGGATGGGTCGGGTCGCCGTACCAGCTACGGTCCGCGTGAGCGGCCCAGTGGGCGGCGTGGTCGACCAGCACGGTCTCCTGCCCGGCGGCCACGTCGCGGACGGACTGGGCGTAGGGGGCGAACCACTTCACCCGCTCGGGCGGGGCCTCGGGGAGCACGGGGACCGGCGTCTGGAGCACGACCAGCGCGCCTGCCTGCCGTACGCGGGAGACGATCCCGGAGAGCACTTCGGCGAAGGCGGTCAGCCCGCCGGCGCCGGCCTGCGAGTCGTTCACGCCCACGCCGACGAGCACCACGTCGGGGCGGTGGTGGAGGACGGCCCGTTCCAGGTGCTCGGCCAGGTCGGTCGCGCGCCAGCCGCTGACGCCGGTGTTGATCACCGCGTCCATGCGCCGGCCCAGCTCGTAGCGGACCCGCTCGGTGAACAGCTCGGCGTAGCCGCGGGCCCCGTCGGTCCACCGGGCGCCCTGCACGATGCTGTCCCCGGCGAACAGCCAGGTCACTGGCTCCGCCCTGGTGATCACATCCATCTCGAATCCTCCTGCAAGCGCTTGTTGCAATTTCAGCACACGGCCGCAATCATGTCAGCATGAATGTGAAGCGGTATGTCGTGTGCGGGTTGTCCAACCGTGGCCTGGCGAGCTTCGTGCTCCCGCTGTTGGAGGCCGGAGGCACTGTAGCCGGGGTCGTGGACCCCGATCAGGCCAGGGTCGCCGCGTTCAACGACACCGTCCTCCCCGAGGGCCACGAGCCCCTGCCCTGGTACGCGCCGGAGGACTTCGACCGCATGGCCGACGAACTGGCCCCCGACACGGTCATCGTCGCCTCGCCCGACCACACCCACGCCGACTACATCCTGGCCGCGCTCGCCCGCGACCTCGACGTCATCTCCGAGAAGCCCATGGTGACCACCGCGGCCGACGCCAAGCGCGTGCTGGAGGCCGAGCGCGACAGCAAGGGCTCGGTGCTGGTCACCCACAACATGCGCTACATCCCGCGGCACCGCCAGGTCAAGGAGCTCATCCTGAACGGCAAGCTGGGCCGCGTCACGCACGTCGCGCTCGACTACCACGTCGACATCCGCCACGGCGGCAGCTACTTCCAGCGCTGGAACCGGCTGCGCGCCCTGTCCGGCGGGCTCTCGGTGCACAAGAGCTGCCATCACCTCGACCTCGTCGCCTGGTGGCTGGACGCGGTGCCGCAGCAGGTCTTCGCGTACGGCGCGCTGAACTACTTCGGGCCCGACAGCCCGCACCGGCCACGTGACGCCTCCGGCCGGCCGTACACGGGAGCGGAACTGCGGCGGCACGACCCCTACTACCAGGCGCAGGCCGGCAGCGGCGCCTTCCCTGAGCCGGGCGGCGGCCGCACCGGGCTCTACGGCCTGTCCTACGAGCACCAGTATCCGGCCGGCGGCGACACCTACATCTACGACGACGAGATCGATGTGGAGGACACCTACTCCGCGCTCGTCCGCTACGAGAGCGGCGCGAGCCTGGCCTACAGCCTGGACTTCTCCTCGCCGTGGGAGGGCTACCGGGTGGTGATCAGCGGCACGCACGGCCAGATCGAGTCGCGGCACGGCCGCACACCGGACGGCACGCCCCTGCCCGGCTCGACCACCTTCACCTACTCGCCGCTGTTCGGCGAGCCGTCGGTCATCGACGTGATCGTTCAGGAGGGCGGGCACGAGGGCGCCGACCCGGTACTCAGGAACGACCTGTTCGGCGAGCCCGGCCCCGACTCGCTCCGGCTGTCGCTGCCCGCCTCGGCCACCGACGGCGCGCTGGCCGTGGCCACCGGCGAGGCGATGTGGCGCTCGGTCGTCGAGTCGCGGCCCGTCGACATCGCCGAGCTCCTGTGATCCTGCACTTCGGCCTGGGTGCCTTCCACCGCGCCCACCAGGCCGTCCACACCCAGGAAGCCGGTGACGGGTGGTGGATCCGCGCCGTGGCGCCGCGCTCGGCCGAGATCGTCGAGGCGCTGCGGGCGCAGGCGCACCGCTACACGGTCCTGGTCAGGGACGGCCGGCAGGTCACCTCCGTGCCGGTCGCCTCGATCCGGCAGGCACTGCACGCGCCGACGGACACCCCGGAGGTCCTGGAGCTCGTCGCCGACCCGGCGGTCCGCGTGATCACCCTCACGATCACCGAGAAGGCCTACGCCGACCTGAGCCCGTCAGGCCCGATCGGCCTGCTGGCCGCCGGGCTGGCCAGGCGCACCGCGCCCGTGGCCGTGGTGAGCTGCGACAACCTCCTCGACAACGGCCGGCGCACCCGCGAGGCGGTGGCCAAGGCCGGGGCCGCGGACCTCGGCCACGTCACGTTCCCCGCGACCGTCGTGGACCGCATGGTGCCCGCCACCACGCCGGCCGACCGCGCCTACGCCCGCGACCGGGCCGTGGTGGTGGCCGAGCCGTACAGCCAGTGGGTGTTGCAGGACGAGTTCCCGGCCGGGCGGCCCGCGTGGGAGCGGGCCGGCGCGGTGTTCGCCGCCGACGTCGAGCCGTACGAGCGGGCCAAGCTGCGGATCCTCAACGGCGTGCACAGCGCCCTGGCCTACACGGGGGCGCTGACGGGGCACGAGCACATCTCCGACACGCTGGCCGATCCGGCACTGTCCCGGCTGGCCGTCCTGCTGCTGGAGGACGTGCTGCCCACGCTGACCCCGCCGCCCGGCCTCGACCTGGCCGCGTACGGCGAGTCGGTGCTCGGGCGGATGCGGAACACGGCTCTGCGCCACCGGTGCGACCAGGTGGCGCAGGACGGATCCTTGAAGGTGCCCATCCGGCTGCTGGGGACCGTCCGCGACGCCCTGGCCGCCGGGACCGTGCCCCGGTGGACCTGCCTGGCCGTCGCCGCCTGGCTTCGGCACGTCACGGTGTCGGTCTCCGACGCCGGGCTGCCGGTCGTCGTCACCGACCCGGCCGCCGACCACCTGCGCTCCCTGTCGGGCGACCTCGGCCACCTGCTCGCGGCCGTGGCGCCCGACCTGGCCGAGCACCAGGCGTTCCGGTCCCAGGTCGCCGCGGACCTGGCGGCCTTCGCCAAGCACGGCGTCGGGCACGTCATTTCATGTATTTCCCATTAACGCCGCCGTCATTTGCGAGTCCGTCGAACGCGTCGCCCGCCGCACCTACTTCGGCACGAAGATCGAGTACGGGCTTCAGATGCTGGAGCTGTCCTGGGAGGCCTTCTGCGAGCGCACCGAACAGGGCTGGAACGTTGGCAAGCCCTGCTACGGCTACCGAGCCAAGAAGATCCCGCACCCGGTCGCAGCCAAGCGCGCCGAGGGCAGGCACAAGAGCCGCCTGGTTCCCCATCCTGAGGCCGGTGGACCCGCGCCGGGCGCTGGGCCGCTGGAGTGGTTCGGCGGTGCGGGAGATCCAGTGCAACCCGAAGTACACCGGCTACATGGCGTGGAACCGCCGCGCCACGAAGAAGGGCGGCAAGAACAACCCACCCAGCGAGTGGGTCTGGTCACCCCATCTCACCCATGAACCGCTGGTCACCAAAGAGCTGTTCCAGTCGGTCTCGCCCATCGGGAAGATCCGGGAACGTTCCCGGAGCGGCGCGGGACCCAACGCGCACCCTCAGACCCGCCGTACGTACCCGCTGCGGCTCGTACGTCCTCTGCGGGATCTGCGGCCACCGCATGCACAGTAGGAGCCGCCGTGACGTGCCGTACTACGCGTGCGAACCGAACGTGCACCACCACCAGCAGCGCCGCGACTGGTACGCGCGCCACCCCAAGAGTCTGCGGCTCCGGGAGGACGACCTGCTGGACTCGTCCACGAGTTCTTCGCCGAACGCGTCTTCAGCCCGCACCCGCGTGGCCGCCCTCGGCTCGGAAGCGCAGCCTTTCGAGGCCTTCAACCTGGAGCTGCGCTACCGGCTGGACAGGCACGAAGTGCTGATCAGCATCACCGTGAAGGAGGACAACGTGCCCGCGATCAAGGCCCTGACAGACGAGATCGCCGCCCCTCCCGAAGGAGAGACGGCGAATGACTATCGTTCACTGCTGATCGGTGCCCCCTGCAGGATTCGAACCTGCGCGCCCGGCTCCGGAGGCCGGTGCTCTATCCCCTGAGCTAAGGGGGCTCGATGCGTGACAAGGCTATCAGCATCTGAGCACCACTCGGCACCAGATAAAGGTCGGCGAACAGTTCGTGTGAAACCGCACGTGACCGGGCCGGCGCGGGTACCTTTGCGGCCGTGGGCGAGGTTCTTGGGAAAGTGCTGGTCGTTGACGACGACGAGGTGATCCGGCAGCTCATCGCGGTCAACCTGAACCTCGAGGGGTTCGAGGTCGTGACCGCCACCGATGGGCAGGACTGCCTTGATCAGGTGCTCGACGTCATGCCTGATGTCATCACGCTCGATGTGATGATGCCGTGTCTGGACGGGTGGACGACGGCGGAGCGGTTGCGTACCGATGAGGCCACGCGGCACATCAAGGTCGTGCTCATCACGGCCAGGGCGCAGGACGACGACAAGAAGCGGGGCCGGGGCATCGGGGTGGACGCCTACCTGACCAAGCCGTTCGACCCGGCCGAGTTGATTCAGGTCGTGCGGGATCTGGCCGCGGATCCCGGTGCGGGTGCACGTGGCTGAGTGGGGCCTTGGTGCGGTGCCGGTGGTCGTAGGGGCCGGTTGACGGCGTCGCGTGCGGGTGATCGGGTTCGTACGCGCGTGGGGGCGGGCTTGTCCGTAGGGTGGCGGATGTCAGTTCCCCTGCGAAAGGCTGGACCGTGCGTAGCTCGATTTTCGGGAATCTCGACCCTCGGCAGTCGCCTCCTGGGTTCGCGCTGGAGAACGGCAAGATGTTGCGCGTGCAGCTGCCCGAGGTGCTGGCCAAGCAGGGGTCGATGGTCGCCTTTCAGGGGCAGATGGACTTCGACTACGAGGGTGCCGGCGGGCTCGGCAAGCTGCTGAAGAAGGCCGTGACGGGTGAGGGCGCCTCGCTGATGCGGGTTCGCGGGCAGGGGGTGCTCTATCTGGCCGACAACGCCGACGACGTTCACCTGTTCTATCTGGAGAACGAGGGGATCACGGTCAACGGGCGTAACCTGCTGGCGTTCCAGCCGCAGATGACCTGGGACATCCAGCGGGTCCAGGGGGCCGGGGTGGCGGCCGGCGGGTTGTTCAACACCACGGTCACCGGTACGGGGTGGGTGGCGGTGACCACTCATGGGACGCCGGTGTTGCTGGATGTGGCGCGCATGCCGACGTTCGTGGACGGGCAGGCGGCGGTCTGCTGGCTGTCTCTTATTCACATCTGACGCTGCCGACGATCTTACGCGTGTA
>NZ_POUD01000259.1 GCF_003236395.1 Nonomuraea aridisoli | reverse complement strand
TTTCCAAGCAGAAGTCGGCATACGATATGAGCGCTAGTCTCGTGGGCTCGGAGATGTGTATAAGAGCCAGGACCCTCACACCGTCGCGGGCGCGGGCCGGTCGGTGAGCGACCACTGCGCCTTGTAGGCGGCGTACCCAGGGAAGATCGGCGACCCGGTTCAGGACGCCACGGACAGCATGGTGACGAGGGCGCCGACCGCCGGCGTTGTCGATGACGACGGTGGCGTCGGCGGCGAGCGCGGCCGCCTCGGCGGTGTCCTCGGCGCGCGTGACGTCCAGGTCGGTCACGTGCACCGGGTCGCGGGAACCGGCCGCCAGAGAGGTCAGTCGTCGGCGGTCCTGTGTGCCGCGCGAGCGGCGTGGTGCTCGTCGGCCCAGCGCACGACACCGTGGACGATGCCGAACAGCTTCCGTCCGGCGTCAGTGAGGGCGTACTCGACCTGGGGCGGCACGGTGGGGTGCACCGTCCGTGTGACCAGCCCGTCGGACTCCAGCCCGCGCAGGGTGGCGGTCAGCATGCGCTGGGTGATGGGTGTCAGCAGCCGGCGTGCCGTCCTCGGCGCTGTGGGCCCGGCTGGGGCGCCGCCGGCCCGGCCCCGGCCCGGCCCCGGCCCGCTGGTCGCCGCGCTCGTCATCCAGGCGGCCGGCATCGCCCTGCCCGCCCTGGTCGACGGCGTGGCACCGGCTCTGATCTCCGCGGTCCTGTTCGGCGCGACGTTCATCGGCGTCAGCACCCTCGCCCTCGCCGCGGGCGCCCACCTGCGGTTCCCCCGCTCCGTCGCCCTGCTGACCGCCGGATACTCCGCCGGCCAGATCCTCGGTCCCCTGGTCGTCGCCCCGATGCTCCACCACGGCTACCGGCAGGCGCTGATCCTGGCCGCCGTCGTCGTGCTCACCGCGGCCACGGCCGCCGCCGTCCTCCGCGTGGGCTTTCCGCACCACGTGTGACGCGCCCCCGGACGCCGACGCCTCTGACGAATACGCCGGCGGCGGGCTCACCGGGTGGCGGTCGCCCCGGCCGGTGCGTGGGTGCCGAGCAACGCCAGGCAGTTCGCCCACAGGGAATCGAGCCGTCGGGTGTCGTTGTACAGCTTGGCGAACAACACCTGGCCCTCCAACTGGGCCACCACCGACCGCGCCGCTTCCCGGGTGTCGGTCACGGTGATCTCCGCACGCGCGAGAGCCTCGGCCATGACCGCTTCGACCAGGTCCACCTGTGCGTCGAAGATCTCCTGCAGGCGCCCCCGGACGGCCTCGGTGTGGTTGCTCATCTCGAGAGTGAGGTTGCCGAACAGGCAACCCGAGACGGTGCCGCAGCTCTGCTGCCCGGCCCGCTGGCCGGCCTCCGTCGCCTCGAACAGCCGGCGCAGACGCTGCAGCGGTGCCGCCTGGCCGGTCAGCAGGTGCCTCCAGGCCCGTTCCTGCTCCGCCCGGTGCTCGTCGATGACCGTCAGAGCGAGGGCTTCCTTGGACTCGAAGAAGTAGTAGAAGCTGCCCTTGGGCACGCCGGCCGCCTTGCAGATCTCCGCCACGCCCAGGGCGGAGTAACCGCGCAGCTCGATGAGCGATCGAGCGGCGCCGAGGATCTTCTCCCTGGCATCGCTGGTCCGTCCCATGGAGCGGGTTTACGACCGGTCGACTATCACCCGATGGACGGGGCCCCGCACCGTCGGCCACGCGCGGGACCCGGCCCTTCGACCAGGGCCGGGTCCCGTGTGGGTCAGGCGGCGGCGGTGAGGATGGTGCCGGCGCCGACCGTGAGGCCGCCCTCACGGATGGCGAAGCCGAGGCCGGGCTCCAGCGCCACCGCCTTGCCCAGCCGCACCGTCACCTCCACGGTGTCACCCGGCCGGGCGTCCACCCCGTCGGGCAGCGTCAGCTCCCCGGGCACGTCCGTCGTGCGCAGGTAGAACTGCGGCCGGTACCCCGACGCGATCGGCCGGCGCCGCCCGCCCTCCTCCGCGGTGAGGAGGTACAGCCGGGCGGTGAACGACCCGAGCGCCCGCTGCGTGCCCGGCGCGGCGAGCACCATGCCGCGCCGGACCTGCTCGCGGCGCACCCCGCGCAGCAGCACGGCCGCGTTGTCGCCGGCCTCGCCGCGCTCCATCGTCTTGCCGAACGTCTCCACGCCCGTCACGACGGCGGAGAACCCGTCGCCGAACCCGACGACCTCGACCGTGTCGCCGACCCGGACCGTGCCGCGCTCGATCGCCCCGGTGACGACCGTGCCGCGGCCGGTGACCGTCAGCACGTTCTCCACCGGCATCAGGAACGGCGCGTCCACGTACCGCACGGGCACGGGGATGTGCTCGTCCACCGCGCGCAGCAGCGCGTCCACCGACGCCGTCCAGACCGGGTCGCCCGCGAGCGCCCGCAGCCCGGACACCCGCACCATCGGCACGTCCCGGTAGCCGTGCTCGGCGAGCAGGTCCGCCAGCTCCAGCTCGACCAGGTCGATCAGCTCGGGGTCGGCGCCGTCGGCCTTGTTGACCGCGACGACCAGGTGCTCGACGCCGACCCGCTTGGCGAGCAGCACGTGCTCCCTGGTCTGCGGCATGATCCCGTCGTGCGCGGACACGACGAGGATCGCGCCGTCGAGCTGCGCCGCCCCCGTGATCATGTTCTTCACGTAGTCGGCGTGGCCCGGCATGTCCACGTGGGCGTAGTGCCGGGTGTCGGTCTCGTACTCGACGTGCGAGATGTTGATCGTGATCCCCCTGGAGGCCTCCTCCGGGGTCCGGTCGATCCGCTCGAACGGCGTGTACGTCGCCTGCCCGCGCCCGGCCAGCACCTTCGTGATGGCCGCGGTCAGCGTGGTCTTGCCGTGGTCGACGTGCCCCATCGTGCCGATGTTGAGATGCGGCTTGTTGCGTACGTAGGCCTGCTTGGCCATGGTCCCTTCCCTCGAAACCTGGAGAAAACGTGACCCGTCAGGGCCGTCAACCTCCCCCCGCCGGGTCACTCAGGGACTTACGGGAAGAGGTCAGCGCTCCAGGCCGTCGAGGGCACGCCCGAACGCGCCCGGCACTGCGGGCGTCGCGGGGTGGGCGTACCGGAACATGATGACCATAGTGCGGCGATCAGCGCCGCACGGCAACGGATTATTCCCCGGGCCGCCCAGCACGGCCTACGGGCGGCCGACGCTCATGTACGTGAAGCCGAGCGCCCGCATCGCGGCCGGGTCGAGCAGGTTGCGGCCGTCGAACAGCACCGGGCGGCGCATCACCGCGGCCGCGTGCGCCCAATCGGCCTCCCGCAGCTGCGGCCACTCGGTGACCACGATCGCCGCGTCCGCGCCCTCGACCGCCAGCTCGGGCGTCTCGTGGCGGGTCGTGGACGACCACGGCTCCGCCGCGGGCGGCCGGGCCATCGGGTCCCAGCAGCGCACCTCGGCCCCCTCGGCCAGCAGCCGTGCCGCCAGCACCGTGCTCGGCGCCTCCCGCATGTCGTCGGTGCCCGGCTTGAACGTCAGCCCCAGCAGCGCCACCCGCTTGCCCGTCAGCGTGCCGAGCTCGTCCTGCAGCTTCTGGATCGCCCGCCGTTTCTGCAGGTTGTTGACCTCGATCACGGCCGACAGCAGCTGCAGGTGGTAGCCGGTGTTGCTGGCGAGCTGCCGCAGCGCCTCGGAGTCCTTCGGGAAGCAGGAGCCGCCCCAGCCGATGCCGGGGCGCAGGAAGTGGGGGCCGAGCCGGTGGTCGAGGCCGACGGCCTTGGCGACCTCCTCGACGTCGGCGCCGGTCTTCTCGCACAGGGTGGCGATCTCGTTGATGAAGCTGATCTTCGTGGCGAGCAGCGCGTTGGAGGCCAGCTTGACCATCTCGGCCGACCGCACGTCCATCACCACGACGGGGCCGTCCACTCCGGCGTGCAGCTCCTCGATGAGCCGGGCGGTGGCGTCGTCGGCGGCGCCGATGACGACGCGGTCCGGGTGCAGGAAGTCCTCGACCGCCCGGCCCTCGGCGGTGAACTCGGGGTTGGCGGCGTACCCGACGTGGGAGAGCCCGGCCTCGTCGAGCGCGGCCCGCACCCGGGCGCCCGTGCCCACCGGCACGGTCGACTTCACCACCACGGCCTTCAGCCGCGTCGCCCCCTCCAGCGACCGCACCACCGACCACAGCCGCGACAGGTCGGCGTCGCCGGAGGCCGACGGCGGGGTGTCGACGCACACGTACGCGATCTCTGCGCCGTCGAGCGTCTCCTCCAGGTCGAGCGTGAACGTCAGGCGCTCCTTGTTACGGGCGATCATGTCGCCGAGCCCCGGCTCGTAGATCGGCACCTCGCCGGATCGCAGGAGGGCGACCTTCTCCGGGTCGATGTCGCGGACCACCACGTGGTGGCCCAGCTCGGCGAAGCACGCGCCGGTCACCAGACCGATGTAACCGGCGCCGAACACGGCGACCCGCCTTTCCGGCGTGCGAACCATGCTGACCATCCATTTCTCGTGCGGGGGAAGACCCGGGCCACCCGCGCCCGGGAGGGGGAACCGGCGAAGAATGCTTCACCATAACGCGCCCCCGGAGCCCTCACGCCGGTAGGCCGCCGTCACCGGAGCCGGCACGCGGTCACGCCTTCCGCACGACGTAGCGGGAGCGGCCGGCGAAGCCCGTGACCTCGCGGCCCTCCGCCATCAGGCCGCCGAGCACCTCGCGTACGGCCAGGCGCCACGCCTTGGCCAGGCCCGGATCCGCACGGCGCAGCGACTCGACGTCGGCGGGCACCGCGACCAGCACGGTCTCGGCGTCCACCGGCCCGCGCACCGGGCGTCCGCCCTCGTCCGCGAGCGCCACCGCCGCGTCCGGCGGCACCGGCGTCGCGTACGGCTCCCGCCGGGCGAGGGCCTCGACGTGCGGCGCGGTCAGCGGCCAGACGGTCAGCAGCCGGTCGGACTCGTCGTCGCGGTTGATCGCGTCCTCCATGACGCCGTAGAAGCACGGCAGGTACTCCTGGGGCCGGGCGCCCAGCTTGGCCAGGTTGAAGTGGGCGTTGCGGCGGACGAGCGGGTCGTAGGTCCAGGTGACGCGGTCGATGCCGCGCTCCAGGGCCCAGCGGCGCTGGTGCAGCTTCAGCTCCAGCCCGGCGCCGCCCGCGGTCACGCCGGTCACGTGGGAGTGCAGGGCGCCGCCGGCCGCGAGCAGCCCGACGGAGGCGCCGACGAGACGGCCGCCGTCGAACGCGCCGGCCACGTAACCGCCGATGTGCGACAGGACCCGCATCAGCTCCACGGTGACGGGCGGCTCGGCCGGGCTGAAGTGCCAGATGTCGTCGAACAGCGCGTTGACCCGCTGGAACTCCGCCATCTCGCGCAGCTCCCTGACCTCGATCACGCTGCCACGCTACGCGACCGGACGCCGCCGTCCTCCGCCGGGTTTAGGGTTTCCGGCTGTGGAGGACGAGATAGCAGCCGTGCTCGGCGGCCCCGACGCCGTCATGGAGCCGCTCACCCACAACCCGGCGAACGCGGTCACCGGCGGCATCTGGCGGGTGCGCAGGGGGTCGCGCTCGGCCGTGCTCAAGGTGCTGACCCGGCGCAAGGAGGCGCCCGCGGGCTGGGAGCACTCCGACGACCCGCGCCACTGGAACTACTGGCGCCGGGAGGCCGAGGTGTACGCCGACGGCCTGCCCGGGGTGTGGGCGGCCGCCGGCATCCGCGCCCCGCGGCTGCTGCGGCTGGTCGAGCGCGACGACGGCGACCTCGCCCTGTGGACCGAGGACGTGACCGGCCTGCCCGGCGCCCGCTGGGACGTCGGCCGCCACGCGCTGCTCGGCCACCGGCTCGGCCTCGCCCAGGGCGTCGCCGGTCAGGTGGACCGGCGGTACCTGAGCCGGTCGTTCCTGCGTGACTACCTGGAGTCCAAGCGGGTGCCGTACGAGCTGCTGGAGGACGACGCCGCCTGGAGGCAGCCGGTCGTGGCCGAGCATTTCCCGCCCGGGCTGCGCGGCGAGCTGATCCGGCTGCACCGCGACCGGGAGTGGTTCCTCACGATCCTGGAGTCGCTGCCGCGCGCCCTGTGCCACCTCGACCTGTGGCCGAGCAACGTGTTCGACGACGGCGGCGGGAGCGTCCTGGTCGACTGGACGTTCGCCGGCGACGGGGCGCTCGGGGAGGACGTCGGCAACCACATCCCCGACAGCGTCTTCGACCTGTTCCTGCCCGCCGCCCGCCTGCCCGAGCTGGACGCGGCCGTCTACGGCGGCTACGTGCGGGGCCTGCGCGAGGCGGGCCTGCGCGGCGACGAGCGCCTGGTGCGGCTGGCCGTGTGCGCGTCGGCGGTCAAGTACGACTTCCTCGCCCCGCTGATGCTCCTGCACGCCGGCCGCGCGCAGCTCGACTACGGCGGCACGAGACCCGTGGACGTGGCCCGCCGCTACCGGGAGCGGGGCGCGGCGCTGCGGTACCTGGCGGGCTGGGCAGACGAGGCGCGCAGGCTCGCCGACGCCGTGTGGTGAGCCGGTCCGCCGGCGGTCAGCGTTCGAGCACGTGCAGGGGTTGCGGGCCGGCGCCCAGCAGCACCGGGCCTACGGCGGTGCACGCCACGACGTCCGCCACCCGCGCCCCGAACAGGTCGGGCACGTAGATCGCGGGCTCCAGGCAGAACGTCATCCCGGCCGCCAGCACGGTGTCCTCGCCGGGCCGCGGCCCCTCGTCGTGCCCGAGACCGATGCCCCGGCCCACGTGCGCCGACGCGAACCGCCCGTACCCGCTGCCGTCGATCACCTCGGCGACGGCCCGCGCGACCTCCGCCACCGGGACGGCGGGCCGCAGCGCCGCGAGGCCGGCGGCGTGCGCGGCCGGCACCACCGAGTACATCGCCTCGAAGTCCTCCGGCGGCTCGGCCACCGCGAACACGCGCGCGACCTCGGCGCAGTAGCCGTCCCACCGCCCGCACAACGACACCGTCAGCGCGTCACCCGGGTTGATCACCCGGTCGCCGGGCACGTGCGCGGGCACGGCCGTGTGCTCGCCGGCCGCCACCCGCACCGCCAGCACCTCCTCGCAGCCCGACTCCGCCATCAGCACCCGCAGCCGCCCGGCCATCGCGCGCTCGGTCGCCCCGAACCACGCCAGCTCCCGCGCCTGCGCCAGCACCGCCTCGGCGGCGGCCACCGCGAGCCCGATGGCCGCGATCTCGTACGGCTCCTTGCGCAGCCGCAGCGGCGCCAGCACGGACGAGGCCGGCACGAAGTCGGCCTCGACGGCCAGCCCGAACAGCTCCCGCACCCGCATCTCCGGGTCGACGCCGACCCGCCGCGCCCCCTCCGGCACCAGCGCGGCCGGATCCCACGTCTGCGCCACCACGTCCGCGGTGACGACGAGGTACGCCTCCCCGCACCCGCCGAGGAACCGGTGGTCGGGGGAGGGCCGCAACACGAGCGCGTCGACGCCGGCCCGCGCCATGCCCGCCCGCACGGCCGCCACCCGCGCCCCCAGCGGGAACGGCGGCTCGTCGGTCACTTGGGCTCGTGCAGCCAGCAGGCGACCGGCCCGAAGCCCGGGTCCTTCTCGCGGCACACGTCCATCACGAGCGGGCAACGCGGATGGAACCGGCACCCGCCGGGCGGGTTCGCCGGATCCGGCACGTCGCCCGGCAGTTCCGCGGGCAGCACGCCGAGCCCGTCCGGCTTGGGGACGGCTCCCAGCAGCGCCCGCGTGTACGGGTGACGCGGGTCCGCCCACACCTCCGCCGTGTCGCCGACCTCGACGATCCGGCCCAGGTACATCACCACGATCCGGTCGGCGATCAGCCGGACCACCGACAGGTCGTGGCTGATGAACAGCAGCCCCGCCCCCGACTCCACGGCCAGGTCCCGCATCAGCCGGGCCACCTGCGCCTGCGCTGAGGCGTCCAGCGCCGAGATCGGCTCGTCGCCGATGAGCAGCCGCGGCCGCGCCGCCAGCGCCCGCGCGATGGCGACGCGCTGCCGCTGCCCGCCGGAGAACTCGTGCGGGTGCCGCCCCGCGAACTCGCGCGGCAGCCCGACGCGTTCCAGCAGGTCGGCGGGGGAGGTGGCGGTGTCGCGCACGGTGCGCAGCCCGTCGGCGATCTGGTCGCCCACCCGCCGCCGGGGGTTCAACGACGCGTACGGATCCTGGAACACCATCTGGATGCCGGTCAGCCGCCTGCGCCGCAGCCCGAGCGGCGTGACCGGCTCCCCGTCGAACGTGATCGAGCCCTCCGTGATCGGGTTCAGCCCGCACACCGCCCTGGCCAGCGTCGACTTGCCGCAGCCCGACTCGCCCACCAGGCCGACGACCTCGCCGGGGCCGACCGTCAGGCTCGCCCCCGCCACCGCCCGCACGACGGGACGGCCGGGGGAGCGGTGCTCGACGACCAGGTCGTCGATGCTCAGCAGGGTCATCGCAGCTCCGCATCCGGTAGGGAGTCCAGCAGGGACCGGGTGTAGGCGTGCGCCGGCTCGCGCAGCACCTGGCCGCGCGGCCCCGACTCCACGACCAGGCCGTCCTTCATCACGCTCACCTCGTCGGCGACCGCCGACATGACGCCGAGGTCGTGCGTCACCAGCAGCACCGCCAGGCCCAGCTCGTCGCAGAGCCCGCGCAGCAGCCGCAGCACGCCCGCCTGCACGGTCACGTCCAGCGCGGTCGTCGGCTCGTCGGCGATCAGCACCTTCGGCGAGCAGGCCAGCGCGATGGCGATCGCGATGCGCTGCCGCATCCCGCCGGAGAACTGGTGCGGGAAGCGCCCGTACGCCTCCTCCGGGCCGGGGATGCGGACCTTGCCGAGCAGCTCCACCGCCCGCGCCCGCGCCTCGGCCCGGCCCAGCTTCAAGTGGTGCCGCATGTGCTCGGTGAGCTGCTTGCCGATCGTCAGCATCGGGTGCAGGCTCGTCGCCGGGTCCTGGAAGACCATGGCGACCTCGCCGCCGCGCACCCGGTTCAGCTCCTTGGGCGGCAGGGTCAGCAGGTCGCGTTCGCCGAGCCGGATCGCGCCCGACACCCGCGCGCCGTGCGGCAGCAGCCCGAGCACCGCGAGGCCGGTCATCGTCTTGCCCGACCCGCTCTCCCCGGCCAGCCCGTGCACGCGCCCGGCCTCCAGCCGCAGATCGACGCCGCGCAGGATCTCCTTGCCGCCGATCGACACCGTCAGGCCGCCGATGTCCAGCGTCACAGCGCACGCTCCTTGATCGCGCGGGCGGTCCGCGGGTCCAGCGCGTCGCGCAGCGTGTCGCCCAGGAAGTTGAACGCCAGCACCACGGTCAGGATCGCCAGGCCCGGGAACGTCGCCACCCACCAGCTGTCGAACACCTCCACGCCCGAGGCCACCATCGCCCCCCACTCCGGCGACGGCGGCTTGGCGCCCAGGCCCAGGAACGACAGGCCCGACAGCAGCAGCAGCGCCGTGCCGATGTCCAGCGTGGCCAGCACCAGGACGGGGCCTGTCACGTTCGGCAGCACGTCCACCCGCAACGAGCGCCACGCCGAGAAGCCCAGCAGCCGCCCGCTCAGCACGAACTCCCGCTCCCGCACCCCCAGCACCAGCCCCCGCGTCACCCGCGCGTACGCCGGCCAGGCCACGACCAGCACGGCCAGCACCGCGTTCGCCAGGCTCGGGCCGAGCGCCGCGGCCACCACCATGGCCAGGATCACCGTCGGGAACGCGAACACCAGGTCCGCCACCCGCATGATCGTCTCGTCAGCCCAGCGGCCGAAGTAGCCCGCGCACGCGCCCAGCAGCCCGCCGATCAGCACCGACAGCGCCACCAGCAGCAGCGTCAGCGGGATCGACACGCGCGCCCCGTACATGACCCGGCTGAGGATGTCGCGGCCGAGCTGGTCCGTGCCGAACCAGTGGTCCGGCCCCGGAGGCGCGAGCCGGGGCAGGTCCTGGGCGAGCGGGTCGTGCGGCGCCAGCACGGGCGCGGCCAGCGCGATCACCAGCCAGGCCACGGCCAGCACCGCGCCGACGACGGCCAGCGGCTGCCGCCACGCCTCGGGCAGCCGCCGCAGCAGCCCCTTGCGGGCCAACGGGTCCCGCCGTCTCATTGCAGCCTCACTCGGGGGTCGATGACGCCGTACAGGACGTCCACGACCAGGTTGATGACCAGGTAGACGACGCCGACCACCAGGCCGACGCCCATGACGGCGGGCAGGTCGAGGGTGGTGGCGCTCTTGTAGGCGTACTGGCCGATGCCGGGCCAGGCGAAGATGGCCTCGACCAGCACCGTCCCGGACAGCAGGCTGCCGAACGCCAGGCCCGCCACCGTGATGATCGGCACCAGGGCCGAGCGCAGGACGTACCGGAAGAGGACCACCCGGCCGGGCAGGCCCTTGGCGCGGGCGGCGCGCACGTAGTCCTGCCCCAGCACCTCCAGCACCGCCGAGCGGGTGAAGCGGGTGAGCAGGCCGATCGTGTACAGCGCCAGCACCAGCGCCGGCGTCACCAGGTGGGCGACCGCGGAGGAGAAGATGTCCCAGCGGCCGGCCAGCAGCGCGTCCACCGTCTGCATGCCGGTCACCGCCGGGGCCAGGCCGAGCGCCGCGTCCACCCGGCCGCTGCCCGGGGTGAGCTGCAGCCGGTAGAAGAACACGTAGAACGCCACCAGCGCCAGCCAGAACGTCGGCACCGAGATGCCGATCAGGCTCAGCACCCGCAGCGCGTGGTCGGAGAGCCGGTCGCGGCGCAGCGCCGCCACGACGCCGAACGCCACGCCCAGCACGAGCGAGACCAGGATCGCCGCGCCCGCCAGCTCCAGCGTCGCCGGGACGAACTCCGCCAGGTCCTGGCTGACCGGGCGGTGGCTCTGCTGGCTCGTGCCCAGGTCGCCCTGGAGCAGGCCCTGCAGATGGAGCAGGTACTGGCGCCACAGCGGCTGGTCGAGACCGTGCTCGGCGCGCCACTGGGCGACGATGGCGGGGTCGCCCAGTGCCCGCTGGCCGAGGTTCGCGGCCACCGGGTCGCCGGGCACCAGGTTCGTCAGCACGAACGTCACCAGCGTGATGCCCCACGCCATCAGCACGGCTAGCAGCACCCGCCGTACCAGGAACCGCGCCAGCGGATGCGCCCCCCGCCGGGGACTCGTCCGCGTGGTGAGCGGGCCGGCGCTCCCGGACGGCGGCTCTTTCCGCGTGGAGGACGGGCCCGCGCCGCCGGACGGCGGCGGGCCCGGGGTGTCGGACACCTGCGGCTCCTACTTCACGCCGAGGTCGGCGATGTCGACCGTCCACACCGGGTGGTACTCCAGCCCGGTCACGGAGGCCGCCGTCACGATGTTCTGGCTCGGCTGCAGCAGCGGGATGAACGGCCCCTCGGCGTTCAGCTTGTTCTGCACGTCCGCGTACGCCGCCTCGCGGGCCTCGTCGCCGATCGCCGCCGCGGCCTTCTCACCGGCCTCCTCGAGCTCCTTGTTCGAGCCCTCCTTCCAGCCGGCCCGCAGGCCCACCGTCTTGCCCGGCAGGAAGACCAGGTAGTCGCTGGGGTCGGGGTAGTCCGGGCCCCAGTACCACAGCCCCATCTCCTCCTTGCCGTTGCGGTAGTTGTCCAGAGCCGTCGTGACGGGCGCCGGCTGGAGGTCCACCGTGATGCCGACCTCCTTGAGGTTGGCCTGGATGCGCTCGGCCAGCGGCTGGAACGACAGCCCGTTCACGGTCAGCTCGCTCGGGTACTCCAGCTTGACCGTCGGGTTGCTCAGCCCGCTCTCGGCCAGCGCCGCCTTGGCGCCCTCCAGGTCGCGCGCGGGCGCCTGATCGGCGGGCAGCGCGCCGAGGATCTGCGACGGGATGACGCCCGGCGCCAGGGTCGAGCCCTCACCGGCCAGCTCCAGCAGCCCCGCGTAGTCGACGCCCTTGCGCACGGCCTCGACGAACTTGGCGTTCGGCGTCGTCCCGCTGATCGCGGAGTCCTGGTTGGCCAGCAGGAAGATGACGTTCGCCGAGGCGGTCTTCTTCACCTGCAGCGTCGCCGGCATGCCGGTGACCTGGTCGCCCGACAGGTTGAGCGCGATCTGGCTGTCGCCGCGCGAGACGTTCAGCTTCTGCGTGGCGGCCTCGACGTTGCGGATGACGACCCGCTCGTAGGCGGGCTTGGGGCCGTAGTACTTCGGGTTCGCCTTGAGGGTGACCTGGCTGCTGACGTTGAACGACTCGATCTGGTACGGCCCTGATCCGGCCGACGACGAGTTCAGGTACTGCTCGGCCTTGTCCTGCGCGTCCGTGGTCGCGCCGTGCTGCTGGGCCAGCTTGCTGTTGATGATGCCCAGCGCCGGGTTCGGCAGGATGAACGGCAGCGCCGGGTTGGGCGCCTGCGACGTCAGCGTGATCGTCGAGTCGTCCGTCTTGGCCACCTCGACGCCGTCCAGCAGGAACGACGGCGTGCCCTTCATGTCGCGTACGCGCGTGAGCGAGAACACCACGTCGTCGGCCGTCACCGGGGCGCCGTCGGCGAACGTGGCGCCCTGCTTGAGCTTGAGCGTCAGCGTCTTGCCGTCCTCGGACAGCTCGTACGACTCGGCCAGCGCCGGCACCGGCTTCGTCACGTCCGCCCCGTCGAACGTCAGCAGCGTCTCGTAGACCGCCTTGCCGACGATGAGCCCCGTCGGCTCGTACGTGCGGCCCGGGTCGGCGGTCTTGAGGTCGAAGGAGGTGTCGATGACGAGCGTCTTGCTCCCGGAGGCGGCCGGGGCCTGGGGGGTGCCGCCGCTTCCGCAGGCGGCGAGGGCGAGTGCACCGGCGAGCAGCACAGCCGCCGTCTGCGAGCGGGTCGCCATGAGGTCCTCCAAATTGGACGTTCGGCAGAAAGATGTCCAGGATTGTCGGGCAGATCGTCCAGACCCCGTGCGGTCGCCGAGACGTATATCGAGCGCGATGAGGTAATGATGAGTGAAATTTCCAGAAATGGGAGTGGCGGCGGCGGTCAGCCTGGACGGATCGGCATCGGTCTCGAACTGGACGACATCCACATGAAGATCCTCGAGGTCCTGCGCGAGAACGGCCGGATCTCGGTCGCGGCGCTGGCCGAGCGGGTGGGCATCTCCCGCGCCAACGCCTACACGCGCTTCGAGGCGCTGCGCGCCGACGGCGCCATCAAGCGCTTCACCGCCGAGATCGACCACGTGCGGGCGGGGCTGGGCATCACCGCGCTGATCTTCGTCACCGTACGCCAGCAGATGTGGAAGCAGTTCCGCGCGGAGCTGGCCAGGATGCCCGAGGTCGAGTACTGCGCGATCACCACGGGGCAGCACGACGCGATGATCCAGGTCCGGGTGGCCGACGTGGCCGCCGTGCACACCATGGTCACCGACCGGCTGGCCAACATCCCCGCCGTCAAGGCCACGGAGACCGTCTTCATCCTGGACGAGGTGCTCAAACGGCCGTACGTACTGCCCAGCGACCGCGACCGCGCCCACCGCGCCGCACGACGCCCCACCCAGGAGACCCAGGGCGACGTACCGCTGGGCAAGATGCGCTTCGTCGGCGCCGCCGAAGGCCGCAACGCCCTCCGCAAAGACGACTGACCCACCCCCACAATCCGCGCGGCACCTCCAACCGGCTCCCCAAAGGCCCACCC
>NZ_POUD01000258.1 GCF_003236395.1 Nonomuraea aridisoli | reverse complement strand
GCGCCCGCGCCCTGTCCTCGGCCGCCGTGCCCTCCACCAGCGCGGCCAGGACGACCGGGCCGTGCGGATCGGGCCGGTCCACCTCGACCGCGCTCGGCTCCGCCTGTGACGCCGCGAGCGCCAGGGCGAGCGCCGGGAGCTCGTCGAGGGACGGCTCGGCGACCACCCAGCGGCGCTCGGCCGGCAGCGGGTGCAGCCGGAACACCGCCTCGGCGATGACGCCGAGGGTGCCGTACGAGCCGGCGAAGAGCTTGCCCAGGTCGTATCCGGCGACGTTCTTGACCACCTTGCCGCCGGAGCGGGCGATCGTGCCGTCGGCGAGCACGACGGTGATGCCGATGAGCAGGTCGCGGGCGGTGCCGTAGCGGAACGCGCGCGGCCCCGGCAGCCCGGCGGCCAGCGTGCCGCCCACCGTCGAGCCCGCGCCGGAGGGCACGTCGAGCGCCAGCTCCTGCCCCTTGCCCGCCAGCTCCGCCGCCAGGGCGTCCATCGTCACCCCGGCCTGGACGCGCACCACGAGGTCGCCCGCCGCGTGCTCCAGCACGGCGTTCATGCAGCACATGTCGAGCAGCACGTCGCAACGCTCCGGCGGCGCGCCCCAGTGCAGCTTCGTGCCGCCGCCCACGGGCACCACCGCCAGGTCCTGCTCGGCGCAGGCGCGCAGCAGGGCCGCGATCTCCTCGACGCTCTCCGGCAACGCGACCCAGCGCGGGAGCACCCCGCCCACCGCGTCGTCGGGGCCCGCCTGCCTGACCGTCACGCCGATTTCTGCCAGCGTCATCAGAACTGCTCCGCCTTCCCCGACTCGACCAGCGGATGCACGCCCTTGCGCACGCCCGGCACCTCGCCGCACAACCGCGGCGTCGGGAACACCTTGCCCGGGTTGGACAGCCCGCGGGGATCGAACGCGCATCGTACGAGCTGCATGGTGTCGAGGTCGTCCGCGCCGAACATCTTCGGCATGTAGCGCGACTTGTCGACGCCCACGCCGTGCTCGCCGGTGATGGAGCCGCCGTGCTCGATGCACAGGTCGAGGATCGCGCCGGAGACCACCTCCGCCCGCTCGCCCGCCCCGGGCTCCGCGTCGTCGAACAACACCAGCGGATGCAGGTTGCCGTCGCCGGCGTGGAAGACGTTGGCCACCCGGATGCCGTGCTCCGCCGAGAGCCGGTCGATGGCCGCCAGCACCGCGGGCAACGACGTGCGCGGCACCACGCCGTCCTGCACGATGTAGGCCGGGCTGATGCGCCCGACGGCGGCGAACGCCGACTTGCGGCCCTTCCAGATCGCCGCCCGCTCGGCCGCTCCCGCGGCCACCCGCAGCTCGAACGCCGCCGAGCAGATCTCCCGCAGCCGGGAGAACTGCCGCTCGACCTCGGCGGCCGGGCCGTCCAGCTCCACGACCAGCACCGCGCCGGCGCCCGCGGGGTAGCCGCAGGCCACCGCGGCCTCGGCCGCCTCGATGCTGAGCGCGTCCATCATCTCGATCGCGGCCGGCACGATGCCCGCGCCGATGATCGCCGAGACGGCCTCCCCGCCCTGCTCCAGGTTCTCGAACGCGGCCAGCACCGTGGTCACGGCCTCCGGCGCGCGGCTCAGCCGTACGGTGATCTTGGTGGCGATGCCGAGCGTGCCCTCCGAGCCGATGAACGCACCCAGCAGGTCGTAGCCCGGGTCCATGCGGTCGAGCGTGACCAGGTCGCCGTCGGGCGTGACGATCTCGCACGCCTCGACGTGGTTGACGGTGAAGCCGTACTTCAGGCAGTGGGCGCCGCCGGAGTTCTCCGCGACGTTGCCGCCGATCGAGCAGACCTGCTGGCTGGAGGGGTCGGGGGCGTAGTAGTAGCCCTGGTCGCGGACGGCCTCGGTGATCGCCAGGTTGGTCACCCCCGGCTCGACGACCGCCCGGCGGTTGTCCAGGTCGATGTCCAGGATGCGGCGCATCTTCGCGGTGACGATGAGCACGCCGTCCTCGCGGGGCAGCGCGCCCCCCGACAGGCCCGTGCCCGACCCCCTGGCCACGAACGGCACGCCGAAGTCGTTGCACAGGCGTACCACGCGGGCGACCTGCTCGGCGGTCTCGGGCAGCACGACGACGCCCGGGGTCGCCCGGTGGTAGGTGAGGCCGTCACACTCGTAGGTGCGCAGGCGTACGGGATCGGTGATCACCGAATCTTCGGGCAGCAGGGAGTGCAGCGCCGCGGTCAGCTCTTCCATCACCGATCCCCCCTCTTTTCTATTTTTCACCCTCTGTTATGGCATTCGAGCATATGCCGGGAGAGTCAGGAATTCGGCGAAGTCGTCGTCCAGCGCCACTTCCTTGAACAGCTGCGTCGCCTGGTCGAACAACTTCTCGTCGTATCCCGGCTCCTGTGCGATCTCGGCCAGCTCCTCGCCGATGATCCGCTCCACGATCTCCTTCGTCACCTGCTCACCCGTGTCGGCGAGGGTGACGTCGTTGTGGATCCACTGCCAGACCTGCGAGCGCGAGATCTCGGCGGTGGCGGCGTCCTCCATCAGGTTGTGGATGGCCGCCGCGCCCTGCCCGCCCATCCACGAGGCGAGGTAGCGCAGGCCGACGTCGACGTTGCTCCGCAGCCCGGTCTCGGTGATGTCGCCCGGCGTCTCGGAGACGGCCAGCAGCTCGGCCGCGGTGACGCTGACGTCCTCGCGCAGCCGGTCGAGCTGGTGCGGACGCGAGCCCAGCACGCCGTCGAACACCTCCCGGCAGATCGGCACCAGGTCGGGGTGGGCCACCCACGACCCGTCGAACCCGTCGCCCGACTCGCGCGTCTTGTCGGCCCGCACCTTCTCCAGCGCGACCGCGTTCACCTCGGGGTTCCTGCGCGAGGGGATGAACGCCGCCATCCCGCCGATCGCGTGCGCGCCCCGCTTGTGGCACGTGCGCACCAGCAGCTCGGTGTAGGCCCGCATGAACGGCGCCGTCATCGTGACCGCGTTCCGCTCCGGCAGCAGGAACTCGCGGCCCCGCGTGCGGAACTTCTTGATCACGCTGAACAGGTAGTCCCAGCGGCCCGCGTTGAGCCCCGCCGAGTGGTCGCGCAGCTCGTAGAGGATCTCCTCCATCTCGAAGGCCGCCGGGTAGGTCTCGATGAGCACGGTCGCCCTGATGGTGCCGTGCGGGATGCCGAGCAGCTCCTGCGCCCGGGTGAACACGTCGTTCCAGAGCCGCGCCTCGAGGTGCGACTCGATCTTGGGCAGGTAGAAGTACGGGCCCTTGCCCTTGTCGATCTGCCGCTGGGCGCAGTGGAAGAAGTAGAGCGCGAAGTCGAACAGCGACCCCGACACCGGCTGCCCGTCGACCAGGGCGTGCTTCTCGTCCAGATGCCACCCGCGCGGGCGCACCACGATGGTGGCCAGCTCCTCGTCGGGCTTGAGCGCGTACGCCTTGCCGCCGGACTCGAAGTCGATCGTGCGGTCGAGCGCGTCACGCAGGTTGAGCTGGCCGGCCACGATGTTCTCCCACAGCGGGGACAGGGCGTCCTCGAAGTCGGCCAGCCACACCTTCGCGCCGGAGTTGAGCGCGTTGATGGTCATCTTCTGATCGGTCGGGCCGGTGATCTCGACGCGCCGGTCCTCCAGGCCGGGCGCCGGGGGAGCGACCCGCCAGTCGCCCTCCCTGATCTGCTTGGTCTCCGGCAGGAAGTCGAGCAGGGCGCCCGCCGACAGCTCCGCCTGGCGCGCCTGGCGGGCCTCCAGCAGCTCAAGCCGCCTGGGGCCGAACTCCCGCTGGAGAGCCGCCACGAAATCGAGCGCCTCCGGCGTGAGGACCTCGTCGAACCGATCGAGCATCGGGCCGGTGATCTCCATGGGACCTCTTTTCCACTTCATGGAAAACGACTTCTGGATTGTGGAAGTGAAATTACTCCCCCGCCCATACCCGGTCAAAGGCGGGGTCCTCTCGGGGAGTCGTCGGGGTCATCCCCGATGTGGCGGGAGCCATGCCGGGAGAGGATTCACCGCATGAACAAGAAGGTGATCGTCGCGGGCGGACTGCTGGCCTCCGCCGCCCTGCTGACCGGGTGCGGCCTCGAGAGCGTCGCCGGCCCCGTCAACCAGGACACGGTGTCGTACGAGGTGACGGAGAAGGTCGGCGAGCTGCGGCTGGAGAGCGGCGCGGGCGACGCGGAGATCACCGAGACCGAGGGCGACACCGTACGCGTGGTCGAGCACCTGCGCTGGCGCGGCGACGCCAAGCCCGAGACCGAGCACAAGGTCGAGGGGGAGGCGCTGGTCGTCACCTATGACTGCCCGTCCGACTGGGGCGCCTGTGGCGTCGACTACGAGATCGAGGTCCCCAAGGGCCTGACGGCCGACCTGACCACCGGCTCGGGCAACCTCACCCTCAGGGGCCTGACCGGGGAGCTGAAGCTGCTCGTGGGCTCGGGCGACGTGGACGCGGCCGGCCTGGCCGGCAGGAGCCTGTCCGCCGAGTCGGGGGCGGGCGACATCGAGCTCACGTACGCCTCCGCTCCGGACGCCGTCGAGCTGGTGGCCGGCAGCGGGGACATCCGGCTCGCCGTCCCCGACGGCGCCTACGACCTCAAAAGCGAGGTGGGCTCCGGCGACACCGCCGTCACGGTCAAGACCGACACCTCCTCGCCGCACAAGATCTCGCTGCAGACCGGATCAGGCGATGTCACGGTGTCACCTGCGTAACGGGATAACCAGGTGATTGCGCTCGGGGATGTCTGCCACCATCGTGGGAAGACACCGAGGTGTCCAGACGTTTCCTCATAGAGATGACACGAATGCGCGAATACACCCTGCTCGACGAGATCGAGACCGGCGACATGGACCTCGAGGAGCGCCAGGCGCTGCGCCGCGTGGCGGGCCTGTCCACCGAACTCGAAGACGTATCCGAGGTCGAATACCGGCAGTTGCGGCTCGAGCGGGTCGTCCTCGTCGGCGTCTGGACCTCCGGCACGGCGGAAGACGCCGACAACTCCCTGCTGGAGCTCAAGCTCCTGGCGGAGACGGCCGGGTCGCAGGTGCTCGACGGGCTCATCCAGCGGCGCCAGAAGCCCGACCCGGCGACGTACATCGGCTCCGGCAAGGCGCTGGAGCTGCGTGACATCGTCGAGTCCAGCGGCGCCGACACCGTGATCTGCGACGGCGAGCTGACCCCCGGCCAGCTCCGCCAGCTCGAGGACATCGTCAAGGTGAAGGTCATCGACCGCACCGCACTGATCCTCGACATCTTCGCCCAGCACGCCAAGAGCCGCGAGGGCAAGGCCCAGGTCGAGCTGGCGCAGCTGCAGTACCTGCTGCCGCGCCTGCGCGGCTGGGGCGGCAACCTGTCGCGGCAGGTCGGCGGACGCGCCGCGGGCGGCGTCGGCATCGGCGGCCGCGGTCCCGGTGAGACCAAGATCGAGCTGGACCGGCGCCGCATCCGCGAGCGCATGGCCAAGCTGCGCCGTCAGATCGGCGGCATGTCCACCGCGCGCGACACCAAGCGTCACGCGCGCCAGCGGCGCGAGGTCCCGGCCGTGGCCATCGCCGGCTACACCAACGCCGGCAAGTCCTCGCTGCTCAACCGCGTCACCGGCGCGGGCGTGCTGGTGGAGGACGCGCTGTTCGCCACCCTCGACCCCACCGTGCGCCGGGCGCGCACGGCCGAAGGCCGGCTGTTCACGATCGCCGACACCGTCGGGTTCGTCCGTCACCTGCCCCACCAGCTCGTCGAGGCGTTCCGCTCGACGCTGGAGGAGGTCGCCGACGCCGACCTGATCCTGCACGTGGTCGACGGCTCCCACCCCGACCCCGAGGGGCAGCTCGCGGCGGTCCGTGAGGTGTTCGCGGACATCGAGGGCGCGTCCGAGGTGCCGGAGATCGTGGTGATCAACAAGGCCGACGCGGCCGACCCCGAGGTGCTCGACCGCATCGCGCGGCGCGAGCGCGACAGCATCGTGGTCTCGGCCCGCACCGGCAAGGGCATCCCCGAGCTGATGGAGCTCATCGAGGAGCGGCTGCCGCGCCTCGACCACGAGGTCCACCTGCTGGTGCCGTACGAGCGGGGCGACCTGATCTCGCGGGCGCACAAGGAGGGCGAGGTGCTCTCGGTCGACCACGTGGGCGAGGGCACGATCCTGCACGCGCGCGTGCTGCCCAGCCTGTCGCAGGAGCTGCTGCGGGTCGGCAAGCCGGTGGAGCACGTCTCCTGACGCGGACGCGGTGAGTGCCGCCGCGGCGGCACTCACCGTTATGGTGCCGGCGGCCTTCCCGGTATGGCGCGGGCGGCCTCACCGGTATGGTGCGCCGGATCTCGCTGCAAAGCGTGCAGAGTTGCGCAAAAGCGGCAGTGGTTTCGGCACTCCGGGATTGCTAGGATTGGCCAGACCCAACGTTGGTCTGGCTTTTAAGTTCGGGTTCTGGGTTTTCGGATGATGGCCGCACGTCTCTGAAGTCGTCAGCGGGGTCCTTGGGGCAGAGGCAGCGCTGCGTGACGGCTGGGATCAGTGGTCTTTCTTCCGAATAACCCTGTACAGCGGCCCGAGATGTGAAATAACGTAACTGAACTGAAATCGCCGGATCATGACTCCGGCGATACGGTCACCGCACAACCTGATGCGGATGAGAGCAGGAGACCCCCCATGTCGTCCGGACCCGGAGCGGACTCAGTGGGCGCGGCACGGGCCGTGCACTGGGCTCTGTGCCCGTGCGGGGGAGCGCGCTGGGTGGTGATGCGGTGACCGTTCGGCTCCTGACCAACATCGGCCGCCTCTGGACCGGCAACGAGGTCCTCAGCAACGCCGCCATCCTCGTCCACAACGACCGCATCGCCTGGGTCGGGCGTGCTCCCGACCTGCCGCAGAGCGTGCCCGGCGTCGTCGACGACATCGTCGACGTCGACCACGTCGAAAACCTCGGCGGGGCCCTCGTCACGCCCGGTCTCATCGACGCCCACACCCACCCGGTCTACGCCGGCAACCGCTACGCCGAGCTGGCCATCCGCACCGGCGGCTCCACGTCCGCCTCGATCACCGCGGCGGGCGGCGGCGTGGGCTCCACCGTCACCGTGACCCGCGGCACCGACCCCTGGACGCTCTGCAACGGCGTACGCGAGCGGCTGCGCGGCTGGCTGCTCAGCGGCACGACCACCGTCGAGGCCAAGACCGGCTACCACCTCACCCGCGACGGCGAGCTCGCCGACGTGCGGCTCCTGCGCGAGCTGGAGAAGGAGCCGATGATGCCGCGGGTGCACGTCACGTTCCTGGCCGCCCATGTGGTGCCGCCCGAGTACTTCGGCCGGCAGCGCGAATACGTCGAGGCCGTGGGCGCCTGGTGCGCCGACGCCGCCGCGGCGGGCGCCGACAGCGTCGACGTCTACTGCGACGAGGGCCACTTCACCACCGAGGAATCCCGCTGGGTCCTCGCCTCCGGCCGCAACGTCGGCCTGCTGCCGCGCATCCACGCCGGCCAGTACAGCCGGCGCGGCGCCGTCCAGCTGGCGGCCGAGCTGGGCTGCGCCTCCGCCGACGGCCTGCACCACATGTCCGACGAGGACATCGCCATCATGTCCCGCTACGGCGTGCCCGCCGTCGTCTGCCCGGCCACGGCCCTGCAGCGCGGCCACCTGCCGCCGGTCCGCCAGATGATCAAGCATGGCGTGCAGATCGCGCTCGGCAGCGACCACAACCCCGGCTTCTGCGGCATCACCTCGATGTCCCTGGTGATCGCCATGGCGGTGTCGGCGTTCGGGATGAGCGTCAACGACGCGCTGCGCGCGGCCACGCTCGGCGGCGCCACCGTCCTGGGCGCGCCCGACCGCGGCGTCCTGACGCCGGGACGGCTCGCCGACATCGTGCAGTGGGACGCCGACCACGAGGGCGCCTTCGCCTGGTCCTTCGGCCTCAAGCCCCGCCGGGTCTGGCGCGGCGGCACCCCCGTCCAGTAACCCCGGCCCGGCCCTGGACGAACGCCCTCTCGCGTGCCGCGCCGAAAGACGCCCGGTCCAGACGAGACCAGGCGGTGGCTTCCAATCCTCTGCCACAACGGTGGTCCATCGGCGCAACGGCCCGTCATCAACAACAGGTACGGCCCATCAGCCACTGCCACCATCGACCTGAGCAGCGACGCCCTGTCAGTGAGTGCGGCGCGCTGCCACAACGGTCAGAGTCACCAGCCGCTGTTCGGGCGTCACACTGTTGCCTGCGGCCATCGCCTGTTCTCGTTCGATCCCGGTTTGCGCCTCGAAGGTCTGTGACTCTGGTGATGGCGCTTGAGGTGAAGCCTTGACCGGCTCGGTATCGGCGACGGCAGCATCCTGAACCGGACGTGAGCCCGGCACCGTACCCGAGACCGCGCCGTCATCGACACGCTCGTTCACAGTGCCCGGCCGCGTACGACCACCGGCGACCCGCGACCCGCTCACTGCACACGGCTTACAACAACCGGCCGCGAGAGTCGCACGGCCTGCGGCTCACGGCGACCGGCGCGCACGACGCACGGCTTGCGGTTCACGGCTCACGGTGGCAGTGGATCGCCGCGCTGTGCAAGGCAAGGGCCGGGGATGAGGTGTGGTCTCTGGTCAGCACCTGACGCGGACGCCTTGAGTGTGGGCCAGCTTCAAGGTAGATGCGAATGATCTTTGCCCATCACGTCATCAGGTTCGATGACATCGCGGCCGATCCTGCGTGCCGACGTTGTGCTTGTGTGCAGAGGGTCTCCTCATGTGAGTGATGGCCAGGGTGCGACCTGTATCTGTTGCGCCACCGTGGCCGTCACCGACCGTGCGGAGGCTGAAGTCACGGCCGCGGGGGATCACCGCCATTCCGTCTTCGCCCTCCACTACGGCGAGATCGCCCGACTGGTCGGTGCGGTGGACGGTGAGCCCGAGGCGGCGTAGAAGGCCGAGTGTGGACGGGGCCGGGTGACCGTAGTCGTTGCCGGCGCCCACGCTGATCAACGCCGCGCGTGCGCCAAGAGAGCCCAGGAACTCTGGAGACTGCCGGTTCGATCCGTGGTGCGGGGTTTTGAGGATGTCCGCACGTATCGGGAAGCGGTGCAGGAGGTCGTCCTGTGCCTCCGTTTCCAGGTCGCCGCCCAGCAGCGCGGAGCCGGAACGCCAGCGTACGTGGAGGACCACGCTCGCGTTGTTGATCTCGCTGCCCTCTCCGTAGCCGTACGATCCGCCGGAGTCGAGAGCCGGGGCGACGACGGTGAGCTCCGACGGACCGAAGCGCCAGCGTGTGCCCGGGGAGGCCGTCCATTCTGGGATGCGGCGGCCCGCCAGCATGGTGGAGATGCGTCCCCCGCCTTCGGAGCCGTCTCTGTGGGGGCTGACCACCACCGCCCCCACCCGCCGGTTTCTCAGCACTCCTGAAATCCCGCCCACGTGGTCGGCGTGGGCGTGGGTGAGGACGAGCAGAGGAACGTCGTCGACGCCGACCCTGCGCAAGCACTTGTCCATGATCGCCGGGTCGGGGCCCGTGTCGACCACGACGGCCCGGCCTGGACCTGCCGCGACGATCAAACCGTCGCCCTGGCCCACGTCGCACATCACCATCAGCCATCCCTTGGGCGGCCAGGGACCGGCGATCGGCCGGATCACCAGCACCGCTGCCAACGCTGCCGCGACCACGGTCACCGCGACGGCCCGCCAGGCGCGGCGACGCAGGATCGGGATCGCAACGAGCACGGCGAGCACGAGCAGGGCGAGACCCGGAAGGCCGGCCGGCCATGGCACGGTGGCGAACGGCAGGTTCACCGCCCAGCGTGCGACCGTGATGATCCAGCCGACCGCGTAGCCGGCCGGGATGACAAGCAACCGCGCGCCGTCCGGCCACACGGGGGCCACCAAGGCGGCGCCGAAGCCGAGCAGGGTGGCGGGGGCGACCGCCGGGGCGACGAGCAGGTTGGCGATCACTGCCACCGGCGTCACCTGCCCGGCCATGAGCACCAGGACAGGTGTCACGGCCACCTGAGCAGCCGCGGGTACGGCGACCGCTTCCGCGACCCAGCGCGGCAACGGTGGAAGCCGCAACAAGCCACGATGCCGCGACGAGCCCTCTTCCCTTCGCCTGTCCGTCCAGTCATGTGCGCGACCATCCGCCGGGCCGTCTGTCAGGCCGTCTGTCGGGCCGTCCGCCCGACCGTCTACCCGGCCATGTGCCTGGGCGTCGTCCAATAGGGGGCCGTTGTTTCCGTCGAGGATCTGGTTGTAGCGGGTGCCAGTGTGAAGGTGGCCGTCAGTCGGTGGCCGGCCCGCGCTGGTTGCGGGGAGCGGGGCTCGTTGCGGCGAGGTGATGGACGGATCCTGTGGGGTGGCGTTCTCCTTCGAGCGGGACAGCTTGTCGCGCCAGCGGGGGGCGAGCAGGAGGATGCCTGCGGTCGCGGTCACGGACAGCGCGAAGCCGTACGAGCGGGCGAGTTCGGGGACGAACAGGATCAGGAAGAGGACGGTCGCAGACAGGGCGGCGACCCCGTCCTTGGAACGGCCTGTGCCCATGGCGATGGCTGCGGCCAAGCCCATGAGGAGGGCGCGCAGGACGCTCGGCGAAGGCCGGGCCACGACTGCGAACAGGAGCATCGCCACAGCGGCGACCCCCGCTCTCACCGGTAGGGGGAGGCCGATCACGCGCGAGAGGGCGAGGGTCGCGCCTGCGACGATCGCCAGGTTGGCGCCGCTTACGGCGTTCAGGTGGCTGAGGCCGGCTTCCCTCATGTCAGACGTCACCTGCGGGTCCATGCGGGAGACGTCCCCCACGACCAAGCCGGGGAGGAGGCCGCGCTGGTCCGGAGGCAGGACGTCGGCTGCGGACCGGAGCCCTGCCCTGAGAGAACCCGCCATCGTCTGCAGGGCGGAGGGAGGCGTCAGGACCTTCGGCGGGCCTCGGACCAGCAGGATGGCCGCGACCGAGGTGCCGGCAGTGGGGCGGGCGAGGCGTCCGGTGACTTCGAGATGTTGGCTGGGGAGGAGGCCGGCCCAGGCTCGTCCGATGGCGAAGACGGTTACGGGGACGTCGATCGTTTGGCGGCTGGTGCCGTACTGGACGACCTTGAGCGCGGCACGGGCGACGTAGCTTTCCGGATTGAAGTGTCCGCCTCGGTTCGGGCGTCGTTCGGGGTCGTCCGTCAGGGCGATCTCTGCGGTGATGAAGGCGTTCTTGTCCGCCAGCTCGGACACCGGGCCTGTGGTCAGCGCGTGGACTCGCAGGGCTACCGAAACGGAGGCGGCCGCCGTGCAGATGAGCGTGGCGATGGCGATGTTGCGCCATCCGGTCGTGATGTCCTGCCAGCCGATGCGGGTGATGCGGGGGCGTACCAACCACGCCGTCGCAGCCGCACCGAGGGCTGCCGCGACGGCGACGATCATGCCGCTTCGGGCCGAGCAACCGAGCAGGACCATGGCACTGCCCCACGCGGCCACCGCTGGGAAGGCGAGGGGCCAGGCACGTTCGCGAGTGTTCGTCTCGGGAGGGGGCTGGGATGATGCGACGGTCCGCATACGTCGCGTTGCTTTGACGTCCGCGTCGAGACCTGCAGTCCGATGGTTGTGATCTCCGCCTGACCACCTGTCATCGGGGTGCAGCCAAGCAGCGGCCGCGCCCACACGTGCGGGTCCTCCCAAGACGCCCGCCGACTGGATCCAACGACTTTCGTGGGCCATGGGGGTCTCGGCGACTGAACGCGCAGCCTGGCCCAGTTCGTCGCCCATGTAGGCCCAACCGACTGCCGGTCCTGAACGTGGGGACGACCCGGGGTTTCCCTCCGGTCCGGTCCGGCCGGCCCCATCGATCGAACGGGAACGCGCCATACGCCCCGAGTCGTCGCCAGCCCGGACCCAGCCCACCGTCGGACCTGGGTGCCTGGACCACTCCGTTCCCGCCGGGCGGGTGTGGCTGACACCATGGGACCAACGCGTCTCCGCTTCTGAACGCCGTGGCACACGTTGGTCGCCGACCGCGTGTGGCGCACTTGTGTTCGGTGCTGGGCGCGGCTCTCCTGCTGGGCTCATGGCTGTGCGAGGCAGTGCGGTGTCGACTTGCGCAGGCTCGTCTGGGCGGGTGACGGAGTGCGTCGGGTGATGGTGATTGGTCTCCGAGTAGGGGTGTGCGCCGTGACGGGCCTCCAGATCCGCGAGGGCGTTGGGGTGTTCCTCCTTGCTCCTGGGAAGGGCAGGAGTGCCGAGAGGGCGGCTCGTACGACGGGCGTGGGGCTCTTCGGGGTGCATGGTGGGCATGTCAGATGCGGACCTTTGGCTTGATTTCTTCGAACGTTTTCGGACCGATACCGCTGACTTCGCGAAGCTGGTCAACGGTGGTGAAGCCGCCGCGGCTGGTGCGGAACTCGACGATGCGCGCGGCCAGGACCTCTCCCACACCGGGGAGTTGTTCCAGCTGTTCGGGGGTGGCGGAGTTGAGGTCGAGTACGGCGTTCGCCGGGTCTACGACGGGTGAGCCGGGAATGGCCGCGGGCTGTTTGGCGCCGACGACGATCTGTTCGCCGTCGATCAGGCGTCGGGCCAGGTTGAGCCCTCCGATGGAGGCCCCGCGGGATACTCCTCCGGCGGCCGCTACCGCGTCCGTGACCCGGGCGCCTGAGGGGAGGAGGTAGACGCCTGGTTTGCGGATCTTGCCTGCTACGTGCACGGTGACCTTCGCCGTAGGAGAAGGGGACGGGGTCGCGGGCGCGATTGGGGTGGGTGGCGGCAGGGGTTGGGGTCTGGGCTGGGCCTGCCAGACCAGGAACGCCGCCACTGCGGCAGCGAGGAGCCCGATGGCGAGCAGGACGCGCAGACCTGGCCTGCCCGGGTCCAGCGCGGGGCCTTGGGAGGCGAGAGCGTTGCGGAATCTCTGGATGGACGGGGGAACAGAGGCGGATCCCTTCGTGGTCGGAGTCTTCGCCGCCGGGCTCGTCTTGGCCTGTGGCGCCGCTGCCGGGCTTTTCGTGGGCTGCGTCATCGCGGCGGGGCTGGACGCGGTCACGGGGTCCTGGTGAAGGGCTGATGAAGCCGAGAAGCCACGGCCGGTCCAGGCATGGGGTGACGAGTTGAAGGTGTCGAGGTCGTCGTTATGGACGGCGACGGGACGCAGGTAGCCGGGATGATCCAGGTCGAAGGGTGCGAGGCCAGAGGAGCCGAGGCTGTCGCCGTGCCCCACAGCCTGCCTTGTCACCCCTGAGTCGTTCAGATCGACGCCAACGGATGCTGACGGGCTCAAGGGGCCGGCCGCCAACGGATCGCCGTACCGTGAGTCGCCGGAACCAACCCCGTGAGAGTCCGGGGATTGGCCAGTGCGACCCGCCGCCGAAGCGACAGAACCTGAGCCATCACCGTCAAAGCCCGAAGGACCCGGCGGAACGACGCCGTCGCCGTACTCAGCAGCAGACCACGATCCAGCGAAGCGGTCACCATAACCTGCCGCAGAATTCGCGAAGCGCTCGCCATGACTCGCCGTAGAGCCCACGGCACCGGGGTTGTCCAGACCGACGCTGGGCGGGCCCCAGTGAAGGAGGAGATCGCTGTGCCCAACGGCCGACGGATCGAGGTTGTCTTGGCCCGGAGCGGATTCCTCGAAGGTGAAGGGAGCATGGTGGTGGGCCAGCGACGTAGGAGTGCCCTGGGACGTGGGGAATTGGGCCGCGTCTTCGGGGGTGGGAGGAAGGT